>JAAYNR010000077.1 GCA_012520735.1 Lentisphaerota bacterium | reverse complement strand
CCAAACGCGCAGCGTTTTTATTAAAACTGCGGGAGTCCATGCAAGTGCCAGATATGTTAAGAAAATAAGATTTCTATGCTGTATAACATTTGGTTACGGCTGTAAGCAGTTTTAGACGAGGTACTTAAACGATTATTAACCACGGAAACTTATGCCTGGCTGAAGAAACCACGAATGAACACCAATGGGAACGAATGGGTACGAAATAGAATGCCTTAATAGTAAAATGGCAAACACATGGCGGTAGGGCGTGTTTCTCCGAAACCGCCGCGTCACGGTGCGGTTATGCAGCACCGGGAGAAGGTGTAATGCCGCCGGGGGCTGATAGAGTCGACAAAGCTTACGACAAAGCTCACGACAAAGAACAAATCCCCTGTAACACAATGAAGGTGCGAGGTGGTTTCCGTTTAAGTGGGCGAAGTGGGTATTCCCGCCGGGGACGGCGGTCTCCAGGACGAGGTGGTTTCGTTTAAGTGATTCGTTTAAGAGTGGCGGCGTGAACGCCGCCGGGACAGGCAGAAATGCCTATCCTACATTTGGCTTTGTGAGTGCTTTCGCCGGGATAGCGGTTGTCAGTTTAGCGATTGGTGATTTTAGACCATTCGGTGGTGATGGTTTTGCCGTTGGTGAGGTGGACTTTGATACCGAAGGAGCCGCTGGTTTCGACGCCTGTGACGCGGGGCACCTCTTTGTAGGGTTCGAGTACGGTGAGCCAGGTAACAGATTTGTCGCTGGCACGGCAGATCAGGCTGGGGGCGGAGTCGGGCATACGGATAGTGTCTTGATTATTTATGCCGGTGACCGCGGAGTAGATTTCGTTGGCGTGGCTGCTGAGTTGCCAGAGGGCGAGTTTAATCGGTGATGGTGCCACTTCTCTTTTTTGCAGGTCTTTAATTATGTTGGGTGTAAGGTTCCAGGAGAGATCCCAGGTGGCATGCAGCGGGGTGGTGCCGGTGAGGCGGGCGGGGTTAACGAGTTTGTCGTAGAGGTTATGCTCGGCGAGTGGTTTTTCAAGGGGGGTGGCAGTCCAGTTGTCGGCCAGGGTGAAGGTGCCGAGGTTGTGGTAGACCCAATCGTAGGTGTGGGGTGTGTCGCCGGTGATGCGGTCGAGCATAATAATAATGCCGTCTTGCAGCATGACACCACGTTCATGTGTAACACCGGGGTGGATACCGTTGACTTCTGAAGCGGCCCAGCAGCGGTCTTTCTCATTGCCCCAGCCACGTAGTTTGCCGATAGCGGGTTCCTGATTGCGTGTGTCGACTAAAATTACATTTTGAGCCAGAGAGGCGTTGCTGCGGAAGGCACTGAGGTTGGGGTGTTCGCCGGCGACCATGCCACCAGAGCCGACATTATAGCCGGAGCCAGGACCCATGGTGAACGATTTGCCGAAAGCGAGGAGGGTAAACTGGTTGCGGTCGAGATGTGAGTGGAAGACGTTACGGCCGTAGTCGAGGGTGGCCATAATCTGGGTGTCGGTGGTGTCGCCACTGCGGAGTATGGCGAGGCCGGCGGCTTCAAAGAGGCGTGGTTTGGTTTCGAGTAATTTGCGCCATTCGTCAGGAGCGACAGAAGGTGAACGGAGGGCGTAAGCGAGCTCAGGGGTGGAGTCGCCAACGATCTCCATCATCTGTGCTGTCAGGGGGTTGGAGCCAATCGAGAGACCACGTCCGCAGTCGCCGGTGCTGGGAATACGTCCCCAGAGGGAGGCACGGCGATAGGGCATAAGGAGGGCTTCGGCGAGGTTTTGGCGTGGGATAGTGACATTGAGACCGGAGCGCACCACGTAAGTGAGTGTGGGGAGGTATTCGGCCATGGCTCCGTAGTGGTAGCTGACGGGGCGGCCCTCAGAGGAGAAACCGTCGGGGGTGATATCAGCGAGGCGATTGAGGAGACCGGTGTCGTTGAGGAGTGCCCAACGGATCAGGTTGGCATCGTCAAAAACGAGCCCCAGCAGGAAGATGTTGTGGTTGGTGATGTCGGTCATGTTGCTGAGGCCGCCACGGAACTTCATCAGTTCCTGTGCATAAGGGACAACAAAACCGAGATAGATTTTATGGGCGACTTCCGGTGTCCAGGCCGGTGAAGTGGTGAGGGCAGAGATCATGCGGCAGTAGTCTTTATAGTACCAGTTGGAGCCATAAGAGCTATTCCAGGCGAGGCGGCTGGCACCGAGGATATAGTCGCCCTGCGACCATGGTGTTTCACTTTGGATAGTCCAGGGGAGTTCTTTAAACTCACGGGCGTGGAGCAGCAGCAGTTCGATGGCCTTTTCGGCGTAGGCCTCATTTTGTGTATAGAGGTAAGCCATGGTGAGGCTGTGGCACCCCTTGCCGAATTGTCCGAGGTACTCTTTCCAGGTGCGACCGGCAATTTCGGTGCCGAGCTGGGTTTCGCCGGTTTCTGTATTTACCACTTCCGGCATACGGTTTGTGGGGCGCCAATTGCCGACATAGCCATTACGGACATGAGCTGAGCTGCGTGGCAGACAGAGGAATTCGGTTTGCAGGAGGTCGTCGGCTATTTTGATGAGCCGTGGCATATTCAGCATTTTAGCTGTAGTTTCGGGGGTTTCTTTGAGCTCTTTACGCAGAGAGTCGAGCTCGGCTACGGGGATAATAACCTGACGTTGCAGTTTGGTAGAGAGCGGCTTGGTTAGAAACCCCTGCCAAACGGCTGGGGCTTCGGGATGAGAGTCGAGGGCGATCTCAATGCGGACCTCTTCTGAGTCGAGCTCGCCCCAGGAGGCGGCTTGTCGGGCGGAGAGTTGGGCGACTACTGTGATGGTATTTCGGGCAACATGTTTGAGGGGGAAGGTGACAGAGGTAGCGAGGTCTTGGTCGGCAGACTCTTCGTCATTGCCACTCTTGAGGCGGACATCAAAGCAACGGTTACTAGAGGTGACTTTGGCGGTGGCATTAGCCGGGGCACCGGAGGCATTCTGGACATGGAGGGTAAAATTGTAGGTAAAGTTGCCATCGGGGTGGCGGGTGAGGATGGGCCAGGTATCGGGCGGGATAAAATCGGCTTTGAGGCGGAGTGGAGCACGATAGAGGGCCGCGGCACGTATTTCTAGTGTAGTGCCGGGGGTGAGGGCGAGAGTGGTAAAGCGGAAGTAGCAGTTGCCGTCGGTGCCGTCGGCACTGTCCCAAGGGAACCAGTTGGGGCGGGCGAGATCGATTGAGCGGTGGTGCCACACTTTAGTGGGGGTGGTGAGGATAGCGACCTGCCATTGGTGGACACGGAACTGGCGGGCTCCGCTGACATGACCCAGTGCTAGGAGGCTGGTATCGCTCACTTCTCCACTGGCGATACGGAAGTCGAAGCTGAAGGTGTCGAAATAGCGGAGTCTCTGCAACAGAGGGTGGTCGGGGTGGAGTTCGAGGGTAGAGGTTTTGCCTGCTTCCGGGCTCCAGCGATAGGTGGCGATGTTGTTATCTATGGAGAGTTCAACCGAGCCGTTGTCGATCTTAAAAAGTTCGGCAGGGGAGGTATTGAGCGGCTGGAAGTAGTTAGTGGCTAACACATTAAGAGTTGATACGAGATAGAGGGGGAGAAGTTTTTTTAATAAATACATTTAGGCAGAGATGTTTGTACCCCGGCACCGCAGTGTTGGCAGTGCCGGGGAGAGGTGTTTTATTTTGCTTTAGGGACATTAAAAGTAGAGGAGAGATCGACCGGCGCGGCAGCGGTTACTCCTTTTTTGGTGTATTTCGACTCCCTGATAAGTTTTTTAAGGGCTCGCTCATAGGTAGCACTATTAAGCGGGAGTTCGATTGTTTTCCCCTGCAGTGTTGAGAGGATCATAGCATTAGCGAGTTCAACAGAGCGGATGCCGTCGCGGCCATCGGCAATGAGAGGGGTGCCATTGACAATAGCATTGGCGAAGTTACTGAGGATCTCGGTGTGTTGTCCACCACTGTGTGAGACGGGTATTTCGACGTTCCACACTTCAGGTCTGGCGAAACCAGATTTTGAAGTTTTGCTGTATTCAAGCATCGATGATTCATTGCGGATAAAGGTGAGCTTGCCATGTTCGAGGACCGCCTTACCACATTCGCCGGTGATTTCGAGGCGGTCAGTTCCGGGAGCTTCGCCGGTAGTGGCGATAAAGACACCGGTGGCACCATTATCGTACTCAAAATAGGCGGTGACATCGTCCTCGACCTCGATATCGTGGTATTTGCCGAATGAGCAGAAGGCCCGGACACGTACCGGCATACCGGTGATCCACTGCAGCAGGTCGAGATTATGGGGACACTGATTAAGGAGTACGCCACCACCTTCGCCGCTCCAGGTGGCCCGCCAGTCGCCGTTGTCATAATAGTGCTGAGTACGGAACCATGCGGTGATGATCCAGTTTACACGAGTGATTTTGCCGAGGTGACCATCCTGCACCAGCGCACGCAACTTCTGGTAGATAGGTGTGGTGCGGAGGTTAAACATAACACTGAAGAGGGGCTTTTTGCCTTCAATTTTGTCGTACGCGGCAAAGAGGCGTTCACAATCGGCTTTGTGAACTGAGATGGGCTTCTCCAGCAAGAGGTGGAGACCATTATTAAAAGTGTCGATACCGATAGTGGTATGGGCATAATGCGGTGTGGCTACAACAACAGCATCGACTTCACCGGAGCGGATCATCTCACGGCTATCGGCGAATTTCAGCATAGAGTTGTCAAAGCGGTCTAAAACTGCCGGGTTGATATCACAGATAGCAGCAAGGCGTGCATTGGGCACATTGCCTTGTAAAATAGCGCGGGCATGTGACCCCCCCATACCGCCAACGCCGACGACGCCAATACGCACTTCTTTGATTTTGCTCATCACTTTACCCTTTTCTCTTTGTTAAAATAAATATTGCTAATGCCTGCTGAGTATGCCGGCAAACAGGTAACAGTGTAAGCCAATGCAGCAACAGACGGCAAGCAAGGAGTTATAAAGGGGGGATTGCAAAAGGGGTGAAAGTTTTTCTTTGACGTATGGGGCGATTATTGAGTATCCTTTGCGCCACTTTCATCAAGAAATCGATTCGGGGAGTAGCGCAGCCTGGTAGCGCGTTTGGTTCGGGACCAAAAGGTCAGGGGTTCGAATCCCCTCTCCCCGACCATTGTTATGAGAGAGGCCGCAGCAGCGGCAGTTGAGTGAGCAGGAGATATTTTGTCCCATCAACAGCAGGGTATCAGGGACAAAGATTTTTTTAAATTCACCCCGACACAACCATTTGACAGCTTTATCGTGTCGGGGGAGTATTAATCAAACACGTTCGGCGACGAGATCGCCCACTTCTTGAGTAGAGAAGCCCATCCGACCGGCAGCCATGCTCTTCATTTTTGTCCCGGTGACATCCATTACAGCGTTTTCGATAGCCTGTGCGGCTTCGATTTCGCCGAGGGTCTCCAGCATCATAGAGCCGGCGCAGATAGCGGCAAGGGGGTTGATCACGTTTTTACCGGTGTATTTGGGGGCAGAGCCACCGATCGGTTCAAACATGCTGACACCGTTGGGGTTGATATTGCCACCGGCGGCGATCCCCATGCCGCCCTGAGTCATGGCACCGAGATCGGTGATGATATCGCCAAAGAGGTTTTCGGTGACGATGACATCAAACCATTCGGGGTTTTTGACCATCCACATGGTGGTGGCATCGACGTGACAGTAATCGATTTTTACATCAGGATACTCCGGTGCGATTTCATGAAAAGCCCGCTCCCAGAGTCCGAATACAAAGGTCAGGACGTTAGTTTTACCACATAGGGTGAGCTGGCCGATCTTACCGGCGGCGATATCTTCCGCCTTTAGGCCACGCCAAGGGTTATCCTTTGAGTGGCGGCGGCGCACCAGATCAAAAGAGTAGCGGAGGGCACGCTCTACCTGATGGCGGGTATAGATCATCTCCTGAGTGGCTACTTCATGTGGGGTGCCGATCATCAGGTTGCCGCCGCAGCCAGTGTAAGCACCGCCAGAGTTTTCACGAACCACAGTATAATCGATATCTTCAGGCCCTTTATCTTTGAGAGGGGTATCGACACCGGGGAAGAGCTTAACGGGGCGGAGGTTTATATACTGGTCAAAGGCGAAGCGGAGTTTCAGCAGAATCCCTTTTTCGAGGATACCCGGTTTGACATCGGGGTGGCCGATAGCACCGAGGAGGATGGAGTCGTAGCCACGGAGCTCTTCTACAGCAGAATCGGGGAGGATTTCACCGGTAGTCAGGTAGCGGTTGCCGCCCAAGTCGTAATTGGTGAAATTAAAACCAAAGCCAAAGCGGTTGCCGGCCGCTTTAAGCACTTTAAGAGCCTCATCTGACACCTCGGGGCCGGTCCCGTCGCCAGGGATAACGGCAATGTTGTAATTTTTGCCCATTGATTACCTCTCCAATTCTGATTAATTGTGCCATGAGGCACATTTACAATTAACACAAGTGAGATAGTTTATAAAATTGGGGTTGAGGTGTCTATCTCAAAAACCGTTACACTTTGCGCTTGCCACAATCGGGTAAATTTACCACAATATCGTGTTTTGTTTTGCTGAAAAGCATTTTTAAGGAGAAAGTAGATGGGAACAGGCCGTACATTACATAAGAAACCCCGCACACGTCCGGTGAAAAGCGTGGGAGCGAGACGCCGGCGCCATTTGGTGCAGAAGCGTCGTCTGATAGCTCTTGGGGTAGCTGAAGACGTTGTTGGTAAGCTGAATATTAAAGAGGCACGCGACATGTTGAAGCGTCCGGCTTTGATTGAGAAGGCTGTGGCGACTCAAGCTGTGACTGAGTGATTTAACAGTGGCAGGCGGTGCCAGCCCTGATATTTGATAAACTATGATTATGTTGGTCGGGATTGGTTGCGGCCAATGCCACTGACCTGCATAATATAGTAGTGAGGCTGGAGAGGAGTTCCGCACGTATTGTTGCGGGTCTGTAAAATATGAAAACCCCCTCAAATTTAGAAGAGTCGGGCAATCGCTGTGAGACGGCACTTGCCGTCTGGTTAGTCGAGGCTTTCAGCAAAGCTTTTGGTTCCGAGGCGGATGGTATTACTCTGCGGGTACAAGCGGCGGCAGACGACCGCTTTGGTGATTTTCAGTGTAATGATGCCATGCCGCTGGCCAGAAGTCTGAAAAAGTCGCCACGTGCTATTGCCGAGGCGGTGCTGGCGGCTTTGCCGGCTCCTTCCTATGTGGAGAAGGCTGAGATTGCCGGGCCGGGGTTTATCAATATTACTGTTAAAGCCGAGTGGCTGGCAGCAGAGTTGGCAGCAATGGCCGCCAAGCCGCTCTGCGGCATACCGCAGAGTGGTGCCGGCGAGACGATCATACTCGACTATTCGAGTCCGAACATTGCCAAGCCGATGCATATAGGTCATATAAGATCGACGGTGATTGGTAATGCACTGGATCGGATGTACCGCGCTTTGGGGTATAAGGTTATTGCCGATAACCATCTGGGCGACTGGGGGACTCAGTTTGGCGTGATCATCATGGGGTATCGCAACTTCCTTGATCAGGCTGCGCTGGCTGCTGATCCGATCAGTGAACTGGAGCGGGTCTATGTGGCGAGTTACGAGCGAGCCCGTGAGGATGAGGCGTGGATGGATCAATGCCGCGCAGAGTTGGTAAAACTACAACAGGGCGATCCAGAGAACCGCGCTTTATGGGAGAGTTTTGTTGAGCTGAGTCTAGGTGAATTCGAACGTGTTTACCGACGCTTGGGGGTTAACTTTGACCTGCACCGCGGCGAGAGCTTTTATAATGAGATGCTGGCTGATACAGTGGCACTGCTGGAGCGTGAGGGGCTGGCAGAGGAGAGCGAAGGCGCATTGGTGGTTCGGCTGGAAGATGAGGGGTTGCCGGTATGCATTGTGCGCAAGAGCGATGGTGGTTACAATTACGCCACGACCGACATCGCCACGGTTCGTTCACGTGTAGCTGAGTTTGCCCCCGGCCGTGTGATCTATGTTACTGATGAGCGGCAACAGCTCCACTTCCGGCAATTTTTCACAGTCTGTGCCAAACTGGGGATTACCACACAGTTAAAGCATGTATGGTTTGGGTTGATGCGTCTGCCGGAAGGTACATTTTCGACACGTCAGGGGAATGTGATCAAACTGGAGGCGTTACTTGATGAGGCCGTACAGCGAGCCCGGGCTATTATAGATGAGTCAGACTCAAGCATGAGCGAGGTCGAAAAGAGTGAGCTGGCGGCACAGATCGGGATTGGGGCTGTAAAATATGCTGATCTTAGCCATGACCCACAAAACATGATTGTTTTCACCTGGGACAAAGCGCTGGCATTGGACGGTAATTCGGGGCCTTATCTGCAATACGCCCATGCGCGGATCTGCAGTTTACTCGACAAATACAGCGAGATGGTGCCTGAATGCGAGCCGCGCTCTCTGACGATGCTGGTTGAGGGGGCTCTGGAGCGGGCGTTGGTATTGCAGTTGCTCCGCTTCCCGACCACGGTGCAGCGTGCGGCTGAGGCCTGCAAACCGAGTATCATGGCCGATTATCTCTTTACACTCTGTCAGGCTTACAGCAGCTTTTATCAGCAATCGCCGGTACTAAAGGCTGATCCGGCAGTGCGTGACAGCAGAATTGCGCTGTGTGCATACGTTGCTGATATATTGCGGCAGGGGCTGGAGTTGCTCGGCATGGCGGCACCGCCGCGGATATAAAAGCTACTTTTGATCTTGCGTTAAGATGATGTTGCCGTTATCATCATGCGCCATGTTTCCGTTGCCGAGGCGTTCCGACTGACCGGAGCGTGCTGGTTGAACTGTTTTCAGGAGGATTGAATAATGATTGTTACCACAAAAAAACTTTTTGAACTCGCTTATGGCAAGTATGCCATAGGGGCTTATAACATCAATAACCTTGAGCAGACCATGGGGCTCTTCAAGGGCAACGTTGAGAGCAAGGCTCCGTTTATCGTGCAGCTCTCGAAGGGGGCCCGTTCATATACCCATAAAAAAATGCTTGAGGCGATGATGAAAACCGCTGATGAGATTTTTCCTGAAGCCGTTTTTGCGATTCACCTTGACCATGGCGATGAAGAGACCTGCATTGACTGTATCAACTCGGGCGTTTACAGCTCGGTGATGATTGATGCCTCGCACTTGCCGCTGGAGCAGAATATTGAGATCACCAAACGGGTGGTCGATGCAGCTCATGCTAAAGGTTTAGTGGTAGAGGCTGAACTGGGTGTTCTCAAAGGGATTGAAGAGGATGTCTCAGCCGATGATCACGTCTTCACCAAGCCTGCGGAGGCCGAGTATTTTGTCAAACAGACCGGTTGTGACTCACTTGCCTGCGCCATCGGAACCTCGCACGGTGCCTTTAAATTCAAGGGCAGCCAGAAGCTTCGCTTTGATATTCTGGAAGAGATACAGAAGCTCCTGCCCGGCTTTCCGCTGGTGATGCATGGATCTTCTTCAGTACCGCAGGATGAGGTGGCGCGTATCAACGCCGCTGGTGGTAATATTAAAGGTGCTTCGGGCGTCGATGCCGACCAGTTCCTTGGTGCGGCCAAACTGGGTGTGACCAAGATCAACATCGACACGGACGGTCGGTTAGTGTGGTGCCGCGTACATCGCGAATTCTTCCGCGATCAGCCGGAGAAGTTTGACCTGCGCGATCCGGGCAAAGTTTTCATGCCTGAGTATGCCAAGTTTATTGCTGCTAAAAACGTTAAGCTGGGCTCAGCCGGTCAGCTCGATGCTGTACGGGCAGCGTGCAAATAAAATGTTAGAACGGCGGACAGCGGAAGCTGCCCGCCGTTACTTTGTAACTCTTTAACACATCACTACGTAAATAAGGAATAAAAATGGCCAAGAAAATTA
This sequence comes from Lentisphaerota bacterium, assembly GCA_012520735.1. GTDB lineage: Bacteria > Verrucomicrobiota > Kiritimatiellia > RFP12 > JAAYNR01 > JAAYNR01. The sequence continues at coordinate 13,587 of JAAYNR010000077.1, read as the reverse complement.
TGGTCGATGGTAACGAGGCAGCCGCCGCAATTGCTTTTGCCTGCAGTGAGGTCGCAGCGATCTATCCGATTACACCTTCATCCAATATGGGTGAGTGGGCCGATGAATGGGCCGCGCGCAACAAAAAAAATATCTGGGGTACAGTACCGCAGGTAGTGGAATTACAGTCTGAGGCCGGTGCGGCAGGTGCCGTCCATGGTGCACTCACTACCGGTGCACTGACAACTACCTTTACAGCCTCGCAGGGGCTGTTACTGATGATCCCCAACATGTATAAGATTGCCGGCGAGCTCACTCCGGCGGTGTTTCATGTTTCGGCACGCGCACTGGCCTGTCAAGGGCTCTCGATCTTTGGCGACCACAGCGACGTGATGTCGTGCCGCCAGACCGGTTTTGCAATGCTGGCCTCCAACAGTGTACAAGAGGTGATGGACATGGCGCTGATCTCCCACGCCGCGACCCTCGAAGCGCGTGTCCCTTTCCTCCATTTCTTTGACGGTTTCCGTACGTCGCACGAGCTGCAGAAGATCGACGAAGTCGGTACCGACGTAATCCGTGCGATGATCGACGACAATCTTGTCAATGAGCACCGAGCCCGTGCCCTGACACCTGAGAAACCTCAGTTGCGCGGCACAGCGCAGAACCCTGACGTTTTCTTCCAGGGCCGTGAAACGGTAAACCCCTACTACGACAAAGTTCCGGGGATTGTGCAGAAGTATATGGATAAGTTTGCCGGCCTGACGGGGCGGCAGTACAAGCTGTTTGACTATGTGGGAGCTCCTGATGCTGAGCATGTGATTGTGATTATCGGCTCCGGTGCCGAGACGGTACATGAGACAGTTGACGAGTTGGTTGGCATGGGTGAAAAAGTAGGCGTGATTAAAGTACGCCTCTACCGTCCCTTCGACTTCGCCGCATTTGCCAAGGCGATTCCTCTGACGGTTAAGACACTTACCGTACTCGATCGCACCAAGGAGATCGGTGGCGTGGGCGAGCCTCTCTACACCGATGTACGTACAGCGATTGGTGAAGCAGCTCAAAACCGCGTGACCGACCTTAAGGGGTGGATCCCGACCTTTGGCGGCCGTTATGGTCTTGGGTCAAAAGAGTTCAATCCGCCGATGGTCAAAGCGGTGTTTGAGAATGCTAAAAACGCGACACCGAAGAACCATTTTGTGGTTGGTATCAACGATGACGTCTGCGGCCTCTCTCTCGACGTGAAACCTTTTGCGCTGACCAGCGATGGCCGCAAAGAGTGCATGTTCTACGGGTTAGGTTCTGACGGTACAGTTGGCGCCAACAAAAACTCGATCACCATTATCGGTGAAGACACCGACAACTTCGCTCAGGGTTACTTTGTTTACGACTCTAAAAAAGCCGGCGCGATCACGGTTTCGCACCTCCGCTTTGGCCCTGAGCTGATTCGCAGCACTTACCTTTGCACCCGCCCTGACTTTGTGGCCTGCCACAACTTCTCGTTCCTCGAGAAATACAATATGCTCGAGACCATTAAAGAGGGTGGCACCTTCCTGCTGGCTTCACCATTTGAGCCGGAAGATGTGTGGGACAACATGCCGGATGAAGTTGAGCAGCAGATCATCGACAAAAAGCTGAAGTTCTACGTGGTTAACGCCCTCAAGCTGGATCATGAGCTGAAGCTTGGTGGTCGTATCAATACTGTGATGCAGACAGCATTCTTCAAGATATCCAATATCATCCCGGCTGAAGAGGCGATTCAGGCACTTAAGAATGCCGCCCAGAAGAGCTACGGCCGCAAGGGTGAGGCTGTGGTGAAGATGAACTGGGATGCCATTGACGCTGCCGCAAATGCAGTGAAAGAGGTGAAGTACCCCGGCACACCGGCCGGCAAAGTTAAAAAGCCATTGGTGGTTCCGGCAGAGGCTCCCGAGTTTGTGCAGAATATTACGGCTGAGATTATCGCCCAGCGCGGTGATGATCTGCCGGTCTCGAAGATACCGGCTGACGGCACCTGGCCAACTGCCACTACCCAGTGGGAGAAACGTAACATCGCCACAGAGATACCGGTTTGGGATGCTGATACCTGTATCCAGTGCACACAGTGCTCGCTGGTTTGCCCACATGCCGCGATCCGTGCCAAGGTTTACGACCCAACCGAGCTTGATGGAGCACCCGAGACGTTTAAGTCGATTGACGCTAAAGGTGTGATTGGTAAAGCGTTCCCGGGCTATAAGTACACAATTCAGATAGCTCCCGAAGATTGTACCGGTTGCGGTATTTGCGTACAACGCTGTCCGGCCAAAAATAAAGCCGACCCGACACGCAAGGCGATCAACATGGAGCCGCAGTTCGACCTGCGCGTTCCTGAGGCGGAGAACTTTAAGTTCTTCCTTGGTCTGCCCGAGGCTGATCCTAACAAGATTGCGGCTACCACTATTCAGGGAACCCAGTTGCGCCGTCCGCTCTTTGAGTTCTCCAGTGCTTGCGCCGGTTGCGGCGAGACCCCCTATATCAAGCTGCTGACGCAGATTGCCGGGGATCGTCTGCTGATTGGTAACGCCACTGGCTGTACCTCGATCTATGGCGGTAACCTGCCCACCACACCTTACTGCACACGTGAGGATGGTCGCGGTCCGGCATGGGCGAACTCACTGTTTGAAGATAACGCTGAATTTGCTTATGGTATGCGGTTGACATCCGACAAACTTAATCAGTACGCCTTTGAGCTGATCGACCAGATTCTGGCACATGCTGAGGCACCTGCTTCATTGAAGGCTATAGCGCAGAAGATTAAAGATACCGATCAGTCGACCAACGACGGTGTTGAAGCGATGCGCGCCAACGTAGCCGAGTTGAAGAGTGCTCTCTCAGCCTGCAAGGGTGAGGGTCCTATCGGCAAAAACCTCCTTGGTGTGGCTGACAACCTAGTACGGAAGTCGGTCTGGGCCATTGGTGGTGACGGCTGGGCATACGACATCGGCTACGGTGGTCTTGACCATGTGCTGGCTTCAGGGCGCAATATTAAGATTCTGGTACTCGATACAGAGGTTTACTCCAACACTGGCGGTCAAGCCTCGAAATCGACCCCACTGGGTGCCGTGGCCAAGTTTGCCGCATCGGGTAAAACTCAGATGAAGAAAAATCTGGGAATGATCTCCATGACTTACAAGGATATCTACGTGGCACAGGTGAGTCTGGGTGCCAACCCGGCGGCCACTGTGAGAGCCTTCAACGAGGCCGAGGCCTACGATGGACCGGCGATCATCATCGCCTACTCACACTGTATCGCTCAGGGCTTCCCGATGGTAATGGGGCTTGAGCAGCAGAAACTGGCCGTTGAGACGGGACGTTTTCCACTCTTCCGTTACAACCCGGCATTGGTCGCCGAGGGTAAAAATCCGCTACAGCTCGACAGCAAAGCGCCTTCGAAGTCGTTCGCAGAGACCTCTAGCTCAGAGAACCGCTTCAAGCTGCTGACAAAGCTTAATCCTAACGCAGCAGATATGCTTGCCAGTGCCGATGCACAAATCAAGGGTAACTACAGCACTCTGCAGGTATTGGCCGATGCGCCAGTCTCCTGAGTGAGTAGATAGATCATAAAAACGCCCGCCCCGGAAACGGAGTGGGCGTTTTTTTGTGAGAAACCGAGTATAGGTTATAAATAACAGGTTCACCGCAGAGAGCGCAAAGAGTGAAAAGAGGGAACAGTTGTTGCAGGCCATTGCTTGATTTTGGCTCTCTTTCTGTCGATGCTTAAGTACTTCCATTGCCTGTGTGAGACACACCTTCAGCCCATATTTATCACCGATGACCTTGGTCTCTTCATAAGGCGCGCAACCTCATGTTATCAGCTCCTCGTTTAATAGCGGAAAATCATAGACTGCTTCACCTCCACGGCCAGTAAGATCCATGTCGAGGGTAACGCACATAGGGCGGGCATACCACGACTGGTCTGTATCAATTGGCAAATAATTAGTGACGTAATGGGTTCACTCAGGTAACCTAGGCGACATGAATAACAAAAATATAGCTTTACTGATAGACTGCGACAATACGAGCCGGGATGCGGTTGAGCCCGTTTTGAGTGAACTGGCCAAATATGGGGTAGTTAATGTGCGGCGTGCTTATGGCGACTGGAAGAGTGCCCATCTGAAAAACTGGGAGGAGAGTTCGCGTCTATATGCTCTCAAGCCGGTGCAGCAGTTTGCCTATACAAAAGGGAAAAACGCGACCGATTCAGCGGTGATAATTGATGCCATGGATATACTCTACACAAAAGAGATCGACTGCTTTGCCTTGATGAGCAGTGACAGTGACTTTACACCGCTGGTGGTGCGTTTACTGGAGAGTGGCAAAGAGGTCTACGGCTTTGGTGGTAAAAAGACACCCGAACCATTTGTTAAGGCGTGTACGCAATTTATCTATACTGAAGATCTGATTGCGGCTGATCAGGCTGAGGAGAGAGCGGTAGCACGAGCTAAAACAACGAAAACGCCACAAAAAGAGGTGATTGAGAGACCGATACGGAGGACAAAAAATGAGTTGCGCGGCGACACCTCACTGGTACGGATGTTAAGACTGGCGTGCGAGAATACGGCTGACGATGATGGATGGTCGTCGATGAGCCGGATGGCTGAATACATCAGAAACCTGAAATCACATGCGGCACAAAACTATGGGTTCAGTCGGTGGAGCGTACTGATAGAGGCGACAGACCTGTTTGAGATTTCACGGCGCGGGAAAGACGGCACAGCGATGTATATTCGCGACAAGCGAAAATAGAGGTGGCAGATTGCAACAATTACCGGCTACGGGAACCTGCAAACTAGATAAGTTTAGACCCGTAATAGTGAATGATGAATTGTGTTCAAGGTAGGGCGTGTTTCTCCGAAACCGACGCATCCCGGTGTGGTTATGCCGCACCGTAACAAGGTGTAATGCCGCTTGGGGAGCCGTGAATTAACCACAAAAGAACACAAAGAGAGCAAAAAGCTCATGTCCGTGGAGGATTATCCACAGAATACAAGGAATAGACGGAGGCTCAGGCCAAAGGGAAGTATAGCAGGATCTGTGAGCCTGAAGAGCAGTGGGTGCGGTGGCTCCCGCTGTACGGAGCCCTGAGTTCCCGGTGAGTGCCTATCGCTGGCAGCTTACCTCTTACCACTTATGCAGCGGCGTACACCGCTGCTGACGAAGGCGGTCTCGGAGAGACATGCCCTACCGCGGTGGTGCCTTTGGCACACCGCAACTTGGCGAGGTGATTGCTGGGACTAAAGAGGGGGCAAATACCCTTAATCGCGATCCTTAGTCGTATATCACCCTTAGTGTATCTTACCCTTAATCGAAGTGTGAAGATGGTTTCGTTTAAGAGTGGCGGCGTGGGCACCGCCGGAGACGATGGTATTCTGGGTGAGGTGGAATTTTAATTACCGGGTTGCATGGTGGCCGCTCAGGGGGTATACTGGCGTGCAATTGTGGTAATGGTTTTTTGCGTAGAGAGGGCTTTGTCTGGCTTTTGGTAACAGGGCTGGCGGGGTGTGGGGGTAATGTCTGGTTTTGCCTCTTCTCTTTGACGGGAGACATTGCTGTAACAGTGTGGTTTGGTAGTAGAAGGAGTGTGATATGGAGCGGGTAAATTTTAATGGTTGGGAGTCGTTGCGTCTGGCTAACAGTGAGATTGAGTTGATTGTGACTCGGGATGTAGGGCCAAGGGTGATCCGTTTCGGTTATGTAGGGGCGGTCAATCTGTTCAGGGAGTTGCCCGGTGATCAGGGGGGGCGTAATGAGAGCGAGTGGAAGAACCGCGGGGGGCATCGTTTCTGGGTGGCACCTGAGGCCAAACCGTGGAGTTATGAGCTGGATAATGTGCCTTATGAGTCGGCGGAGGCTGTTGCCAACGGGATGCGTTTGCAGCAGGCGGCGGGGCCGTTAACTGGTCTGGCTAAAGAGATGGAGATAGTCCTTGATCCCGACAAGAACGTGGTGCGTTTGGTGCATACCTTGAGTAATGATGGTCAGGATGCGGTGCAGTGTGCGCCGTGGGCTCCGACAGTGATGAATCGTAATGGGCAGGCAGTGATCCCTATGCCGGCTAAAATATCACATACAGAACGTGTAACACACAATCAGGAGTGGAGCTTGTGGACATACACCGATATGAGTGATCCACGCTGGACCTTTGGTAAGCACTACCTCCTGTTCCGTCAGGATCCCAATCGTGGCCCTAATAAGATAGGTTTGGCGCATCGTGAGAAGTGGGCCGCTTATCAGCTCGATGGGTTTCTGTTTGTAAAGTACTTCGACTATTTTGAGGGGCAGGCCTACCCGGATGGCGGGGTTAATTTTGAGACATTTTCTAATGAAGAGATGTTAGAGATTGAGAGTTTGGGGCCGTTGGTTTCATTGCGTCCCGGTGATAAGGTGAGTCATGTAGAGACATGGCGGCTGTTTAAAGATGTGCCACTCTGCAAAACCGATGCCGAGGTGGACAAATTTATTCTGCCGTTGGTCAATAGTTGAGTGGGGGGGGTATGGCACTGTTTAATGTACACTTTTCGTCGGCGGTACTCGGGATGCAGGTTGGGGTGAATGTATTGCTGCCGGAAAACCTACCGGCAGGTAAACCATTGGCGACACTCTATCTGCTGCATGGGTTATCAGACGACCACACCACCTGGCTACGGCGGACATCGTTGGAGCGTTATGTCGGGACGATGCCGCTGGCGGTAGTGATGCCTAATGGGCATCGTTCCTTCTATACAGATATGCCGTTTGAGGGTAACTACTTCACCTTTATGGCTGAAGAGCTACCGCGGCGTATGCGTGCTTACTTTCCGTTGTCAGCAGAGCGCAGAGACAACTTTGTAGCGGGGCTCTCCATGGGAGGGTATGGTGCCTTCAAGCTGGCGCTGCAGCGTCCGCAACAGTATGCGGCAGCGGCATCATTCTCCGGAGCGCTGGATGTGGTGCGTCGTGTTGGCGTGGCCTTTCCTTCGATCCTGGAGAGGGTTTTTGACGGAGCGGAGAAGATTACCGAAGAGCCACATAACTTATTGAAAGCGGTGGCCCGCATTGGGGCGGACGAGAGACAGCGGTCTGGGTGTCCGCTACTCTACCAGACATGTGGCACCGAGGATGGTCTTTATGCCGATAATATTACGTTTCGTGATGCGGCACTGGCTGCCGGGTTGCCGCTCACTTACAGTGATGGGCCCGGCACACATGAGTGGGGCTATTGGGATAGCTGCATTCGAGAGACATTACGCTGGCTGCCGTTAGGGGAGAGGGAAGAAGGGAGAAGATAAGTAATAGTATTTGAGGTGGTGTTATGGGGGGAGTTATGACAAAATCGTGGTTGTTTTTGTTGTGTTTGTTAATTTCAATTATGGAGGTAGTTATGGCTGATGGGGTTAAGGTTGGTGAGGTGCGGTGGGTTGTGGATCGGCCGTATCGTGAGGGTGTTTCGGATTTATGCAAGATTGACTGGGCGTTGCCGGAGAGTCCTAATGGACGTGCAATCTTTTTTGTACATGGGGGTGGGTGGAGTGCCGGCCGTAGGCAGGCGTGGCATGCCTGTATGGAGTATTTTGCCGAGCGAGGGTATGTTTGTGGTTCAGCGGGGTATCGTTTGGTACCGGATGCTATTTTTCCGGCACAGTTTGAGGATGTGCGTACAGCATATGGTGTTTTTAAGAGGGAGTTGGCTGAGCATGGTGCTTCAGCGGAGCGGATAGCTTCGTTTGGGTCGAGTGCGGGGGGACATTTGGCATCGATGCTGGCGACGGTTGACCCTGAGGATGATCTGGGGATGACTGCGGACGCACCGTTGCGGGAGACACGCCCAGCAGCGACGGTGGCGTTGTGTACGGTGTTTTCGTGTCATAAGGTGGGTGGGTATTATGCACCTAAGTTTTTTGGTGGTGTGACTGAGGATGAGAACCCTGAGATATATGCGGCGGCATCACCGTTCAGCAGGGTGAGTGGTAAAGAGGGACCTTTTGTGGTGGTTGTGGGTGATAAGGATAAAACGACACCACTGGAGACACAGGAGGCGATGCGCCAGCGTTTACAGGAGAAGGGGGTACGGTGTGATTTACACGTCTTGCCGGGTGTTGATCACGGGTATGGTTATGGGCGTGAGAGCCCGGCACAGCGTGCGATGTTGGGCATTGTATACGATTTTCTCCAGGATGTGCTTTAAAACACAATAAACCGCAACGGTAAAACGTTGTAATAGGTAGTTATGCCGGGAAGAGCTGTAAGTGAGGATGAGGTGCTGTTAAGTCGTTATTTGAAGGGCGACTTAGGTGCGTTTGACGAACTTGTGGCTCTTCATGGCAGCTCTTTAATGGTGTATGTGCGTAGCATGACAGGATCGGTGGAGGAGGCAGAAGATCTCTTTCAGGAGACCTGGCAGCGGGTACTGAAAAATGCGTCGAGTTTTCGTGGTGGCACGTTGCGGAGCTGGATATGGCGGATTGCTAAAAATGCCCGGATAGATTGGGTACGGCGACGCAAGCCGGATGAGAGTCTTGATCGTGAGGTTGGTGATGGGGAGTCGGTATTGGGTGACTTTATCGAGGCTCCGGGTCTAACGGCAGCGGAGATGGTGAGTTCGGCAGATATGGTCGAGCGGATCGGGGAGTGTGTAGGGACATTACCCGAGGCACAACGGGAGGTTTTTTTGATGCGGACGGTGGGCGATCTCAGCTTCAGAGAGATTGCGGAAGTGCTGGAAGTGCCGCTTAATACCGCCTTAGGGCGGATGCATTATGCGGTGAACAGGTTGCGCGAGATGCTGGTAGATGAGAGGATTGTGTAATGAATGAGAGTGATTATAACTTGGAGGAGCAGCTAAATGCGGCGGCTGAGAAGTTGGCACCGGCAGTGAAGGAGGCTTTGTGCCCGGAGTTATCGGTTAGGGTAAAGGAGCGGTTGCGGGAGGCAGCGGCAGCGGAGTTGCGGCGACGGCAGCGGCGGGCGGCATGGCTGCGGGCGGTGTTGCCGGTGGCAGCGGCGGTGGCGGTGCTTTGTACGGTTACGTTTGTAAGGTTGGAGAGAGCTGTCACCACAGGTGGTGCGGTGGCGGCATCGGCGGCACTGGATGGAATTCTGCTGCTAGCTGAAACGGCCAGTTATGGTGAGGTGGATATTGAGGAGAGGGTAGAGTTTTTTGCCGATGATTATGAGAGCCTGGCAGTGAGGTTGCTGGCGTTGCAGGGGTTTCTGGATGATGAAGAAGAGATCATAATGTTGAGCTCATTATGAAGTTTCTCAATGCGAGTGATGATCTCGTCGGCAACCTGACGTTTATCTAGGAGTGGCAGGTGCTCGGCAGGGGCATTAGGATAGAGGAGGGTAACCAGATTGGTGTCGACCGCAAAACCGGCATCGGGGCGGGAGACGTCGTTAGCAACCATCATATCGAGGCCTTTGGCGGTCAACTTCCGTTTGGCTTCGGCCAGAGGATCACCTGTTTCTGCAGCGAAACCGACAAACAGTCGGTTCTCTTTAGATGGCTTAAGGGTGAGGAGGATGTCGGGGTTGGGGAGTAGTTCAATGGTTGGGGCCATGGTGCTTTTTTTCAGTTTGGTGGTGCTGGCCTCTTTGGGGCGCCAATCGGCGACAGCAGCGGACATTATCAGGACATCGGCTGATGGTAGTTCACAGCGCACGGCATCGAGCATATCGAGAGCGCTGATCACATCGATACGGAGGGCTCCTTCTGGGGTGGCGAGAGATACGGGGCCAGCAATGAGTGTAACCTGATGCCCGTGGGCTATGGCACTGGCGGCGATGGCAAAGCCCATTTTACCGGTTGAGCGGTTACTGATAAAGCGGACGGGGTCGATATGTTCGCGGGTAGGGCCGGCAGTAATAACTATTTTCATTGGTCTTTTTGTCGGGTTATTCAGCAGTTAAAAGTAGCTGGTAAGATCGTTTCAAGCGGTAGGGGGTGGCAGTGGGGGAGTTGTCGCTGATGAGCCAATGGCCGAGTCCATGAGGGAGGTCGGCAAAGGCGGGGGCGCGGTTAGGGGCGAAGATACCGGCATAAGTGGCGCGAAGTGTATTATGCTGAAAACGTCCGGTTGTAGAGGAGTCGTAGCTGAGGGTGAAATTGCCTCTGAAAATACCGCTGCGGGGGAGGTATTTTAAGGTGACACTGGCTGGGTTTTCCGGATCGTAGAGGTAGGAGACTACGCCGTCTACAGTGGTTTTCTTAGGACGCTGGCCACGCGGTAAAGTTAACTTATTGCCGTCGGCGGTGATTGTGAGTGATGATGGAACAGCGACGGGTGGGATCGCCTCGGCATCGATCCAGTAGGGGTGGTTGCCGAGGGCATCAAGTTGATATTGGGTGGCGGTCGGGGGGGTATAAAAGCCACCGCAGACATTGAGCAGGAGAGAGAAGCCATCGGGGCCGCGGCTCGGTTTTTCCCAGCGGACAAACCAGTCGTTGGTACATTCGGTAGTGACAGTTGCCTGAGGATTTATCCATAAAAGGCCGCTAATATAGCCCCGTTTGGCGTAGAGAGGGGCAAAGAGAGGCACGGCGGCGATCTCATTGCAATCGGTAAAGAGAACAAGGCGTGCCGAGCGGGTAAGGCGTGTGCCATCGGCCATGACACCGGCGAATTTAGCGGTGCCGCGAGTGCCTACAGTAAGGGTGGTATAGCCGTGGCCTTGCGGGGCAGCATCGATGGTGGTGCTGTGCGAGTAGATTTGGTGTGGCGGGAGTGACAGGGCATAAGTGCCACGATATTGGGCCAATGTTTGGGTGGCGGAGGTGTTACTGCGATCGATAAAAATATTACGGGCACCCTCCAGTGTCAGAGGGGTAGTGCCGGCTTTGCCGCCTTGGAGGGTGCCCCAGATGCGGTTTTGTCGCAGGTTGAGCTGTAAAACTTCACCGCTGCGTGCAGTTAACTTAACTGTACAGGTGTTGTTGGTGTCCTGATAATCCCAGAGAGTACCACGGAAACTGACGTTGCCACTCTGTAACATCGCTTTGGCGGTAAACTTACCCTCGAGCTTGGAGAGTTTAAGGTTGAGCGTACCATATACGGTGGTGGCGTTTGTGTTATTAAAGGGTGAGGCTGCATAGAAAAGGCCGTCGTAGCTGCCTGGTGAGTAGAGTTCGCTACCGATCTCGGGGGGACAGAAGAGGGTGGTGGTGTCGCACTCCTCCCACAGGGCATAGAGAGTGTGGTTATTGGGTGTGGTGACTATAGAGTCGCCAGTGACTATAGGGGTAGAGGCATCGGTGGCGGCAAACCAGCCGGAAAAGATGTGTCCGGTACGGGAAGGTCTGGGCAGATCGCCATAGGTAGCGTTGAATGTGACTTGTTTCGAGCCGGGGCTTACAGCGGAGCCGCCATTCGAATTAAAGGTTATGCGATAGGTTTTTGGTGTCCAGCCGGCATAGAGGGTGTGAGCTGTGGCGAGGGTAGCGATAGTGGTGGCGGTAATGGCAGATCCGCTGGCATTTGGGGCGGTGTACCAGCCGGCAAAAGTGTAGCCGGTGCGCTGGGTGGTGGGGAGTGCACCATAAGGGAAGTATCTGGCAACAGTGGTTGATTCGGTAGAGGGTGAGGTGCCGCCCTGAGAGTCAAACGATACCAGGTATTCAGTGGCTTTAGTGTAAGTGGCACTAGTGACAGCACTGTCTGAAAGCCCCTCTTTATAGGCACGGGCACGGATGGTGGTGGTTTTAGTGAGGGTGATAGGACCATTATAACGAGTGCTGCTCTGAGTAGGTGATGAGCCATTTACAGTGTAGAAAATAGCTGTATCGGCGGTTGTGGTGGAGATGGTGACAGAGAGAGTATTGCGGAAGAGTGTGTTGTCGGCGGGGGAGAATTTCGGGTCTGCTACAGTCGGCAACACGGCTTTACGATAATTGGCGACAATTGGTGCCATGATATTGATAGCGCGGGCATTGTCGCCTTCGGCGGCATCGCCCACCGCGACACCCTGAAAGGTTTTCAAAGGGGTTGAGAAGTAGTCGCATTCAGTATAATAGCGATTATAGATGTCGGTGTCATAAGACATAATGGTGTGATAACGGACATTATCATTGCCGATAAAAAACCAGCCTGCGGCATAGGGGAAGAGGACGCTGGGGCCGGGCTCGTATTGTTGATATATGTTGTGATCCCCGCCGAGGTTGTGGCCAACTTCATGAGTCATGGTATGGCTGATATTGACTGAACGGATGGAGCAGACACTGAAGACAGCGTCAGGGTTGCCAGAGAGACTCAGCGGGTAATTACCCATGCCAACTGTCCCATAAGCGCTGCCGGTATCGACCAGCATACAGATAATATCGGCGCCATAGTCATTACGGGCAATGGCAGTGGAGGTGCCAAGAACGGTAGAGCTGCTGTTAAGAGTAATGAGGTCGTTATAGAGATTTCCACAAGTAGTGTAGCTGACTGCTGCTGTGTGGACAAGCCGGAAAGAACATGCAATGCCGCTGTTATTAAGCGCGGTGTTGAGTCTGGCGACAGCAGAGTTGGCAATGGTTGCCATGCCGCCACGGTTATCGGCCCATGTTTTGGCTCCGGTGTCAAAGAGGATCATAATATCGACTGTGACACCCTTAATACTGGCCGCGGCGGGTAACGGAACAGCGGTGGTGGTCGGGGTGTCGGCGGAACAGGTGGCCGGCACAGAGAGGTCGTATTTGGGCAAGCGCAGTGTGTCGTCATACTCGCGGATCTCCTGCACGCCAAAGCGGTCGCCAGTAGCCTGATAGAGCCGGGCGCGGGCGAAATCGTGAATTTCATGGCGCACGCCGCTATCGGAGAGAACTGCCTGATAACGGCTGGGGCCAGCACCATGGCAGAGCCCCTCAATCAGATGGCTATTGCCATAAACGGCAGAGACTTTGGAGACGGTAACAGTATAGACGGCGTTATCAAAGAAATGGTAGATGAGCTGATCGCCTGCTTGGGGCAAAGCAGCAGCGGGTGTAGCACTGCGGGCAACATTGGCTGCTACAGCGGGGTGGTCGAGTCTGACAGCACGGGTAAGAGCGACATTATCGGCAGCAATTGCGATTTGTGAAGCCGGTGCAATCATGGTAGTGGTAATACCGGTTGCAAAGCTTGAAGAGGCAACTGCTAAAAGCAGAGTGCCGCACAACATCAGTGATGTCAGATATTTGTTCATGAACTGCATCTTATTATGAGCGGTGATCCGTAGTTTCGCTCTGTATGGTCAGGTCAGGATGGACGCTTTATTTAAAGAGACTCCTTAACCTGCACCCCATTATAACAGAGAGTCAGACAAAACGCCATTACCGAGTGAAGAGCGGTAAATAGGCGCAGGTAATAGGCGATAAGTAATAAGTGCAGAGAATGCCTTAATGGGGGGAATGCCTATCGTACAGTGGGCACGGGTAGTTATTGGTTGTTTTCGGCTGGTTCTTCTGCGACTGGTTGGGGCGTGATGATATGGGTTTCTGTTTGGTCGTCGTCGTTTGGTTCGACGGGCGCAGGGGAGGTTATTGGCTGGTCTTCAGTGGTGGTGGTCGTCGTGAAGGGGGTATTGATTAGTAGCTAACCTGTTAGCTACTATCAAAAAAAACAAGAAGTTCAAGCAGCT
>JAAYNR010000071.1 GCA_012520735.1 Lentisphaerota bacterium | reverse complement strand
GATCCCCGGCAAAGCGGGTTATTTCTATCCGTCGCGCCAAAATTTCCAGTGCCTCAACGCCTGCACTGCTACTCTGTTCTGCCGCCACACCTTCAGCCCCACTATCCCAATCAAGCGTCATGGCAAGAACCTGATCAAGCGATGGGGCCTGTGATGCACCCAGAGCAAAAAGTGACTCCAAAAGACGCTCTCTCTCGTTTTCATCTCTCCCTAGTGTCAATGCATAAGAACGTTTTGATAAATATGGCGGCGCATAAAGGTCTTTGCCGGTATAATTAGGGCTAAAGCGTCCGTAGCCGTCGCTCAGCCACTCCTGTTCATACGTTTGCAGCGGCAAGGAGAGTGCCAGTTCACGCTGCGGCGTTACACGGATGCGGATGCTTAAAGGGTTGTGCCACCTTTCTGTGTGCAACCCTATCGCCCCCACCGCCTCACCACCTGGCTCAACTACCCTTACCAGACGCCCCAGTTGCGAGATCACACTGGCAAAGCCGGTCAGGTAAAAAATATCACCCGGCTTATCAACCTTTATTGTGCTGCCATGAACCGGCGCCGCTACCCAGTTACTGCGTATCTCACTGAATTGCGGCAATATCGTCGTCCCCAGTATATCGGCAAAAGCTGCGTCGCTGTTACGTGCACCATAAAACATCTGCGTTGGCTTAAATCCTTCACCACCATCACGCCCCAAAATCAATGAATAAAAACGGTCAACCGGTTGCCACTTCTCCAGATTACGTCGCATCGAACTAACCATCTGTTGGCCACTATAACCGGTATCCAACTCCTCGCTGATAAACACCACCGGCCTGCGCTCTTCCATGCGCGCAGTAAAAATCCAATAACCCGTATCAAATACTGTGCGCACCCGCACCTCGGCAAAAAGTGGTCCTTCAGCAATAACCTCACTCTCTACTGAGCGAATTTTAAAAGGGACTTCAAACCGACCCTGCCCTGTTTCACGTCCTGACGGCAACAACAGTGCCTCTACCGGCCCGCTGGTCTCTGTTGCCGGAACCGGCGTGTTGTAAAATTTCTTCCCCAGTGGTAACCTTATGCCGACTCTCCCTACCTCGTTTGCTGTTGAAATAGTTACGCTGCCATCACCTCTGTCGAGGCGTAGCCTTCCTGCCGTGACTGCGGCTCTCTTACCTCTCTCCACTGCGAATACCACTTTCTCACCCGCATCGAGATCCACATAAAACCACACTTTACATGAAGCTATTGAGCCATCACCATTACGCTCTAAGTCACTCACTTGACACGGCATTGCCACACCTTTACCCCGAGTTACCTTAATAACGGCAGGGTCGTAGAGTGACGCATCGCTCACTCTCACATCCGCATGGACTAGCTCATTACTCCAGCAAACGCCCAGCTTCTCTTCGATCTCCATTGTGGTCAACACAGTTCCACGTCCGTGCGCACATGTCAACAGCACGCACAGCACCACCAGCGTCAGTTGCATACTCATTTGCTTTCTCACTTGCTTCCTCCTTTTGCCTTTTTTCCAGAACATCGACATTATCGACGCATCCTGCCACATCCCCGGAGGGCGTTGCGCTGTCAACGCCGCACCACCCACGGCGGTAACAGCCTGCCGCTCTGCAGTAGCGGCGGTTTCGTAGAAACACGCCTCTACCTCCACGGGCAAGATGCCCGTGCCACCTTACCCGTGACTTCGTGTCTTCGTGTAAGAAAACCCCGTCGGCATGCGCCGCTTTGTGTTTTATGTGCTCTTTATGGTGAATTCTCTCCCCTCATAGCCTTACAGCCTCACAGCCTCACAGTCTTGGAGCGGTGGCAACAGCGTGCCGCCGCTCCATTATTATACAATATTTCCCCGATTAGGCGGTTCAAAATCCCACACCTTGCAGGTCGGATAGAGCCGCTCATAATCGTGCCAATGGTCAAGCATCACGGCGGCCTTGTGACGCAACGCCCCGACAATGTCAGCGTCGAGCATAAAGACACTCTCTTCCTCTGCCGCCAGGGCATGTTCGATCACCTTGCCGCCACCCTTCTCAATCAGTTTGATCAATTCATAGGTGTTGTCGAGCTCGGCGCGCGCCACTTTGCGCATCCCGAAAGAGCGCATGTCATTAATCATATTGTCGTCATAGTCGGCCGGATTGGGGCCATATTGTGGTTGCCCCGCCGTGTCGAGTGCATACTGATACATGATCACATGACGCGCATTGGCCACCAGACACGCGTACACCCCTATCCGCGCTGCCAACAGCTCCAACCGAGCACGGGCCTCATCAGAGATTCCCGCCTGTTGCGCCAGTCCCCGTACCTGACGCTCTGCCCCCTGCAGTGCACCGCAAGCCTCGGTCAAACACCACCGTGCCATCCACGTCACCGCCTCGCCATTAAATACACCCTTGCCCAATACATAACTGAAAGAGCTGAGATCACGCTCTACATCAGTACTGAAAATATACGGTGTAACATAACGCAGTTCGTCTGACGTTAGATTCTCCGGCTCCGGAACCAGTGGCCGCGTCAGCCACCGCATACTCACACTGCAAAAGGCCAACACCTGACCAAAACCCTTTTGCCGCACTTGCCGCAGAGCCACTCCAGCCTGATCAATCGCCCGCCAGACACTAATTAACGTCTCGGCTCCACTCTCACTGCCACAGTATTTTGCCGCTACTTGAAAGATATGCCGTGCCGTTGCCACACTGCCTTCTTCAGGATCATCCAGAAACGCCTCCAGACACCAGCGCGCTACCTCCTCCTGCTCACCACTCAAACTGATTGCAGCCAATCCATTACTCTCCGCTGAAGCCTTAAAAACTCGCTGTAAATTCTCCACAAAAGCCGGCACACTGGCCACCCCTACTGCCGGATATGGGATACTCCACAAACCTCCACTCAGACTGGCACCTGATCCGCCATAAGTTTCTCCCAACGCATTACCACCACGCACAAAGGTGCCTGAGACACAAGCCGTTTGTGCCGCCGCGTTTAACTCCGGCGAGAAGCCGCTACTGTGGATGTTAAGACGCATCTCCACGCCAGCCTCTGCCGCCCCCTCGCGCAATGCCTCTAGCCATCCTGCTATACGCGCCCCGCCATTACGACCGCGACTGGCCGTTGGCCCGTTGATACCTGGATATACGTTAGATGTCCAGGCGATGCCAGCCCCTGAGTCGTTAGACAAGAATCGGTAATGATCAACCTCAGGAAATAGAGTTGCATACTCACGCATGGCTCGACGATAAAGATCAAGCACTTCAGGATCATCAATATTAGGAGCAAAGTAAGGCCTCAAAGCTATCCGCCCCAGCTCACATTGAACACCACGCCAGTTGGGATGAGCCCGGTAAACCTCTTCAGGTAACCACATCGGCTCGACAGCATAAGACTCCCCTTTCAACCCGTAAGGTTTCATCTGATCTAGCTGCCACAGGATCAACTCCTGAATACGTGCTGCATGATCCGCCGATACCCACTCATGCAACTCGGCTGGCGGACACACCCTCAACAACCCCGGTGAATGGTTGCACCAGGCAGCATAAGGGTCACTGTTATCGGGCAAGACCCAATTGTCATAACGGAACGGTATCTCCCCCACATGGACATGTGTGGCACCAAACTCCGCCGCCATCTCTACCAGTCGTTTAAAACCGTCACGATCCTCCCGAGCCGACTGCCCCACTGTGTTGCTGAACAGAAGTTTCCGCTCACCTAAAAGCGCTCTTGCCTTCTCCTGATACCTCATCTCTGCTCCTTTTTACTCTTGTACCGTTGGTGCCGTGCGTACTGCACGCCCGCCAAAATAAAACCAGCGCCCCCGATTGGTATAGGTGCCATTATAACGATCCGAAACATTTGAAGCAGCTAGAGGCTGACCAAATGCCCCGCCACGATACCCAATACCTGCTGCATTCACACCAGGCCAAGAGGTGACATTAGCTTCGCCTGCCTCGGTCAATACTCCATCGCCATGTACATTGCGAAAGGATCGCCCGGCACTGCTGCCAATTGTTACCGGACGCTCCCACAGGTTGCCACTCATATCCATAATGCCCCAATAAGTAGCGCCAGCCTCTTCACGCGTCCGCCCCGGTCTGGCGGAAATCCCTACCCTCACCGGACCGCTCGCAGGCCCCCCATTACTAGGACAGTGGATATTGCCTGCTTCGTAATACTCTTCACCGCTGCCATCTTCCCCCTGTAAATCTGTAAACTTAATCACCTTTGTACTCCCCCAGGCGAATTCACCGGGAACAGCCGGAAGTGGTCCACGACACGCTTTTTCATACTCCAACTCACTCATGGGTCGCAAACCACTCCAATCACTGAAAGCAGCCAAATCAGCCCACGACAACCAGCAACACGCATAATCAGGTGTAATGGTCGCAAAAGTGCACGGTGACTCATTATCATCAGGTTTCACCGTAAGCTGCACTGTATTACGATTTTTTGTCTCACCATCACTGTCCGACATATAACTCCCCTCGCTCACAGCCGAACAGCGGGTTGTCTGTTGTTCACGAGTCAAGGTGTTTAAAAAATCACTATACTGTCCTTGTGTCACCGGATACTTCATACAATAATAGGCATTATAACCATTAGGAAAACCTGTCTCAATAACACCAACACCACCCATGCTCATAGCACCATCCTGTCTGGCACCCCAGAGACATCCCTTTTCATCAGCTAATGTTATTGCCGCCGCACTGGAAATTAAAAAAGCATTAGTACCGCCGCCACCCTCGAAAAGTTGACCCTGAGTAGCAAGCCCATCACCAACTCTAAAAGCTCCCTCTGCCACATAGCACATCTCAAGGCCAAAGACCTGCATCAATACTGTGTCGGTCTTGGCAAGGTTATGACTGGCAATATCCCATACCACGGAGACTCTCTGTACCGCCGTGGTCCCCGCACCATCACCTGCCCGCCGGATGAACACACCAAGACCATCATCCGGTACTATCATCTCAACAGCAGTGCCAGCACCGTGACTGTAGCCATCAGGGTTTATTCCCCTCCCTTTTAATTTTGCGTGTGTCCAGACTTGCCCATTGTTGGCCTTAAACTTGAGAAAAACCCAGGCCGCATCATGGAAGTAGAGTGGGTCACCACCACTGCCGTGCCTCCATGAGTTTTCCCAGGAGATATCAAACTGCACCCAGGCCGTTGTATCATCACGCCCTTTTATTTTCACACTGTTGATAGCCAGATTGTTGGCCTTCGCCACACCCGTCGTAACAGCGCATAGTAGTGTCAGTATCACAGTTTTACCCATTGTCCCATTCATCATCTTGCTCATAGTTTCCTCCCTTCGTCTGTTTCAACATTGCCAATTAACACAAACACCGTTCTCGCTTATCTCCTGACCACACTGACTTCGCCATCGCTGGTGAGCCTGACTGTATCACTACCTTTCCCGTAATTGATTATAAAGCCTGTACCATCAGGCATTGCCGTCACCGCAGGCCGGGCTTCGCTCTTTAATCTGGTGAAAACCACTGTCAGCAGTGTATCAAATTTATCAGACTCTAAAATCACCCCCACCTGTGTGCCAGGGTTTTTGCCAAGATAACGCCCTGTGCCGTCAACACCGGCCGGAGCTCGTGTCTTCTCTTCGGTCTTGATTATAGTTTTTGGCGGCTGCTGCACAAACCAGATGTCGCTCTGCCGCTCTGCTGCTCCTTTGACCTCGACCTTGCCATCGCCAAACCGTAAGGAAAATTCGCCCGCACCACCCAGCGACCCACTACCGGCCAACGTCGGCGCGCCGGCATCAAGCAACTGGTCGAGCGCGCCAGCCCCCATCAATGGATCATCGGTTTTATTCTCATCCACCAGATATATTTTGGCACCACTTACCTCAACCGGCTCTGCTGCCAACCACAAATACCATGTCGCTTTAGCCGCCTTGTCAAGTGTATCGCGAATCACAAAGTACTCCGGCACTGCTGGCCTCTCAACCGTCTGTTTAATAAGTAGTACCTGCCGCAACCAGCCGCCCTGACGCCCCTGCAAGTAGTCAAACTCCTCTCCCACTTCCAAACGCTCCACCTCCATTATCCCGCTGGCCGCCGCAGATACCAATAACGACTGATCCTCCAGCGGCGCACAACCGGTATAGCCGAAATCGTCGGCCACGCATACGCCGCGGTTCCAGATGGTTATCGCCCCTTGGTCTTTATCATAATGGCGGTTGGGCGTGGCTCCTTTGCCAGCGATCATATAGAGCATCGTCTCATCTGGTGTACCGTAACTGCTGCGTAAAACAGCCCCGGCATCTCTAAACCACTCCGACTTGTAATCGGGCTGACGCTTCTCCTGATGCAAACTGGCAATCAATGGCCGATAACCTGCCAGATCACCAAAGAAACCACCGACACCGGGCGAGGGTTGATTGCCCTGCTGCTCGTGCATCCACTGCATCTCGGCCGCTAGTTTCGGGTCGCTGCCACTGTAGATCCCCGCCAGTGTCCCGAATATCCCCGACGGCTCAAATTTGTAGGTGTTGCCGATTGGCGGCAGGTGGCGCAACCCCATGAAACGTGGATCGGGTGGTGTCGATATCTTGGCAAACCACTCACCCATCAACTTCATCGCCGGTTTATAGATGTCGTCGGCCAATCCCAAACGCTCAGCCCGCAACATCGCCGCCAACGGACTCTCGTAAACCAGTGCATAATGAGGCGCCTCAACATTATGCCCACTCCAATTACCATCTGCGTCCACCCAGGTGTCAACCTGACGTTTGCGCATATAATCCATCCCCTTGCCAAACCATGCAGCACATTCAGGATGGTCGGGCAGCATCGCCGCCACGGCGCATTGGATCGAGGCGACTGTGGTGTGCATATTAACGAACATAGCACCATAACCACGCTCTGGCGACCAGTAAGCCGGGCTGTGATAGATGTATCCGAAAAAAGCGAGTTGTGCCCGCAATACCAACCGCTGCTGCTCTGTCAAACTATCAGCCGATAGTATCGTATCAATCAGATTAACCAACGCTACCAACCGCCGATGGTGCGGTGCCACGCCCAGACTGGAGTTGTCGGCGCGAAACTCGATAAAACTATCCACATCTTCCTGCAACATCCGTACCGCCGCATCGACCAACCGTTGCTCCAGCTCCCGATCAAGCGTCGCCAGATACGGCGGTATCACCCTGTCCAACACATGCAAGCTCACCGGCAAGCGACGTAAAGCCTTTAACTCCCCTTCCCCATATTCACTATTAGCGCGGAATGTCTCCAATTGCTCTTTTGTCACCAACATCCGTGGATGGAGTCGACCCGTCACCTTATCTTCCCACTGCAACACCATCTCTTTAATTTTGTTTAAAGGGTAATCACTATGTTTCATCAAATACTGGTGTGGCAAAGGAGCCCGGAAAAGACGATCTTCTGCAACTCCCTGTAATAGGTTGGCATTAGCTTTAATGGCTTTTTGTATCCCCTGCTCTGCCTCACTGACACCAATACCCGCCATCAGATCATCGCTATTGTCGCCCTCTTTTACCAGCGGCTTGCCGTGTATATCTTCCAGTAACGCTGTTGCCGAAAGCGTCCCCACAAAATATTCGCGCTCACCACGCTTGATCGCCAAAGGCAACCTGATAGACCCATCATCCAATCGCCGCAACATCGATTCCGATGCAGCCCGCTCTGCCTGCGGCAGTGCAGGATTTACCCAGCAGGGTGAGTCACCGGTACCAACAAAAACAGCATCTCCCTCTTCCCTATCGAGCATGGTAAACCAGGTACCGCGGTTGAGTGAATATTGCCAATGAACCCACGGCTCCAGTGTAAAAAGATCGCTTCTTTCTTTCGGAACCCGCTGTGCCACCACCATACCCAAACGGGTATTTTTGCCATCCAACACATAGGCACCTGCCGCCCGATACATCAACCATGACGGCACAAACCCCTCATGAAATGTTAAGGCAAACTCACCCGCCGATGGCACACAATTAAACTCCTCGTGTATCTTGAACAAAGGCTCGCCCGACTGCAACTCAACCGTAACGCACCACTCACCGCCACCCTCAAACACTGTCCGTGCCTTTACTCGCGCCACTACCGGCCCCCGCGCCTCCACACTCACCTTATAAGACTCCACCGGCAACGCTGCAGTAAAGGCAGATCCGCCACTCCAGCCACCCGAGGCTAACCGCCATCCTGCCACCGGCCCCTCACCATCTGACAACACTCTG
>JAAYNR010000298.1 GCA_012520735.1 Lentisphaerota bacterium | reverse complement strand
TGCGCCGAATCACGCACCAGCCGCCGCGCTCATCAACTTCACCAGCTTTGAGCACCGGATGATCATAGCTCACAATCAGAGTATCAGTAACCTTGGCAAAGGCTATCTCTACCGCAATCGCCCCTGGCACCGCCTCAATCTGTTTGAGCTTGGGTGCAGCCTCGCCTTTAAGTCGCGGGATCAACACTGCCAACGATCTGCCATTCCACCCTTCATAACGCACCACCAGCCGTGGCCGCTCATGAACCGGACCATGAATCATCGCCGCTGGTCGCGAGAACTCTGCCACCTTTTGGTCAATTTTCTCCTGTGTATCTATGTCAAGATAAGTGACAGCGTTGGGGTGTGCCATATCGCAGAAAGCGCTATCTACCTTATGTGCCGCCGGGTCGTTGCGTTTGCCGGGGAAGAGCGGCACAAAGAGGTCAACCCCCAAAAGGTTACCATGCTGGAAGCCGGTCACCACGCCACCGCGCTTGTGTACCTTCACCTTACTCTCCGGTGCGCACTGCATCTGCCAATCAAATGTGGCCCATTTGTCGTTGGCGTTGATTGCATCCTGCACCCAGACATAAGGTCTTGCGCCAGCGCCTTTAACAAGCCCGACACGCCGTTCAGCCTTGCGGACCGCACCGCCATATTGCGCTGTGGCATCAGCCGCTGCGCTGTCAACAAACTGGTGGGGAGCATACTCCGTAAGTCGCCCCTCGTGTAAAGTCTGCGACCATGAATCACGGTCAGGAGTGCTCTCACCATTTACCAACACCACACTGTGACATGTACGCGTCACATTGTAGCGCCCTGTGTCGATCGAGAAGTATTCACCCACTGCCGAAAGCGAGAAATGACCCGAGCTGTCGTGATGGTGCCCCTGCGCACCATCAGAACGTGACGACCCGTCAAATACTAACAACAGGTCGTCATTGCGCCAACCACTACGGAAGGAGACCAGCCCGCGCCGCCGACAGCAAAAGGCGATCGGCACTGTTGCTGCCGTTGGGCGCTGTGCTTTAGCCAGTAACGGTGCTGCAACCAGTGAGTTGATTGTTGCCGGTACTTGCCGCCCTTTGCCCAGCGCCGCTTCACCATAGAGAGTCTGATCGCTGTTCATCGGATGTATCGCCCCATGGTTGTAGCTCAATGTCTGCCACAACCAAAGCAGCGTTGGGTCATGTGTCTCTTCGGCAAGGCGTGGTAAAATAAAATCACGCCGCTTAAAATCATCGCCATGGTCGCCGGTGTTTGAGAGGTGCTCTCCCCATGGCTGTACAAAATGGATCATGGCACGGCCAAATTTATTGTAGCGCGGGTAACGTGCGGCAAAGTCTGCTACTCCCAAGCGACGGGCAGTCTCAATTGTATACGACATATTTGCCACTACAGCCGTGCCATAACCGATATCTTCCAACGGGTAACCACTAGGCGCAATACACCCGCCAATGGCTGCCTCCATCATCCCCAGCAAACTATCTATCAGCCGCTGGTCAACCTTGACCAGTTTGTCACCTTGCAACACCAACGCTGTCATCAAAGCCCCGTTCAGGCCAACAAAATTGATGTTTCCGCCCGGGCCAAAATAGAGCTTTGGCGATAGTAAGTCAACGTTGTGTTTAATCACAAACCTCATGGCCCACTGACAAAACAAACTCCTCTCCGCACTGGTTAAAAACTGCGCGGCCATATCGTATAACGGTGCCATATAAAAACCGGCCATATAGCCGACCCGATGCCGTGAGCCGTAAGCGTCCTTCCCAAATTCCTTAACCACTAACTCCTCAGCTTTTATCAACGATGTTATTATGCGCCGACACGCTTCTATGGCACGCTCATCGCCAGTCAATGCCGCCAGTGCCCCAATATCCGGTGCCCCAAAAACAATTTTTGTCCCCGGTAAGTTCCAGGCACGGCACCAACGAGACAACTCAAAAGGCATATCCTCAACCGTCAGTGCCAGCTCAACCAGATCACCCGAACGCTCCACAAACCTCTTCCATAATTTCCGCCCGTCGCTGCTCTTCAAACCGCTGTGAATCGCCGCAACATCGTCTGGACCAAAATAGAGCCGTGGTCTGATATCATTTTCGATTAATTTCTGTGCTGCATTAAAACTGTACTTCATAACTACACCTCTCACCTTGTTTATGAAAACTTGAAACTGTACAGGTCGGCATCATGCATCTTAAAACGCAAACGCACCACCTGTCCCGCCAACGAGCCGCAGCCGTCACGACCCTGCCAGGCAACCGGATAGTCAACCCGATCACCAAAAATTTCATGGCAATCTGCCAAACTATACCCCGGCAGTGGCTTACCGTCGACACTCTCCAACTGCACTCTG
>JAAYNR010000064.1 GCA_012520735.1 Lentisphaerota bacterium | reverse complement strand
GCCAGAGAGCGAGGAGGGTGTCAGGGAGCCAGTTTGATTCCAGCACTTGTCCGGCAAGCCGAAAACTGTCGAGCAGGAGGTTTTCGGGGCTGACAAATGTTTTAGCTGTGCTACTCATCGTGTGATCTACTAAGGGGTGGGCTACGTATGGGCAGTTTATGAAATAAGATTATTCGATAATTTTCATATTATTACCGATTTCGCTGCGCATCACCTCGATGGTGGTGTTGGCATCGGCGAGGACAGCATCAAGGGTGAGACCTTCAGGGAGGGTTGAGGTGATCTCGTCAATGCGAGCTGTGAGTTCATCTTCACTGACCTCGATTTCACGTTCAGTAGCATCGGCCAGCATCAGGCGCTGTGCGATAAGCATCTCCAACACGCGGGACTGCATATTGGCTCTCATCTGCTCGACAAAAGCTTCAGGCATCTGGGCACCGTATTGAGAGAGTTGCATGTCGACAATACGGCTAACCTCGCCCTGAAGAATCTCGGCGCCATTAACGGTAGCGACGACCTTATCAGGCGAGACCGGTTCAACAGGCAACTGTGACACCGGAAACTGGGCGGCTTCATTAACTTCGCCAGTATTTTGTTCGATAAAATTATCGCCATCTTTTACATCTTCACCTTTATTTTTATCACAACCTGCAGAAATTACGATCGCAACTATTGCGGCAAACCAGAGGCTTTTTTTCATTTTTTTCCTTTAATTGTTTTAACGATTAACCAGCGCGTGGTGTACAATCGTTTATTTTCACGGTAGTGTCAAACAAAATAGGTGTGTTTACTGTGAAAAAGGTGATTTACAGGGCTTGTCATTGTGGTTATTGTGCGGCATAATGATTGCCTGAATTTTGAAATTATGAGGTGTATGATGGAGTTTCCTGATGTTGCAAAGTTGAATTCATATTACGGCACACCTGAAAAGATCGCTTTCAGGGAGGGGCCAGGTGGATTTCCTGTGATTGCTCTGGCCAATGGGAGTGGTGCCTGTGAGGTCTCTCTTTATGGTGGTCATGTGTTGTCGTACCGGCCGATAGGGCATGTGCCGGTGTTGTTTATGAGTAAGAGTTCGCTCTACGAGGTGGGGAAACCTATCCGTGGCGGGATACCGGTATGCTGGCCCTGGTTTGGGGCGCACCCTGATAACAGTGCGTTGCCGATGCACGGCTTTGCGCGGGTCTCTTTATGGAATCTGGCAGGGACTGATTATACACCGCGCAGCACTGAGGTGTCGTTGCGGTTGGATCACAGTGACGAGACACTGGCGC
Organism: Lentisphaerota bacterium; assembly: GCA_012520735.1. Classification (GTDB taxonomy): domain Bacteria; phylum Verrucomicrobiota; class Kiritimatiellia; order RFP12; family JAAYNR01; genus JAAYNR01. Next base: position 2,141 of record JAAYNR010000064.1, on the reverse strand, counting down.
TGTGGCCACATAAATTCCGTCTGACGTTAAGGGTTACGCTGGAACAGTTTTTACGGGTAGAGCTGACCACACGGAATATGGATGAAGAGGCGTTTGTTTTCAGCGAGGCTTTACATAGTTACTTTATGGTGCGACAGATCGTGGAGACAACGATACGGGGGCTGGAGGGGGCGGAGTATGCTGATAAAACTCAGGCTAATGGTCGGGGGGTACAAGATGGGCCGATAGTGGTGGGTGAAGAGTTTGATAAAATATATGTAGATACGGACGCTGAGTGCGTGGTGGAAGATGCGGCACTGGGGCGTGAGATTACAGTTAGCAAAGAGGGGAGTAAGTCGACAGTAGTGTGGAATCCCTGGATTGAGAAAGCACAACGGATGGCCGATTTTGGCGATGATGAGTATAAACGTATGGTTTGTGTAGAGACAGCCAACGCCTTTGACAACAAGGTCACATTGGAGCCTGGTGCCACACACTCAATGGCAGTGACAATCAGGGCTGCGCTTAAAGAGTAGTTTTGGCGCACGTAGAGACTACTTTTTCAGGTGCGGTGTGAGGTGTTGTAATGAGGGGTGATGGAATGGAGTATAATGTTTGTGGCGTTAAATTTATTCGGTTTGAAAAGTGAAGACTCTGGTATTAGTTAAACAGGTGCCCGACAGTAACGCTGTACGTATGGATGAAACTACCGGCACAATGGTGCGTCATAGTGCTGAGGCGGTGGTTAATCCGCTTGATCTTTATGCTGTTGAGGCGGCTTTGTGCCTTAGAGAGCGTTATGGCGGTGAGGTGGTGGCGTTATCGATGGGGCCGCCGGCAGCTACGAGGGCTTTACGTGAGGTGGTGGCAATGGGGGTTGACCGGGCGGTGTTGGTGAGTGATGGTAAATTTGCCGGCTCTGACACCTGGGCGACCAGTAGGATTTTAGCGGCGGCGATCAAGCAACGGGTGGGTGATTTTGATCTGATCGTGTGTGGTGAGCGAGCGACTGACGGCGATACGGGTCAGGTTGGGCCGGGTGTGGCGGCGGCTCTCGGTTTGCCTGTGGCGAGTTATGCAGGGAGCATTGGCGATTATGATGATGGTGCGTTGCGGGTGGAGCGGCTTATTGAGGGGGCGACGGAGTCGATAGAGTTGCAACTGCCGGGGGTCGTGACGGTGGTCAAAGCAGTGGCGGTGCCACGATTGCCGACACTTGACGGTAAGTTGCGGGCTAAAGAGGTAGAGGTGGAGGTGCTGGGGCAGAGTGATCTTAGGTTGCCGGCTAATGAGGTTGGACTGGCAGGGTCGCCGACACGGGTCATAAAGATTTTCAAACCGCAACTGGTCCGTAAATGCGAGCTCTATTACGCTGATGACCCGGCCTCAATTAACACGGCGGTAGAGGAGTTGGTAACTTTCCTCAGAGAGCGACTGGCTGGCGGAGCAGAGGCATCAACAGAGGGGATAGCAAGTAGCACCACTTCTGAAAGGCAGGTTGTGGAGGGGGCTGCCAAAGGTGACACCTGGGTATTGGCAGAGCAACGTAGTGGAGTGATACAGCCGGTGTCGTTTGAGCTGTTAGCCCGCTCCAGAGGGTTAGTGCGTGAGACGGGGGTGGGCATCGGGGCGGTGGTTTTAGGGCCTCAGATGGCTGTGGCAGAGCTGGAGCGGTTAATCCACCATGGTGCCGATTATGTGGTGGTGGTGGAGTCGGACTATTTCAGAGATTTCCTGATTGATGCCCATGGAGCTAATCTCAGTGCGTTGATTGAAGAGCATCAGCCAGACATACTGCTGGGGGCGGCAACGAGTTACGGGCGTACCCTGATGCCCTACGTGGCGATGTTACGACGCAGCGGCTTGACGGCTGATTGCACCGGATTAGCGATCGACCCTGAGAGTGGCGTACTGTTGCAGACACGTCCGGCTATTGGCGGCAACATCATGGCGACTATTACCTGTGCCAGAGAGCGACCGCAAATGGCGACGGTACGACCGGGGTCAAGTCGGCCACTGGCAGCAGATATAGCCCGTAAAGGGCCGATCATCAGGGTGGCAGCGGCAGTGGATGGTTCTGCCAGTGGCGTTAGGGTAATCGGACACTCCGTTGATCAGACAACGCTGCCCTTACAAGAGGCTGCGAGGGTTGTTACGGCGGG
>JAAYNR010000126.1 GCA_012520735.1 Lentisphaerota bacterium | reverse complement strand
TACTATTTACGACCGCAATGACCGTGAAAACCCTCTGGCTATAAGCTTACCGGGCCGCTTGGTTTTCATAGACCCACAGAGTGTCAGCGAGAAACACGACAAACTGGATATAGCTGTTAAAGTCTCGCAGGCACTCGATATGGATATCGACCAGATATTGATTTCACTCAATCGTACAGACTCTCGTTTTATCCGTTTAACAGTGAGTACAGATGACGATCTGTTCGCACTGTTGGCGGATAAAACGAGTATTAGCGGCATTGGAGTTCAGCCACGCACTATACGCAAGTATCCTCAGGGTAGCCGTATGGCACACATTATCGGCTTCATAAATGCTGAAGGTATCGGTAGTGCCGGTATTGAACAGCACTATCACTCTAATCTGGCCGGGATCCCCGGCATGATCGCCGGTGAAGTAGATGCACATCGCAAGGAGCTATTTCGCCTTCGTAAAAAAAATATCCCCGCGGTCAATGGCGCCGATGTCTTTTTAACTCTCGATAACAACATTCAGTTTATTGTTGAACGTGAGCTCCGTGCAGCTCTGGAGAAGAGTAATGGAGATGCAGCCTGGGCCATCGTACAAAGGGTTGAAACAGGCGAAATTCTTGCCATGGCTTCACTCCCCGATTTCGATGCCAACCACTACAACGAAGTGAGTGCGCTGGTTCGCCGTAATTCAGCCATAGGTGTCAACTATGAGCCCGGCTCAACCATGAAATCAATGACCATAGCCGCCGCCCTGAATGAACGTATTATCACCCCCCGCACTATCGTCGACGCTGAAAGTGGTGTCTGGGTTTATGGCGGGCGCCTCCTTAACGACCACGTACGCGGGCAGGTCGACGTCGCCACCGTCATTAAAAAATCGAGCAACATCGGTGCTGCTAAAATCGGCCTTATGCTGGGTAATCCCCGCATGCAAGCCTATCTGCGTGCCTTTGGTTTCGGTGAAAAACTCGGCATTGATCTCCCCGGTGAAGAACGCGGCATCCTTGCACCACACCAGCGGTGGTCGATGGTCACCCCTACCCGTATCGCCATCGGCCATGGTCTGGCTGTCACTGCTTTGCAAATGGTCAACGCCTACGCCACTATCGCTAATGGCGGCTACCTGCTGCAACCGTATGTAGTTAAACGTGTTGTCTCATGTACCGGTGATGTCCTTTATGAAGCCCCCCAGCGCCGCGTTATTGGCCGTCCGCTACGCCCTGAAATTGCAGCCGTGATGCGGGAGATGCTCACCGGCGTCACTGAAGTGGGCGGTACCGCTCTCCGTGCGGCCGTTGAAGATTACACTGTGGCCGGTAAAACCGGCACCGCCCAGATGCCCGTCCCCGGCGGTTATTCACAAACCGACTACTGGGCTTCATTTGCCGGTTTTTGTCCCGCCTCTAAACCGGAATTTGCCGTGTTAGTTGTCATCCAACGCCCTAAACCACTCCATACCGGTGGTGTCGTTGCGGCACCTGTCTTCAGCCGTATCTCGCAGGAGGTAGCACACTATCTTGAAATCCCCTCCGATAACACCCCTGTTGCCGATGGAGGCCGTCCATGACATTACATGAAACCATCTCCACAATCGCAGTCCATACTCTCCATAATTGCCCCGTTGACATCCCAATCAACGGTTTACAGTGTGATTCACGTCTGATTCAACCGGGCGATATATTTTTCGCGCTACCCGGCACTCACGACAACGGCCTCCGTTTTGTTGACCACGCATTATCACTTGGCGCGGCAGCGATTGTCGCTGCCGCCCCACCAACTCACCACAATATCCCCTGGGTAGAGCTTGCCACCCCGCCGCGCCCTGCTCTGGCGCATCTGGCTTGTCACCTTAATAACCATCCCTCTCGTAACCTTGACCTCTACGCCATCACCGGCACTAACGGCAAAACCACTACAGCCGGACTCACCCGCGATATCCTCACCGCCCACAATATCACCACCGGTCTTTTTACCACTGTAATCACCGCATATCCCGGCACCGAAACTGCCTCCCCTCACACCACCCCCGACGCCGTCACCCTCCAGGCTCTACTGCGGTGTATGGTCGATGCCCATTGCCGGGCTGCCGTCATGGAGGTATCTTCACATGCTCTGGATCAACACCGTTGTGACGGCTCACACTTTAAAGCTGTCGCCTTTACCAATCTCACACAGGATCATCTCGATTACCATCACACTATGGATGCGTATTTTGCCGCTAAAACCCGCCTCTTTACTGAGCTGGCCACAACCGATACTACGGCCGTTATCAATACCGACGATCCCTACGGCGCACGTCTGGCCGACCTGACTATAACTTCCGCTATCCCTACACTCACTTACGGCATTAATGGTCAACAAGACATCCACGCTACAAACCTCACACTCACCTCCACCGGCACCACTTTTAACCTTGTCACCCCTCATGGAGCCTCTTCAGTAAACTCACATCTGCCCGGCCACTACAACGTGATGAATATGCTCTGTGCCACTGCTCTCGCCCATAGCGCTGCCGTACCGCTCGAAACTACCGTAGCCACTCTCAATGCTGCACGCCCCCGCTGGGGCCGGCTCGAACTGGTACAAACTCCACATCCAGCCCAACTCTTTGTCGACTACGCCCACACCGATGATGCCCTCGACAACGTCCTCTCTGCCCTACGTGAAATCACCCGCAACAGGCTAATCGTAGTTTTCGGGTGCGGCGGCGATCGCGACCGCGGCAAACGTCCTAAAATGGCCGTCGCAGCGGCACGTCATGCCGATCTGGTCATTGTCACCTCAGACAACCCCCGCAGTGAATCACCCTCTGCCATTATCAATGAAATAGTCATCGGTTTCCCGTCAGCTACCCTTTATCACACCATCCCCGACCGCCGCGATGCTATCGCCCTTGCGCTCCGGAGAGCCTCTGCCGGTGATGTTGTTCTTGTTGCCGGTAAAGGCCACGAAACAACCCAGACTTTTGCCGATAAAACCATCTTTTTTGACGACCGCTCCGTACTTCGTGAGCTCACCAACTCCATGTAAGGTTCACCATGAAAGAGACTACACCTCCCCCTTCACAAACACTTTCACTCTCTGGTGCCGATCTGGCTATCTGGAGTGGCGGTATCTGGGACGGCACCCCACCCAACCTCACCGGTGTCACCCAAAACGGCAAACTCATGATTCGCGGTGGCCTCTATGTAGCCATCATAGGTACCAGCCACGACGGTCATAAATTTGTCCTTCAAGCACAGGAGAACGGTGCTGCCGCCGCCATGGTCGAACACAACTGGCCTCGCCCTGCCAACGTCACCATACCCTTGCTGCGAGTAACCGACACCCGCACTGCTCTCGGCTTGGCCGCTGCCGGGCGCCGCCGCTCCCTTCGCACTTTTATCATTGGTGTCACCGGCAGTGCCGGCAAAACTACCACTAAAGAACTGACCGCTGCCGCCATCTCACAAAACACTATAGTCCATGCTACCAGAGGCAACCTCAACAACGACATCGGCCTGCCGCTCACCATCCTCAATATGCCTGCCGCTACCCAGACAGCAGTTATTGAAGCCGGCTCAAATCACCCCGGCGAGATATCATATCTCTGCCGTATAATGAAACCCGATGCCGCCATCATCACTGCCGTAGCTCCCGTACACATAGAAAACTTTGCCAGCGAAGCCGCCATCGCCGACGAAAAAGCCGACCTTATTCGTAATCTCCCCGACCACGGCTTTGCTGTTATCGATGCTAACGGTGCCCACGCCGCTTACCTGCGCCAACAGACAGCCAGCCGCGTAGTAACAGTAGCCCTCGACACCAACACCACTGCCGATTTCACTGCCGTTATTAACAACTCCAACGCCGGCATCGCCACTATCACCGAAACCTCCACAGCCACATCTCACACCCTCAGTAGCCAACTCCCCGGTCGCCACAACGCCCTAAACCTCCTCTTCGCTGTTGCCGTAGCCCGCAACATTAACACCTCATGGGAAAATATCAGCAGCGGACTGGAAGTAATGACCGCTCCACCCATGCGTTGGCAGCAAAAAAAAGCTAACGGCATCACCATTATCAACGATGCCTACAATGCCAACCCCCTCAGTATGCGCTGTGCCCTTGAGACCTTCACCGACACTCCGGCACCGGGCCGTCGCATAGTTGTTCTCGGCGACATGCTCGAGCTCGGTATCAACTCCCCCCAATATCACCGTGCCTTAGGTCAGCTCGTCGCCAGCGGCCCCTGGCAACTCTTCATCGCCGTTGGCAATAAGATCAGTCACACCATCCAGGCTGCCTCCACTAACGGCTTTCCTGCCACTAACATCCACCACTTCCCCGATGCTGCTACCGCAGCCGCCAGTATCAGCTCACTCCTCAAGGTTGACGACACCATCCTCCTCAAAGCCTCCCGCGGTATCGGCCTCGAGCTCATCGAACAAACCCTTATCACCCCAGCCACAGGAGCAGACAACTCATGAAACAGAATATCGGTTTTATCGGCACAGGTGTAATGGGCCACAGTATAGCCCAACATCTTCTCAATGCCGGACATAACCTCCACCTCTATACCCGCACCCGCCAGAAGGCACAATCACTACTCGATAGCGGAGCCATCTGGGTCGACTCTCCCGCAGCTTTAACGCAAACATCTGATGTTATTTTTACTATTGTCGGCTTTCCGCAAGATGTTGAATCTATCTACTTTAACACCAATGGCCTGATACCGCACCTGCGCCCCAATATGGTATTGGTAGATATGACAACCTCATCACCCGACCTCGCCCGCCGTATCGCAGCCGCTGCCGTTGAACAGCAGGCCATAGCCCTAGATGCACCGGTCTCTGGTGGCGATAAAGGTGCCCGCGAAGCTACCCTGTCGATTATGGTTGGTGGCGATGAACCTACCTTTAAACGCCTCCTCCCTCTCCTCCGACTCCTAGGCTGTAACATCGTCTACCACGGCCCTGCCGGTAGCGGTCAACACTGCAAACTCTGTAACCAGATCGCCATTACCGGTACCATGATCGGCCTCTGTGAGTCGCTAGCTTATGCTCGTAAATCGGGGCTCGAACCAAATCATGTTCTTCAAAGCATTGCCAGCGGTGCCGCCGGAAGCTGGTCGCTCAGTAATCTTGCGCCCCGCATTCTGAATAACGATTTCTCCCCCGGTTTTTTTGTCAAACACTTCATTAAAGATATGGAGATCGCAGCCGCATCTGCCACAGCCTTAAATCTCGACACCCCCGGGCTCAAGCTCGCTCTGGAACTCTATCAGCAACTGGCCGCCGCCGGCTATGGCGACAACGGCACTCAGGCACTTTATAAGCTGTATGGTGATGTATGAAGATTGTCGTTGCACTAGACTCCTTCAAAGGTTCGCTTACAGCCATTGCCGCCTGTGAAGCCGTGGCTGCCGGTCTGCACGAAGCCCGCCCTGACGTTGAGATTGTGATCAAACCCATGGCCGATGGCGGCGAAGGGACCGCAGCCGCCTTGCTCGCTGCTCGCCCCAACGGTAACTGGGTTGAGCAAGTCGTTACCGGCCCACTCCCCGGTCAGCAGGTCAAAGCCGGCTTTGCCTGGTTCCCCGACACCCATACTGCTGTTGTGGAGATGGCCGCAGCCAGTGGTCTCCCCCTCCTTAAACCACAGCAGCGTAACCCCACCCGCACCACAACCCACGGTACCGGCGAGCTTATTGCCGCCGCTTGTAATCACGGTGCCCGTCATATAATTCTCACTATCGGCGGTAGTGCTACAGTCGATGGCGGCATCGGTGCCGCTGCCGCTCTCGGTTGGCAATTTCTCGACTCCAATGCTAACTCTGTCACTACCGTCGGCGGCAGTCTCAACTCTATCGCCGCTATCAAGACACCGCCTGCCACGAATCTTCCACCCATGACGGTACTTTGTGATGTCACCACTACGCTTTGCGGTCCCAATGGTGCTGCCGCTCTCTTCGGCCCCCAAAAAGGGGCCACTCCTGACCAGGTCGAATTACTCGATCGCGGCCTCTATAACCTAGCCCGCCTTATTAAAGAGAGTCTCAATATCGACATTCTCACCATCCCCGGCGGCGGTGCCGCAGGAGGCCTTGGTGCAGCGGCAGTCGCTTTTTTTAACGCCCATCTCACTCCCGGCAGTGAAGCCATTATCAATGCCTCCGGATTGCACGATGCACTGCGTGGTGCCTCATGGTGTATTACCGGTGAAGGTTGCCTCGATACTACATCACTCGAAGGAAAAGTTGTTCAAGCCGTTACCAATGCAGCCCGTGCCGCCGGAGTATCGGTAACAGTTTTTTCCGGCATAAACCGTTTGCCGCCAACCACACTCACTGCTGCCGGTATCAGCTGTGCCCAAGCCATAAAGCAAAAAGGGATCTCTCTCAATGAATCGCTACAACGCGCCCCGGAGCTTTTACGTTCTGCAGCACACCGCTGGGCTCTGCAAACTTTACCACCTTAATAGTCACTACTTACATACCGGTAGCCGATACCATGAACAGTTATAATGGTGGCCGGGGCTTCCGGTTGTGCTTCTACTTTTTTACGTAACTGAGCAATATGCTGATCAAGAGTACGGGTAGTCCCGTAATAACTCACTCCCCAGGCATGATTAAGCAATGTATCGCGCGAAAGCACCTCGCCGGGATGCGCCATAAACAACTCAATCAACTTCATCTCACGGGCACTGAGAGTGTGTTGTCGGCCATTACAATGAGCCGTATAGCCCTTACGGTCAACTTGCGCGCCGCCAAAAGTAAAATTATCGGGCAGTGGTGGTGTTTTTGTGGCAACCGCTGCCGGGGGGCTAGCTCGCCGTAACGCCGCTGTAATCCGTGCCAGAAGCTCGCGTACACCAAAAGGTTTGGTGATGTAGTCATCGGCACCTATCTCCAGCCCCACCACTTTATCGATCTCCTCCCCCTTGGCCGTTAACATAATAATTGGTGTGACAGTATCGCTGCGCCGAATGGTACGGCAAACATCAAACCCACTTATCTGCGGCATCATAATATCAAGCAATACCAGATCAGGCTTGCGGTTTTTATAAGCATTTAGTGCGGCTCGCCCATCAGCAGCCGCCACTGCCAGATACCCTTCACTCTCAAGGATATCAATCAGCCCGTTCCTGATATTGATATCGTCTTCCACAACAAGTATCTCAAGCTGTTTCATCGCTCTCTCCTAAAATCGGTACAGTTAACACAAAGCAGGCTCCCCCATCCGGATTTGGCTCGTAATCGAGCTCTCCACCCATATCACGCAACAGCCTACGTGATATACTCAAACCTAAACCACAGCCGGGCTGTGTCGCCGTGATAGAGTCGTCAGCACGATGAAATGGGAGAAAGAGGTTTTTACGTAAACGTAACGGCACTCCGGGGCCATTATCGCAAAGCCGCAATACAGCTTTATCACCCATACTGATAGCACTGATCGATAACTGCCCACCACTGGCACCGTATTTTATCGCATTATCGATAAGATTCAACAACACCTGTTCAAACGAATCACAATCGCACCAGACAGTAAGGTCATCAGCGACATCTATTACAACCTTTATACCTGCAGCGGTGATCCTCTCTTTTTGCAACCCCACCACATGCTCAATAACGGTAGCAAGATCGACCACCTCACCGTGATATGTTTTCCGCCCTTGTTCAATACGACTGAAATCGAGCACATTGCCCACCAACCGTGTCAGTCGTTGAGCCTCCTGTACAATTACAGTCAGATAATGTTGCCGTTTTTCATCGCTAGCCACACGTCCTTCATGTAACAATTCGGCATACATCCTTATAGAGGTCAGCGGTGTTCTCAACTCATGTGATACATTGGCCACAAAAGTTGTTTTAGTTTGAGCCTCACGCTGGTGACGGTATGCATCGCGTAATAACAGCCAGCCGCTGACCATTATTGCCACTACTAAAATCATACAGAGTACAACAGCTACTAGTGTCACCATTCGCCCACCCACCACTGCGCCGGGTGCCTCCATAACGACTATACGCCAATGTGGCAGTGTTGGAGCCAATGAGATATCCGCCAGCAAATGCGACTGCTCTTTATTCAATAAATCTCCTCCTGCACCATGAACAATATTGCCATTACCATCACGCAACAAGATCGTCCTCCCCTGCTCAAAACCGTTAGGAAAGGCAACAACCAGAGAAGCCAACACCCCCGCTATCTCCAATTCCACACCATAACGGAGCCCGTCATTATTACAGGCCCACCCCAGAAAGTGGAGCTCACGCCCGGCAAACCATGGCAACCAGCCACTGTTTACCACCGGAGAGACAGCAGAGGCCGTCTCACTCCTTTCACTGCTGAACCGCCCTCTCAGTACAGCCGACATCAATGGTGCTCGTGGCGCACTCTCGGATGATACCGACGGTACCGGGTCAGACACCGCAGTTGTCTCCCAGGATGCCTCACCGTTAAAGAGTGGCTCAAAACGTCTTAAAAAACTCCTCTCTTCAACAGTCGCAGACTCCCCCGCCGCAGGCACTATAACCTCACCGGCGGCATTAACCACAAATACATTACGGATTAGCGGGTCATCAGGTCTTCGTTGTAATCGATCCCCACCCCTACCGATGTTACCGATATCCCCTCTTTAACCAGCGATGCTCCGAGTCGTCCCAGCTCCTGCGGTGTACTGGGGCCCACATTGGCCTGTCCATCAGAGAGGAGAATTATCCGCGATACATAACGCCGACTCTCAATATTACGGCGTAGCTCAGCAGCACCCTGACTCACACCGGCAAAAATAGCTGTGCTGCCACGTGGCTGAATAGCGCGGATGCGCTCTTCAATCCAGGCAGTGTTCGATGCCGCTTGTGCCGGCACGATCGTCTCCACGTCGTGATCAAAGGCGATCAGCGAAAAGATATCCGTCGGCCCGAGTCGACGTAATGCCTCAATAGCCGCCTCACGTGCCTTGACAATCTTATCTCCACCCATCGACCCAGAACGATCCAACACCACTGCCAGATTAACCGGCGGACGCTCCCGTTGTGCCGGAACCTCGGGCGTAACCAGAGATATCTTCATTACAGCACGTTGTGCCGTCTCTGCCGGTAAAACAGCCCGATCAAACTCAATCTTGCAGGTTACCGGTAATGTCGTAGCCATTGCCGACATGTTCAACAATGCCTTGGCAACGATCAACACCATAGTTGTTTGAATAATGCGTCTCATTTTTTACCTCCTGTGAATATGGTTCGGAACCACCATGATCCCTCATCACAAAGGTATTTAAACATTTAAGATGGCAGTATATGTCACTACTACGTCAAAACAAAGTAAAAAAAATGTAAAATCACCTCAACTACTGCCGCTCTCTTGACTTTGCTTTAAATTTATGCAATTCTAACGTACATGACTCTTTTGTAAATTGGATGTAAAATATGAATGATACCTTTACCAAAAGCCTGACTACCCTCTTGCCACAAGTAATCACTTTGCGTCGCGACCTGCACGCTCATCCCGAAACAGCCTTTAATGAGCACCGTACCGCTGCCAAAGTGGCTGAATGGCTGAAAAGACTCCCTAATATTAAAATTCGCACTGGTGTCGCCGGCACCGGTATCGTCGCCGATATCGGCGCCGACCGCCCCGGGCCTTGCCTTGCGCTCCGTGCTGATATGGATGCCCTCCCGATGGACGACCTCTGCGGCAAACCGCACGCCTCTACCATCCCCGGATTCTGTCACGCCTGTGGCCACGATGGCCACACCGCCTGCCTCGCCGGAGCCGCCACGCTACTGACCGCTTTTCCCGAACGGGCCGTCGGACCAATACGCCTGATTTTTC
>JAAYNR010000255.1 GCA_012520735.1 Lentisphaerota bacterium | reverse complement strand
TACTAATATGGGTATGGTCATATTGATGGGTACTTCATATAAATATAATAAGAATGAAGTAAGATGGCTTGAAAGGTGCTTGATTATTAGTGGATGGATTACAGTGCTTCTTATGGCAATGTTTTCATCCTTCTCACAAAACCGAATGACATTTGGTGTAGGCGAGAATACAAAAGATAGTAACTACTTGTGTGGTTTTATGCTTTATGCGTTTTGCTATTACTTCAAGAAACTAATTGAGACAAAGAAAATTAAGTATCTTGTTCCTCCAATTCTGTTTTTTGTAATGCAATTGAGGACTGGTTCAAGAGGAGCTCTTTTGGCTTTCATCGTTGTGGCCATTGCAAGCACAATGGTTTCAGATACCGAGAAAAAGAATAAACGGAATACAATTTTCGGGATTTTAATCCTGAGTCTTTTGTTCTGGGTCGTATGGAGAGTTGTTCTACCAAGAATTAACCCGTTAATTGGTGAAAGATATACGATTTTGTATTTGCAACAATATGGAACGGTTGGAAGAACAAATATCTGGGCATATTTAATTGACAAATATATACATTCGAATCCTTTGCGTCAATTAATCGGATATGGTTACGGAACTACTCATACTGTAAATGAAATGGGTGGTGTAAGCGCCCATCACGTTGCTCATAATCTATATATAGATAATCTAATAAGTATTGGAATACTAGGTGCATTGACGCAAATCTTTTTTCAGATATCGTGTATCAGATCAGCTAGAAAAACAGACCACACTCTTGCAATATGTGTGTTCCTTGGCTACATAGCCATGTGTATGTCGCTTTCAATGACAAGTTATAAGCCTCTTTGGGCACTTGTAATCATGATTCTTATTTACGAACAGTGGATTGGCTACAGTAATTCGGACAGAAAAGAAAAGGAGGTGGTATAGTTTAAGAGGACGAAATGAAGGAGGCAGCCATGACAGAGAGACGAGCCCGGCGCACCTACACGGAGGAGTTCAAAAAGCAATTGGTGCAATTGCTCAACAACGGGAAACCACGAAGCGAAATCCTGCGGGAATATGAGCTGACGGCATCATCATTCGACAAGTGGGTGAAGCGGATCAACGCAACAGGTTCCAGCCACGACAAGGACAATAGAACCCCCGAGGAACGGGAACTGCTTCGGCTGCGCAAAGAGAACCTGCAACTGCGCATGGAGAATGACGTCCTAAAGCAAGCGGCGCTGATATTCGCACAAAAGTAATTGTGATCCGGGCCAATGCCCACAAGTACTCTATATCAGCGCTTTGTAGATGCCTGGGCATTGCACGAAGCACATATTACTACGAATGCAAAGGACGGATAGACGACCAGGAGTTGGAGGAAGCGGTACAGCTGGCCTACGACGAGAACCGCTGTGTCTACGGACAACGAAAGTTGAAACAGGTGCTGCGCAGGAAGGGTGTCGTCGCATCTCGCCGGAGGATTGGCCGGATCATGAGCAAGCGTGGCCTGGTAAGCGCGTATACCCGCAAGAAGTACCGCCCGCACAAAACAAAAGTCAACGAATCTTCCGCTCCGAACCTGCTGGACAGAAACTTCAATGGCCATAAGCCGGGGTTCTGTGTAGTCAGTGACTTGACCTATGTCCGGGTTGGTGACGGTTGGTCCTATATCTGTTTGTTGCTGGACCTGGGTGCTCGCGAGATTCTCGGATACAGCGCCGGCAGGCACAAGAATGCTGAGCTGGTAAGAAGAGCTTTTGCCACCGTAAAAGGCAATCTGTTGAATATCCAGATGTTCCATACCGACCGGGGCAGTGAGTACGATAACATGCTGATTGATGAATTGCTGGCCGGGTTTGGGATTGACCGTTCCTTGAGCATGAGCGGATGCCCTTTCGACAACGCGGTAGCAGAGTCAACATTCAAAGCAATCAAGACCGAATTTGTGAATCACAGGAGGTTCTTTACCCTGGAGCAACTTCAGGCGGAGTTGGCCGATTATGTTCACTGGTTTAACCATATCCGCCTGCATGGGACACTTGGTTACAAAACCCCGGTAGAGTTTAGAACGACCTGCTCCTTATAAAAACTGTCCGATGAAGTGTTGACAATCCACGGAACCCCTTATGCCATAAGGGTAATCGGGACATTGAAAATACGCACGAAAAAATCTCATGCGTACTTCAAATGTTACAAAAAACAGAGTTATCCACAGACGTATCCACAGGTTTGGGGCCTAAAAACCATCAATTTTATCAAATAGCGATACCAGATTTGACATCCCGTAAACCACCTCTACGGTTGCCCCAAGGCTCCTCAGTCTGGCAATCCGCCTCTTCTGCTGAGGGGAGAGCTTTCCGGTTTCGGTCTTGAGCTCTATAAAGATCACTATGCCATTGGGGAGAAAGAGAATGCGGTCTGGTATCCCTACACATCCGGGGCTGGTCCACTTGATGCACTCTCCTCCTCGCTCTTTTGCCATACGGACAAGCGCTCTCTCAATATCACGCTCACGCATTGTTGGGGTCCGCCTTGTATGCGATTTCGGCAACTTCCAGAAGGTCCTTAATCCTTCGCATTGCGGGGTGTACATCCTTAGAGATGGTGCCTCCGGTTAAGGGGTCTGGGTACTGCTCTTTCGTCTTCCGCCTGTTCTCCCATTCGTCGTGGGCTTCTCGCCAGCGTTGGTATTCTTCAAGAGTTTCGTATGGTTCGGTTTCAAAACAGACATGTGGATAGTCCTCATAGCCTGGTGCCACTTCCTCGTGCAGTGTTTCCAGCATCGGCCTGGACCTGAAATCAAAGTCTACCGGGGTCTCAACGAGGATATGCCGTGGAACCCAGTGCTCGCCCTTACGCAGGTCTTGAGTGCGTGGGTAGCGAGATTGTTTCACAAATATGGTCCTGTCCCTTGTGATCATTGTCTTGAAATGGTGGTCTCTCTCTTCCAGACTGCCCTTTTGCAGGCCCTCGTACTTCATACTGCCACGGGCCAACACTCCGTCCGGGTCTTCGGCTACTTGGCTCCTGGTGCGTAGAGACAACACCAAATCCTGTTCATGCTTTAGCTCCCAGGCTCTATCGTCACCGCCTGTGATTTTTGCCCTTGCAGCCCGGTAGAGCGCACTGGCTCCGCCCAGTTTCCAGCCGTTGATTTCGT
>JAAYNR010000203.1 GCA_012520735.1 Lentisphaerota bacterium | reverse complement strand
TAGGCGTAAAAATTACGGTACTTCATATCGTAAAGTTCGCTCTTATATATCTGCAGACCACACTCCTCAAAACGGCGCAAACGTTCCCCCGGAGTACGGCCATAGTTTTTATCCTGAAACAGAGGGGTGAGGTTAAACAGGGCAGTTTTGGCATCGGCATGGAGAGGCCGCGGGCCGAGAGGGAGGTCGAGACGGTCGCTGCCGTTGCCATTGCCGCCACCTCTGCTCCAGCAGGCACTGTTTGGCAGCCAGGCGTTCCAAGTTGGCGCCAGAGAGGTATCTGAGGCATCCCAGGGACGCAACAGTGGCCATATAGTGGCGCTCCATTTGCCGGGATTCTCCTTATACTGCTCATTGGCGCCCCAGCCACTGCGCCCCCGTTGCGGGCCGGCTCCCTCCTGACGCTCCCAGGTTAGAGAGAGTTCTACTTTATCGACACGGAAGCCGGCGGCTTCTTTATCGCGGATGGTTTGTGCGATGCCGGGGTAGCGGATCAGCAGTGGTCGGAGGGCATCGAAATAACGCTCATTCGGGTATGGGGCATCCCAGTTAGCGGGGTCGAGCACAGCCGATTGTGCGTTAGTAAAAACAAGCACTTCCGGTTCATTGGCAAACATTGTCAAAGGGAGTGTAAGACAAAACAGAGGGATAAAGAGGTGTCGAGGGATCATAACTGCTCCTAGTGGTGTAAAATTTGTGCGGGCTTGACAAATAAGGGATACTACATAAGAAAACTTCATCTTAGCAGAATTACGATGTCGGCTCAATAGCAGAAAAGAGGGCGCCTGTCAGCTAACCCGTTAGCTACTAAGGTGTTCGGTGTTCAGAATGGTCGTTTTTTATGGGTGGTTGCCAGCAATTCTAAATATGGCTGCCCTCATCGGGGTCGAAATCGCTATCGGGATCGAAATCGAATAAAAAGGACGGAATTCGAACCCGATTTCGATACCGATTTCGATTTCGGCTGCACCTATTGCTCAAAATTAGAATTGCTGGGGTGGTTGCAGTTGGTGGGTGAAAATTGTATGATATGGGTATCTTTAATGAACAAGGGTTTTTGTTATGCTTGATATTAAAATTTTTCGTGAGCGGCCTGATGAGGTACGCGAGGGGTTGCGGCGTCGTGGTGTTGATGTAAATCTGGTAGAGAGAGTACTGGAGCTGGATCGGCAGCGGCGGTTGATGGTGACCGAGGTAGAGGAGCTGAAAGGCAAGCGCAATGCAGACTCCAAACTGGTGGGCCAGAGACGGAAGGCGGGGGAAGATACCGCCGAGCTGCAGGCCGGGGTGCGGGCGATTGGCGAGCGGATTGCAGAGCTCGACGATGAGATTCGTGCTGTTGGTTCTGCACTGGAAGAGGTGATGCTGGGTATCCCAAACTTACCTAACAAAGATATCCCGACAGGGCTTGATGCAACAGCCAACCGTGTGGCGCGGGTGGTGGGTGAGGCTCCGCAGTTTGACTTCGGGCCGCGTGATCACATAGCTTTGGGCGAGTTGCTAGGGATCTTTGACTTCCCGCGGGCGGCCCGTTTATCGGGGGCAGGGTTCCCGATTATGTTGGGACAAGGGGCGCGGCTGCAGCGGGCATTAATACAGTATATGCTCGATATGCACACTACACAGCATGGCTACACCGAGATGCTGCCGCCATTTATAGTAAACAGCGACTCGATGCGCGGCACGGGACAGTTGCCGAAGATGGCCGAAGATATGTACCACTGCGAGGTTGACGATCTCTATCTGGTGCCTACGGCTGAGGTGCCGGTCACCAATTACTATCGTGGTGAGATTATTGAAGAGGAGCTGCCGATTTACCTG
>JAAYNR010000010.1 GCA_012520735.1 Lentisphaerota bacterium | reverse complement strand
TTTAAAAGAGAGAGAGTTGATGATGACTCTCAATGCTGTCTTAGCTGCTTCAACGCAACAACTTATGAAGATAGCTACTTGAACTTCTTGTTTTTTTTGACAGTAGCTAACGGGTTAGCTACTAAAACTGTGAAAATCTTTCACCCAAAAAATCATCCCCACTTCTTCTGCTCTTATGTTATCATGACCCCATTATTCAAGGAGAGCTCCATGATCACAATGACAGCAAGACAGCGTGAATTAACTACACTTACCTTTGGTACCCCCGATGTCGTCCCGCTTTCGCCCGGCTGGGGACGTAAATCTACCCGCTCTCATTGGCATGCCACCGGCTTGCCGGTAAGTGTTGACCCTGTCGATATCCCTGAACACGCCTACCGTCAGGCCGGTGGCATACTCCCCTGGCCCGCCCCCCGCCTCTGGCTCAGCCCTAATGAGCGGATGATACCACAGTTTGAGGAGAAAATTATCGAGGAACGCGGCGATACCCGTGTCGTCCAAGACTGGAAGGGTAATGTCTGTGAAATCAGTAGTGAGTTTTCACTTGAGTATCTTCGCGATGCTATCGACTTTGTCACCCGCCGCTGGATCCGCTGCCCCGTAGAGTCGCGCGCCGATTGGGAAGCGATGAAAAAACGTTATGACCCCACCACACCGGAGCGGATCGATACCGCCACTTTTGCCGCTGTCGCCGCCGACCCCGACCGCCCTAATTTTCTCCAATACCATTTCTCCGGCCCTTTCTGGCAATTGCGTGAGTGGCTCGGTTTCGAAAACCTCTGTGTCGCCTTTTATGACGAACCCGACATGGTGCGTGACATGCTCAATTTCTGGGGCGATTATATCGCCGAGCTCCTCAAACGCACTATCGCTGTGCTTAAGCCCGATAGCGTCCATATCTCTGAAGACATGGCCTATAAAGCCCACCCCATGATCGGCCCCGATATGTGCCGTGAATTCCTCCTCCCTGTCTGGAAGAGATGGGGCGAAGTTATCCGTGGTGCCGGTATCACGCTGTATGGCTGCGATTCCGATGGCTATATCGGCGACCTCATACCGCTGTGGATCGAGGCCGGCATTAATTTCTGCGACCCAATCGAAGTCGCTGCCCATAACGACATTGCCGACTTCCGCCGCCGCTTCGGTCGTGATATGGCCTACGTCGGTGGTGTCGATAAACGTGCCATCGCCCGCGGCGGCAAAGCCATCGAAAATGAAATTAACCGCCTACGTCCCGTTATCGACGACGGCGGGTTTATCCCCAGTTGTGACCATGGTGTCCCTCCCGACGTCTCATGGCCTAATTTTGTCTATTACACCAAACTCCTTGCCACAGCCACCGGCTGGTTGTAATTATGCCCAAGCCTAATATTCTCCTCGCTATTGCCGACGATCTCGCCTGGCCTCACCTCAGTGCCTATGGCTCAAAAATGGTCTCCACCCCTGCCGCCGACCGTGTTGCCTGCGAAGGCACCCTCTTTACTAATTGCTACACCACTGCCCCCAGTTGTACCGCTTCACGTGCCTCGCTGCTGACAGGACGCTTCCCCTGGCGCCTGGAAGAGGGATTTCAGCTCTGGGGATTGCTGCCACAAAAATATGTTGTCTACCCGGATCTTCTCGAAGCAGCCGGCTATTTTATCGGCAAAACATTTAAGGGCTGGGGTCCCGGTAGTGTCGAAGCCAGTGGCCGCACCCGAAACCCCGCCGGCCCTGCCTTTAATCGCCACACCTGCACCCCGCTAACCTCTTGTATGTCTACCAACGACTACACTGCTAATTTTGCCGACTTCCTCTCGCAAAAGCCCGCGTCCGCCCCATTCTGCTTCTGGTATGGCGCAAAAGAACCCCACCGCGCCTATGAGGCGGGCTCCGGAGTGCGCCATGGCAAAGAGCTCTCTCAAGCCGAGGTTCCCGCCTATCTACCAGATACCCCCGAAGTTCGCTCCGACCTCCTCGATTACGCACTGGAGATCGAACGTTTTGACCGCGACCTCGGAGCCATGCTGAAAATTCTCGAAGAACGCGGCGAACTTGACAACACCATCGTAATCGTCACCGGCGATAATGGTCTCCCCTTCCCCCGTGCTAAAGCAAATCTCTACCAAAATGGCTGTCATGTTCCCCTCGCCATACGCTGGGGCACCCATATACCGCCAAACCGTACCATCACCGATTTTATCAGCTTTATCGACCTCGCCCCTACCCTCCTTGAAGCAGCTGGGGTAGACTCCTCTCCCCTCCGCTCTGATGGCCGCAGTTTCCTTAATATCCTCACTTCTGAGGCCTCTGGCCGTGTCGACCCTACTCGTAGTTCAGTCCAAACCGGACGCGAGCGCCACGGCTACTGCCGCCCCCACAATCTCGGCAACCCAATGCGCTCACTCGTCACCGATCACTTCCTCTATATCCATAATTTCACACCTGAACGCCCCATCCATGACTGCGACCTCTCCCCTACCCGCACTCTGATAGAGTCGTGGCAAACTAATCCCTACATGGAGCCATACTATGATCTCTGCTTCGGCACACGCCCAGCAGAGGAGCTCTATCTCGCCACTGACGGCCCCGACTGTATCCGTAATGTCGCCTCCGATCCTACCTACGCTGCTCTTCTCAGCTCTTGCCGCGAGCAACTTAACACCCTTCTCACCATTCAGGAAGATCCCCGTATACTTAATGGCGGCTCCGTCTTTGAGTGCGCCCCTTACTACGGCCGTGTCACCAAAATAGATTTACCCCCACTACCATCAGCCGTTACCAATTTGCCAATCTTACCGCTAAATCAGGAAGCTTAATGATGCTTGAACAAACCCCGAAACCAGGCAGCCGTATCTTACTCACTACCGGCACCCTCCTGCAGGTAACCCTGCAAACCGATCCCGAACAGAGCGGCAGGGCTGTCCTGCGCACAAATATCGGTCGCGCCGCTATCCGCCGCCATGAAATTATCGCCGCTACCGAAGCCGACACCCCTCCCCTTGCCCGTGACTGGCACGACCTCACCATGACCAACGCCGCCAACGGTCTCTATACTATCGATCTCCCACTCGATGAAGTCGGCTGGTTTGGTGCTAAAGCCTGTTTCATACCCGAAGGGAGTGAAATACCCCAATGGCCCGCCGGTGATAATCTCGCCATTAAAGTAAGCCCGGCCACTACCGCCTGTGCTAATACCATCTATACCGCTTTTGTCCGTCAGTTTGGCTCGGCTCTTCACCACGCCCCGCACACTCCCCGTAATGCCGAATTAGCCGGTCCGCTCCTGGCTCAAGGTTACTCGGTAATCCCCCCCTCTGGCACATTCCGTAATCTGGTCCAAAAGCTCGATACTATCATGGGCCACATGCGCTTTAATATCATACAACTCCTCCCCATCCACCCCACCCCCACTACTTTCGCCCGCATGGGTCTCTATGGCTCCCCTTTTGCCGCACGCGACCTACTCGATGTCGACCCCGCCCTGGCTGAATTTGATACCCGTGCCACTCCGCTCGACCAATTCCGCGAGTTAGTCGATGCCGTCCATGCCCGTCAGGGCCGCCTCTTTCTCGATATCCCTGCCAATCACACCGGCTGGGCCTCAACCCTCCAAATTCACCACCCCGAGTGGTTTAAACAAAACCCCGACGGTTCTTTTAAGTCGCCCGGTGCCTGGGGTGTCATCTGGGAAGACCTCGTCGAACTCGACTACTCAAACCGTGATCTCCGTGCCTTTATGGCTGAGGTATTTATCTTCTGGTGCCGTCAGGGTGTCGACGGCTTCCGTTGTGATGCCGGCTACATGATCCCTGCCGAAACCTGGACCTATATCGTCGCTCGGGTCCGCGACGCTTTCCCCGAAACCACCTTCATGCTTGAAGGCCTTGGTGGTAAAATCGAAGTCACTGATACCCTCCTTGCCAACTCCAACCTCGACTGGGCCTACGCTGAGTCGTTTCAGCATTATGACCGCGACGCTTTTGAAAAATTCCTCCCCGCCGCTACCGCCCTCTCCGAAACTAACGGCCCTTTAGTCCATTTCGCAGAAACTCACGATAACGACCGCCTCGCCAGTCGTGGCGAAAACTGGGCCCGCATGAGGACTCCCCTCGCGGCTCTCCTGTCACAGCAAGGCTCATACGGCATCACCGCTGGTGTCGAGTGGTTTGCCGCCGATAAAATAGCCGTCCACGGTGCACCTTCTCTCAATTGGGACTCACCCGCTAATCAGGTTGATGCTCTGGCTCGCCTTAATGCCATTGTCGCCAGTCACCCCGCTTTCTCCGCCGCTGCCACTCTCTCTATGATTCAGGGCGGCCCCGGTAATGTACTAGCCCTGCTACGCGAACCGCCACCCGGAGAGGAAGGCAAAATACTCGGTCTCGTCAATCTGGATCCCAATGGCCCGCAAACTGTCTTCTGGCCTGCGGGTCGTTTCCTTAACCCAACACGCTCTACCGCCTGGGATCTCTTGACCGGCGAACAGATGGAGCTGCGTACCTCGCCCGATGGCACACGTGCTGTCGACCTCGAACCGGGTCGCGTTCGCTGCCTCTGTGCCGACCCTACCTTCATCACTAAGCTTAATAAACTCCTCGCCACGCCACCGGCTACCCCACCCACCGTTGCCCGCCTGCGTCGTAATGCTCTGGCTATCAGAGTCATCCGCTGGCTTGCACCCCAAACCCTGTGGCAACAAAAAT
>JAAYNR010000212.1 GCA_012520735.1 Lentisphaerota bacterium | reverse complement strand
TCAGCTCCTCATCACTCTTTGGCACCATCCCCTCCCACCTGATAAAATCAAACCCCGGCGTGGCCTCAACCGTAATTCCCACAACACTGCCATGCAGAAAATACCCCTCACTATACAGATCATTAATCGCTATTACACCCGCCTCTTTAGGCTCAGAGACCGTCGCTACCCGCCACTCCACCGGCTGGTCACCCCACACAATTCGCCCGGGAAGATTCAGTTTATCGCCATTATCAAAGATAAAGAGGTCACCATTTGCAGTCACACTCCCTGCACCGTAATTCGATGGAAAATTCTCCGGTTCATCTGCCTTGCAATAGAGGGTAAAAGCGTTGAGTGCCAGATCTCCCTTAATCCAGCCGATATCACCAATCCGCAGGTCGCTGGTCAGACAAACAAACCCGCCATTAGTCACAACCAGCGTCACATCATCTAGTTCACTGGCAAAGGCGGGGTGAGCCTCGCTCTCTGGCGGCAACTCTGCAGGGATAAAGGTGTAATTAGCCGACTTTGTCCCTTTATTGGCCTGATCTACTATCAGCCGCCGTGACGACGGTGTCGCTAGAAAAATTGTCGCCACTCCGCCAACTTTAAGCTTTATGGCTCCTCCACCATTGCTGTAAGCACCGCTACCGAGATTTTCCGGATAAATAGCCGAGCCATAAGTTACTGAGCCCGCCGGATTATTCGCCCCCTTGCCACCATAACTGGCACTGCGGCTTGACGATGACGCCACCTGATTGCCTGCACCCGGCCCCTGCCCTGCCGCATAGCCCCGCGCATCGAGGTTAATCACTGCTGCTGCCCCCAGCGTAAAATCACCACCAACAGTTATACAGATTCGCTCGACCTCAACAGCACCACCACTGTTAGCCGAGTGGTACCATGTGCCACCAAGCACCTCTGCATTACCTGTTATTGTAAAATTGGTAAAACTTCCCCGACCCGGAAAAACAGTTTTAAAGTTAATCAATTCTCAATTATCCATTCTGTTCCCCGGTTTCTCAACCTGAACTGACCTTTGCGCCGCAATTTTATCAGGGTATCGCCTCTACACAAATGTTGTCGAACCAATACTCGCCCGGCGGATACCAGACGTATAGCATAACACGTAGTTCATCTACCTCTGGCCGCCGCGCCGTAGGGTTGAAGTCCATAGTGGTAGTACGCCATTTCCCAGGGCTGGCCGGTACGTTCATTACTGCTTCGTAGCGTCGCACACGACGCCCTCTGAACTCACCATACCCTCTTACCCACACTTTAACCGCCCCTGCTCCCATAGTATCACAACTTACCCGGTAACTCTCCCCGGCTCGACAGGGGAAGTTGGTGGAGTAATAACTCAATCCATAGGTATCGGCTATGGCGTTGCCTGCCGGTTTGGGGATCGACCAGCGGTTCGTTAGCCCGGCTCGCTCCCAACTGGACTGCATGTCGCGTTCGCTTACCGATGTATCAAGCCTTATCGCCAAACCTACACGCCCCGGTGCCTCGCCCCAAAATACACCTTTACCGTCAACCTTGTCCCACCCTTCTGGAACTCCGTGGCGCCCCTCTTCAAAGTCGCCATTGCGCACCAGGTTTTCACCGTTGCTTACGACCGGGATGAGCAGTAAAGAGACAAACACCATGAAAATAGCCATATAATCTATTGGCCTCCACGACCTTCGGGGTAAACCTGTCGCCCGTAAATTTTCGCTAAAATCTCGCCTAACCCTCATTACAGTGCTCCTTTCGTCTGCTCCAGACGTTGCCTGAGGCGACCCGCTGTCTTGTCGAGTGCCCAGCGTGCCATCTCAAAGGGCTCCCTCACCCGAAAAATAGACCACCCCGCTATCGCTCCAGCACCGCCACCAATCCCCCCCACTGCCAGTTGCAGCAGATCATTTATATGACGTAGCGAGGTCACTAAAGGTACTGCTGTCCAGAGACGCAGTGCCAACCAGGTACCACCCCCGGCCAAAATTGCCGTTAGTATGGTTCGTAACAGAAACAACACCGTAGGCCCAAAGGGGAAAACCGGTGCTGAACGCCGCAACAAAACAACCAAAGTGGTGCTTTTTAAGGCACGTGACAAGGCAAACCCTCCGGCAATTACCGCCAGTGATGCCATCTCTCCTACCTCAAACACCCTCAACCCCAGCCAACTGATTAACATACTTAAAGCCGAGAAGACAATACCGGCCACAATCACCGAAACCATTCGCCGATTGGCAAAAAAGGCCTGCATAGTCAGTGCCTCAATCGCCGCTGCCGGCAACACTAAGGTATAGCAGGCTGTCGATAACGCTGTCCTTTGTACCGCCAACTCCTGAAACTCCCCGCCTCTAAAGAGGAGTGAGGTGAGCGGCATAGCTAAAAAGAGAATCACTGCACAAAATGGGATGAAAATCGACAGTAGCATCCGCCCGGCATGGGTTACTACTTCACCCAGTTGCTTGTGGTCGCGCCGGTCGACCATCTCACAGAAAAAAGGGAAGGCGGCAATCCCTAAAGTGTAAGGGATGAGCCAATTTATCGTGCTTTGCAGGCGCCGCCCCATCGAATTGGCTTGCATCAGCCCCGCTGAATCGAGTGGACTTAGTATGTAAACATTATTAAAAATATCACGAACCTTGGCAAAAACTATCCCTAATATCAACGGCAGGGTAAGCCATAGCATAGCGCGCACGGCCGGGTCATTGAGATAAAGGCGTGGACGGAAAAACCGTATTTTGTCGCGCAGCCCTACTATATGCGTGCCGACCTTGAGAACGCTCCCTAATAATAGCCCCGCAATCAGCCCCAATGCCGCTGTTTTTTCTCCCCAGAACAGTGCCCCAGCCAAAATCCCCCCAGCCGCGGCAAATTTCCAAACTGCATCACCAAAGGCCGCCAGAAAAAACCTTTTGTAGCCGTTAAGTATCGAGTAGGTCGTCGCCCCTAAAGCCAAACCAAACAATGCCGGTGCCAAACGCCGCAACGCAGTAGCCCCTAACCTTATCTGTTCGGCATTGCGCTCCGGTGTCCACTCAGTCCAGATCGACACAAACCACTCCGGTTGCCACATGAGCACCGCCACTACCGGTATCAGAATAATCAGTTGCAGTGTCAGCAGGGTGTTGGCAAAACGCCAGGCAACATCGTCACCATGAAGATCCAGCTCACGCTTGAAAACCGGCAAAAATGCCGGCCCAACAATCTCCTGAGCTATCAGGAAAATACTAAAAATGCAATTTTCAAAGGCAAAAGCATAAATAGCGTCATAGGCCACCCCCGAGAGGTAGTGTCCCATCGCTTTGGCCTGAATTAACCCCGCCAGTTTGAAAAGCAGGTGGGCTATCCCCACCAGTGCCCCGGCGCGCAATATCCCCTGCCCCAGCCTCTTTTTCCCTTGCTCTGTCAATAGTATCTCCATCTTCCACGCTGTTTAATCGCCACAATATCAGCTCTGTCCACCCCTGACCAAAGTCGGGGATCCGCTCAACCTCCGTATAATAGTAGCGTAAAGCCTTGTTGATCGACTCCTGTTCAACAACCGGTAGCTCATCCATCAGCGGCGCACCTATCGCCCAGGCGTACCCGCTGGTGGCTGCGTCAGGTGCCACACCCGATGCAAATATATCGGTCAAAAGCTCATAATTTAACACAAGCAGACGCCGTGCCGTTTCTGTCTTCAGGCCGGGAAAATACCCAAAAGGCCCCATCTCGAAACCGTGCGGCACACGCCGCCCGGCCTCAACCGCCAAATAAATATCAGGCGTCAAGAGAGGTGCGGCCTCCTCACGTCGCCCCGCCCGACGCAGTTTATCGCCAACCTCTCGCAACACTTTTAAGTCAGACTTACTCTTGGTCACAGGCCAAAAACGATCCTGCCTGATCACAAACCACTCCTGCACCTGTGGTGCTGCCAGCGCCGCTACACCACTGAAAAGTAACACCCCCCATACCAGTCCCACCCGCGCCACCTCTGGCCGACGCATCCGTTGCCCCAGCCCCACCAGCCAGGCTGCTACCACTGCCGCCAATGCCGGCATCAGTGGCACCTGATAGTCGTCATAAGGAAAAGGGCTTAATAAATGGACTCCACCCACCGCTGTCACTGCCAATAAACACAAGACGCCTCCACCACTCTCTAATTTACGAGTCACCGCCAAAGGTGTGTCCTCTTGTGCACACTTCACCAAAGCCAGATGCCATACAGCGGCCACTACTGCCGCTGCCGCCAGTGCCTGATATCCACGTAACAGCCGTGCCATTGAACCGGCAATAAATAATACCCCACCACCGCCCCGCCCCATGTGAAATGTCTGGGCAAATACAAAATTCTCCGGTGCCGCTATCACTGCCGGCCCATAAACCAACAACAACCCTGACACACCCCCAACTCCAAAGTAAAGCCAGGCACAACCATAGCTCCGCCAATGCCACAACAGCCACAACCCCACAACCGGCAGGGCCGCCCCAAAGGAGAGACGTACTCCAGCCGCCAATGCCAGCAGAAAACCTCCTGTGGCAGCTTGCCACCACACAGCACGACTGTTCTGCTTCAACCTGCTTAAACTCAATAAACCTCCCGTAAAAACAACTGCCGTCAAGGCATAGGTTTTCGGAATCACCATAAAGTAGACATGATACACTGCACAGGCGCAAAGGGTAAATCCCACCACAGCCGCCGGATAACGTGTCGGGACTGGAGCCAGTCTACCCGCCAGCAATGCCGCCAGCAACGCTGCCACAACCCCCAGCAGAGCTGTCACCACCCGCCCCCCCAACACGCCACTATTACCCCAGAGAGGCACCAGCCACCCATATACGGCTGGTAGTAGAGGCCCTTGAGTAAAGAAAAAATCGCTGTAAGGTGATCGCCCCGCCGCACGCTCCAGTGCCGCATATAAATACCACCCCTCATCCTGATTGAGTGGTCCCAGCCAAATACAGGCTATCACTATTCCCAGTGCCGCCAGCCCGGCTATAACCGCTGCCAACGTGGTGCCCCAACGCTCAAAATGTAACCTCATTGCGGTCTCCACTCCTGCACCATATGCACCACCCGCTCTACCGCCTCATCCTCGTTTATCGAGCCAATCAATCTGCCTCTCATATACAACGCAAATCGCCCATTGCCGCCGGCTACGGCAATATCGGCCTCACGAGCCTCACCAGGCCCATTCACCACACACCCCATAACCGCCACATGCGGATGTAAAACCCCGGGGTTGTCGCGATAGTATTGCTCCAGCCGCTCCTCGATAGCCGTTGCCACTGCCGCTACATCAACCTGACAGCGCCCGCAAGTCGGGCATGACGTCACGCTGGCACCCGCTGCCCGCAGCCCCGCGGCCCGTAACATCTCTACTCCTACCTGAACCTCACGCAGTGTGGTATCTGTTAATGACACCCTGATAGTATCGCCTATTCCTGCCAGTAAGAGCGACCCCATAGCCACACAGGAACGTACCGTGCCGGCCAGAAATGTCCCCGCCTCGGTTACCCCCAGATGAAGCGGATAAATTGTCTGCTCAGCCAATAACCGATAAGCCGCTACTGTCCGCAACACATCCGAGGCCTTGACCGATATTTTAATCTCATGGTAGTCGGCCTCTTCAAGTAACGCCACATGCCGTAAAGCACTCTCAACTAAAGCCTCGGCTGTGGCACTGCCGTGCCGCTCCAGAATATCCTTCTCTAATGACCCTCCGTTTACACCGATTCGTATCGGTAATCGACGCGGTTTTGCCGCTGCCACTACAGCCCGTATATTATCACGGCCACCGATGTTACCGGGGTTTATCCGTAACCCGTCAACTCCCGCCCCTACCGCCGCCACAGCCAAACGATGGTCAAAATGGACATCAGCGACAAGCGGCACCGGTGTACGTTGCCTGATCTCACGCAACGCCTCAACAGCCTCCATATCCGGAATCGCCAGTCGTACTATGTCGGCTCCGGCCAATGCCGCTTCATTAATCTGCCGCACCGTCGCCTCTACATCGCCCGTAGCGGTGTTGGTCATGGTCTGCACACTCACTGCGGCACCACCACCCACCACCACACCACCAACCCTGACTGCTCTTGTTTTCTCTCTTGTTATACCCACTCTCCTATTTCACATATTAAGGTTATTAATAGCAGATAATACTTTTTGTGTCGTTTACATCGCCCTCACAACCTCTTCACGCTCAAAGAAGTATGCGGCACTGTCGGCGACCAGTCTCTCTATCTCCATTTTATCAGGCTGACCATGCATCGCCGGATAGGGATCGCCACCAGGTCCCAGTGGCTCGGGTGTCACATAACATCCCGGCTGGTTGTAACCGATCAAATAAAGAGCCATAATAATTGTATCCAAATCGAGCGATCCCGCTCCCAGTGCACAACGGTTACTGTCTGCCATGTGAAGATTGGTCAATCGCTCTCCCGCTTCAAGAATCGCCGAACCTATGTGTGACTCCTCTGCTTGCATGTGATAAACGTCACCATTAATATGCTGCACACCCGGATGGTCAACTGCGGCAATATATCTCTTGGCATCGGCCACAGTTCGTACAATACTCACCTCTGCCGCCCGGATCGGCTCTATCGCTGCCCGCACATTGTGTTTTACAAACATATCCGCCACCAGACGCAACGTCTCAACGCTGCGGATAAGCTCCGATTTATCATACGCCTGCGGCCGCCCCACTGCCCCCGGGACTACCAGCAGGTATCCACCACCTACCGCCTCGGTAAATACCACTTCCCGTCTGATGTAATCGATCGCCGCCTGCCGCTGTATCGCCCGATTGCTGGTGAGGTCGTTGTCAGCCGAAAACATGCCGCACACCCCCGACACTTTGATCCCATGGTCACCCAAAACTTTCAGGGTCTCTTCTACCCGATAACCCAAATCCGGCCCGTAATGGTTGCCATGGAGCTCAATGTAAGGTATGCCGGCTCTGGCCAAACGCGCCGCCGACTCCGCCAATGGCTCCATACCAAACCCCCAGTTACTCCACGATAAGTTGAGTTTGTTTTTCAACCTCTCTGGCTTATCCCGTTTTAATGCCGTAAAGGCCTCGCGGATTTGTCCATTTTTTATCTCAAAATTCTGTCTTTTCACTCCCTTGTCTCCTCTTCTTTCTGGTTAAACTTCAGCCACTCCGGATTGCCCGGACCGAAATGCTTCAATATAACTAAAGGCTCGCTTAAGGAGTTGTTGACAATCTTTACCCCCTCGCGTGCCGCACTCTCGCTCACAAAGTATTCGTCATATGTCAACTGCCCAAAACGGATCATCGCCGGCGACTCAATCGGCCATATGCCAAACCTCCCGTGGCCTTGCAAATTAACTAAGCCATACGCCGCCGCATCATAAATCTTTACACTCTGTCCCGGTGCCACCGTTAACTCTTTGGCGCTGAAACACTCCGATTTATAGCAAATCCAACTCTCATGATACCCCTCAGCCGCCATCTCCTCTTCACAGCGCACTGCTGCCGGGCGCATAAAACGGTTGCGGGCAAGCTCAGGGTCGAGGTTGAGGTCCCAGTTAATTACATCCAGCAAGTAGTCTATGTCACCCATCCTCTCCGGCGGTGTGTTTTTCCATAGCAACTCCTCAGCTACAACTGAATTGCCAACTAAAGATTGATACATGGCAAACACATCAGAAGCCCGCTGCAGCTCATAGGTGCACATACTCCCCGGTGCATGGAGTAACCCCGGTGGCACATCCCAACCCGTAGCTATATCCAGTCTGTATGCCCGCGACAGTGAGGTTATTTTATTGTCACCTTTGGCAAAGGCACGCAAAGCATCCCCTACCTGAGCGCGCGTTGTCCCCGGCTCCAGTCCGAAAAAAGTAAACGGAAAATCACCGCCATGGTTGTTTAATTGTGCCGGAAAATAGTATGCCTCTGGTTTACCAAGCTGTCCCGTAAAAGCAGCGGCGGCATCATCATGGTGTATATGGTGCGGCAGCCCCCCCTTATTATCGAAAAACTTGGCAAACATCGGCCAGCTCTGGTATTCACTCCATAACCGCTCACCAATTACCGCCGCTCCCAACTCCTCGATCACATCCCGCAGTAATAGCCGCTCCGGTGTTTCGCTACTATCAACCAGGACCTGACTCAACCCCTCCTCTTCTCCCGTCAGTGGCCCGTTATCAGCCTTAATAGTCGATGCCAACCACCTCTCATCAATCCCACCACGCTCCCCACCCAGAGCATAGTAGTCGTCAGGATGTAATTTCAGCCGCCGCCCCGGTATGCAAAAAGAACGTGGCACCCAAGCCGGTGCCAATCGCAAAATACCCTTGCCATACTCCATCGCCCGCTCTGCAATCGCTCTATTGCTCATAACACATCCTCCAGCTAATACACCTGATAAAATGTCACGCCATTATGATTCATCGCCCTTGTCAGGTCAATTGCTAAGTGCCGATAACACCTCACATCCACTCTCTGTCACCAATACCACATCCTCAACCCTGATGCCAAACTCGCCGGGCAGATAAACCCCCGGCTCAACCGTCAAAACCATCCCCGGTCTGATCACTGTCTCGCATGATGCCGCAAAGGCCGGTAGCTCGTGTACCTCCAGTCCCAGTGCATGACCTAAACTGTGCCCGAATGCTTCTCCAAAACCGGCCTGGTCAATAATGTTGCGTGCCAAGCCGTCCACCTCTGCTCCGCTCATCCCGGGACGCAAATTATTAATCGCATAGCGGTTTGCCCGTTTTACCAGCTCCAGTACTTCCCGAAATCGCGACGTAGCCTCTCCGTAAAAAACAGTCCGTGTCAGGTCGCTGCAGTATCCACCCAGTTTTAACCCGGCATCTATCAGTAGTGGCATCCCCGGAAATAATCTCGTCTCATCAGGGGTGTGATGACACTCCGCACCGTTGGCTCCCGCACAGACTATCGCCGGGAAAGCCTCGCCATCGCCCAGACGGTACGACGCCTCGCGCACCAGAGCGGCAATCTCTAGCTCACTCTGTCCCAAGCGGACACCCCGAAAGACCTCCCTGAACAGTTGATCGTTAGCCCGTATCGCCCGCCGCATTGCTGCCAGCTCAGCCGACGACTTTACCGCTCGCTGTGCCGCAATAGCCGCCCCGATGTCGCGCCATTCTCTTATATGACCCATCACCTCCTGCTGTGATGTATGAGTCGCTACACTGACCGCCCCCTCATAACCTCCCCTATACCACCGTCTTGTCACGCGTGCCAATACGCTCTTTGCCGCTGCGCCACGTCCACAATCACCACACTTTAACCAACTCAATTGCCGCTTGGCAGCCACCAGATAACGGAAGTCGGTCAAAAACACCGGCCCCTCCCGTGCGTCCAACAGCAGTATACCGTTAGAGGCATTAAAACCCGTGTAGTAGAGTCGTGCCACCGGCGTCCTGATTACAGCACCATCCAACCCCTGCCGTACCAGCCACCGCATCAGATTCCTGCAACGTGACTGACACTCACCAGCCGAAAATTGTTCCATCGCACCCATCACACCCATCCCCCTCTATTCGCCGTACCTCGCCAGTAACTCCTTTTCATACTCCTTCAGATCGCGCTGCCGCGGTGACAGTCGATACCCCCTGATCCGCCACCATTTGCGGTTTTTTAACTGCCACACCAATATCCGCTCGCGCTCTTCCCCCATAGTCTCCGGCGCCAATCGCGCCCAGTGTTTATAAACCCCCGAGAGGTCTACCCACTCTAAACACCGCCGCCACTGCCTTGGCAGCCATCCTGTCCGCAAAGCCGACTGAAAATCGATCAGCACCGGCTCATTCTCACTATCCAGTAAAATATTCCCCCCGTTGCGCAGATCTAGATGAACTATCCCCC
>JAAYNR010000099.1 GCA_012520735.1 Lentisphaerota bacterium | reverse complement strand
GGCGGGGCCGCCGTAGGGCGGGCGTCCGCCCGCGCCGCCGTAGCCGCCGCCGCCGTAGCTCCCGGTGCCGCCGCCGGGGCCATACCCTTGAACTGGACCGCCGCTAAAGCCCAAGCCGTCGGCGTTGATGCTTGAGCCGCTCGCCATGACTAAATTGCCGAGCGTATAACAGACAGAGCCGCCGTTGGTCGGGTTGGATGCCGTATATATGGTGCTGCCCGCGCCCATTGAAAGTGTCCCCGCCACATTGACCGTGGCTCCCCACGGGGCAACCCCGTTGGTCGGGCCACTGCGCACATAAACACTGCTCGCCCCGCAAACATCCAGGTCGCCGTTTATATCAAGTGCGAGGGTGGTGGTATCCATTGTCGTATTGAACAAGCGCATATCACCGTCAACCGCCAGTGACATATCTTGGTCAATAATCAGCCAAGAGTTGGTCATGGCCATGACGGGCACACGCCAATCCCAATCGTCAATCCCGAGGAAATAGCCGTTGCAGTTGTTCATGATGGTCGGCATCAGATTGCGGTCATTCAGCCAGACTGTGCCGTGTTCGCCATTGATCGTGGTGCGATCACCGCGCCGCGCCGACAAGCCATAAACGACTCGCGGCAACTGCGCCTGCGTCACGTGATCCGCAATATTTATCGCGATGCGCCCACCGCCGCCGCCGCCCATCTGCGTGGTGCTGGCACCGTCAGCGCGAAGCTGCCCATTGGTGGCCGCAATAGTGCCGGCCGTGATATAAATACTGCCGCCGGAGCCGCCGCCCGAATTGCTGGCAACGTCACTGGAAGAGGCCAGTATCGAGCCGTTGATAACAACATGACCGCTGGCGGCAATCCGCACCGCGCCGCCGCCGTGGCCACCGGTGGCACCGTATTGTCCGTCACCACTGCTGCCCAGATAGAGCGGCTGTGACGGATCGCCATAAACCTGACCCCCATTAGCGCCACCTCCCTTGCCGCCGTGCCCCGCCGCGCCGCGCTCCGCTGAAGACTTGCCGGGGCCATGACCACGATTACCTTCCGTGCCGTTTCTGGTGCCAGCATAACCCTTGCTGTTGACGGCAATCGAAGCGCCGGCCGCCAGAGTGAAATTGGCACACGCTATATTGACCCGATTCGACATGGCATCGCTGATGATCGGGCCGGCATGGGTGATCACCGCCCCCTCGCCGCCATGAAACTCCCCGACCGTCAGGAGTGTATCCCAGTTGGCGAAAGTGAGTGTGGCGTTTGATATTACCAAAGTTCCCAACGCCACCGTGCTGTCGTTAAGGGTCGCCTGCTTGCCGCCCGTTATCACAACGTGGGAGCCAGGCGGCGGCAACACCTCATGGTTCCAGTTAGTGGCATTGAACCAGTCGCTGTCAACCGTACCGCGCCAGTAAAATGTTTTTGTGTAAACAATCGCTTGGTCAAAACGCAGCAGACTCACCGACTCAGTGACATTTGTCATCCACAGGGTGATGGTCGTAGTGGAATCGTTGTCGTCGGCCAGAGCGAGGACGACACTCTCGGGGCGCGAGTTTGTCGCTACCCACGCCGCCGGCAGCGGCTCCGCGCTATTCAGCGTGATCTGATAATCGGTATAACCATCAAGCCATGGGAAAGCAACCACCGCCAGCACATTGGTGTCGGTGAAACGGCGATTCCCCGTCACAGGGTGCGCCACGGTGAACAACCTCTCCAAAGAGAGGGTGTCGTCGCTCGCCCATGTGGCATTTACCAGTACACCGTGACTGCCATTTGTTGTTTCATCTAAAGCCTGAAGCCCCTTACCCTCCGCCAGCGGCCAGTAACCGAGTAGTCCCGGCTCAGCACCGTTTAAGCGGCTATTCATCAAAAATTGTATCTCGGCCTGCGTGCGAGCATGATCCCAGACGCGCACCTCGCTGACCGAGCCATTAACATCAGATGTTGTATGGTAACCGCCGATCTTAGCCGTGTGTGTGGCATTGTGCGTATAAGAGAACGCCGCACTGCCCAGCAGCGCACCATCGAGATAAAAGGTCATGTTGGTGCCGTCAAAGCTGAAGGCCACATGATACCAGCGGTTTAATTGACGGCTGACAGCAAAATTCCCACGCCAGGCAGTGTTGTAAACCCCCAGTTTATTATCGGCAAAGCCAACGAGGTATGAG
>JAAYNR010000027.1 GCA_012520735.1 Lentisphaerota bacterium | reverse complement strand
TGGCCCCGGTGGCGGCGCACTGGGCAATGGTGACAACTCCAATTATTCGGGGGGCGGTGGCGGCCATGGTGGTCAGGGCGGCCAATATCAGAGTCGTGGCAGCGGTGGACCCGCATATGACAACTACAGAAAACCGCAAATGGCAGGCAGCGGCGGTGGCGGTCGCTTGAACTACAATTACCGTGGCGGTGCTGGTGGCGGTGTGGTGCGCATCGCCTCAACGGAACGGTTGGTGGTGGATGGGGTGATGATGGCCAATGGTCAGGACAGCAGTTATTACTGCGTGGGTGGTGGAGCCGGGGGCGCGATTTGGCTGAGCTGTCGCAAACTGGCAGGCAGCGGCACCATACAGGCCGACGGCGGTAAAGCCGGCAACAACTCAGGGGCCGGTGCCGGGGGGCGGATTGCTATCTGGCGAGCCACCGATGCACTTGGAAGCGAGCTGCAGGTGTCGGCCGTCGCCGGTAGCGGCGATGACCAAAATGGACTTGAAGACGGTACGGTCTTTTGGAAGCTACTGGAGGGCACCATCTTGATGTTGCGTTAGTTATACAAGGAGGGGTAAGGGGCAGAAATGACTTAATGGGGGAAATGCCTTAATGATTTAGTGGGTAGCTAAGGTGGGTATAAGTGATAAGTGTTTTTTTGCCTTAAACCAGTTCATGATCAGCGGTTGGTGATTTCGTATTGTTTTGACAAACGCCTTGATCGGTCCGAGTCGTGACCCCATTGCCCTTTTGCACCATTTATCCAGATACCACTCTGCCCAATATGGGCTATTATAATTCCAGAAGAGCTAAAAGCTCTCTTTAAGCAGGTAAGCTCTGACGCTTTTCAGGTCATACTGCAATACGTCCTTAAGCTTGGTTTGCTGCTTGTCAGTCAGGTTGGCTTCATTTTTAAGAAAACAAAACTTGATGTTTTTCAGAATCTCGGAATCGATGCATTTTTTAGTGTTTGCTTGTAACCCTCGCTTCTAGGATAGATACTCAGTGCGCCTTTGGCAACTATTAATGCTCCCCCTTGCCAATATGAATCGGTCACAGCCATGCGGGGCATTAAAAGCCCCAAAACACGGCTCTTAACAGATCATGGGCGGATCGCTATTAGCAGCCCGGTAAATGAACTTTAAAACGAATTAAACAGCATATCTACATGCTCAAATTACCCACAAATTCTGCGGAAGACCCATAGCTGTTTGAAACAAACGACCAAAATTTCGTCCTTATAATTGCATACGCTGCGGTGCTTGTCAATGCCGGGCGAAAATTAACCTCAGAGAGTGAGCCACGAAAATACACGAAACTCATGCTGACGGGGGGGCCGCGAATTTACGCGAATAGGTATAGGAAACTGAAGTTGAGGGTTTGAGGTTTGATTTTGAGGTTGGATTGAGTTTTTTTGCGTTTTTCTATTTACCGACTTGTGTTTGCGACCATAAGAGTGTATATTTATTGTCGCATGGTTGAACCATATTGTATGCAGTTACAATCTGGGCTATTTATAGCTCTTAAGACTCAGGGGACTTAACATGAAAACTAACTTAAATTTGCTTACACTTACTCTGGCAGTGGCATTTGTCGGCCTCATTTCGTGGGGGACTCTGGCTCAAGGGGGCGTTGATATCAGCGATATCTCACCTGCCAATGGGTCAGAGATAATCAATGGGTCGACTGTAACAGTATCGGCCAATGTAGTACCTGATGCCGGAGTCTCCCTACTGGGGGTCTATCTAGCATTCTCCTGGGAGGGGAGCAGTTACACTACTAACCAGATGATCAATATATCGGGCAACGCATATCAGGCTGTGATACCGCGTTTGGCGGCCGGGGCTATTGACCACTACATCTTTGCCCGCTACACTGACGGGGCAGTTACCAACGATTTCACCTCAGCCGACACGGCCTACGAGATCTCAGAAACGTTGTTAGACCCTTTGCGTGCGACTGATTTTGAGCTAGCCAGCGGATGGCTCCCCTCCGTAACTTCTAGTTTTGGACACACAAATAAAGTTGGTGAAACACCAGAAACCTGGTGGCTAGGGGATAACACCTACTGGCCTATCAATCTATCAGGGACAGCACCTAGAGCACCAGGGAGTACAGGGATGGTAATGGGACTACGGCCAATGATAGGCGCATTTATCCGTTCGCCTCTATTGGCAGATGGTGTGGGGACGATCTATTACAACTCGGTCATGGATGCTGACGATTATGGTGGCGAGATGGTAATTCAATATTCGACTCACGATACAGCAGATATCCCTGAGAACAGTTGGGTTACTGTTCGTGAAGTTAAACTTGTACCTGCCTACCCTAGAAGCAAAGAGTCGGATTTTGTTGTGGTAAACAACCCGGATGCTAGATTTGTCAGGTTTTTAAGAACAGATAGCGGGTCACATTCGAAAGGGTGGTCTTTTACGCCAGACGGTAAGTTTGCCAGAATTCTTTTGGATAACCTTTACTTTTCCCAGCCGCCTACCTCTATAATTATCTCAGAGGAGTTACATAACCCGGGCTATCCGGCACAGGATCAGGATGTGAAGGTCCGTTGCCGAGTAACGGATATATATCAGGATTACCCGTCAATTAACCGCGAAGTGCAGGTGTTTTACAGTTGGGAGAGCGAGAATGGCCCCTGGACAGCGACTAATATGTATCAGATTGCCGATGATGTCTATGAAGGGGTTATTGTAAAACATCAGGTGGGGCGGATGTATTACTACTTCCAATGTGATTATGATGGTTACTTTTACAGTCGTGACCCTGACGGCGTCCAAGAAGAGGAGCCTTGGCATGGTCCTAAAGGGGTGCATGATGAAGACCTCAGCCCAGCATTTCTGGTGGAGAAGGGGGACGATAATTACCGTAATTATGAGATCAGGCGTTTCCGTTCCGATGTCAAGATGATGCGTGTATTGGCTAACCCACCTGAGGCTACGGTAGAGATGGAGTTGATTGGTGATAACCATTGGCAAGGGTTGACGCTAGTGACCGGTATCACCAACTTGACTTGGCAGTTTGAGGGGACGGGCGGTTACGTGGATGACGCGGCAGCGTATGACCCTTCACCATGGCTATGGGGTGATAATGATCAGGACTTTCCTAACCCGCCAATTGCCGGCTGGGCGGAACAGAATGCGACTAATCCTATAGTTGCCGAGATGGAGTATGACGGCTTTTTGGTTATCCGTATGAACCATAACGATGATGTCAACGATTATCTGGCTAAACGTGCAGTGTACCAGAACTTTAATATCTGGACTGCCCACCCTGAAGAGTTTGAAGAGAGCACCGGTCTCTACTCAATTAAAACCTTCCGTGAGGAGTTTAACTCTTCCGACTGGCAGTTTGATGCATACGAGCCGGCCAAGACAAAAATTGAGAGTGTCGATTCGACGGGTGTAACCGATTTTGTCAGTGGTACCCCGGGCAGAACGTTTAACTGGTGGATGTATGATAATGCCCGTATTGTGAAGGAACTTGATGTTTGGGATGCAGATTTATTGAGTTTTGTTCCCCGCCGTGCAGTTGAGTTAGGGAACAAACCACTGTTGAGTCGGGTCTGGAACACCTATGCCTCCAAGACCCTTGGTATAGACACCTTCTCTTTCAAGGGGCGACTCTCGTTAAATGATAACCACTTCTCATTCTTTACGGGTAAACCCAACCTTAATCCTTTTGTAGATGGAGACGCTGCATGGCCACGCACACAGGCGATAGAGATTGTGGGGCGTGCAGCAGCTAACTCACCGGGGCACGTCTACCTCTCAATTATTACCTGGTTGCAGTTGTATGAAGATGGTTATGATTATAAGCCGAGTTATTATGAGGTGAGGTTTATCCAGAGTGACTCTACCGATAATCGTTATGAGCGCCTTAATATTGAGGCTTACCGTTGGAAAAACGGTGTCGCCACAAAGGTGGGTACTACTACATTCTCTAATCAGGCTTCAGGCCGAGCACTCAATATGCGGAAAATGATACGTGTCGAAATGTCACAACATTCCAATGGTAATATACAGATTACGCCACGGGTCCATTTTGACTCACATGCTGGTTTGGCACCAAACAGTTACACTTGGAAGCCAGGTACCATTACTGACAGTTCGGCAGACAAATTGCAGCGGGGGGGGACTTTTGGGTTTACTTCGTTTGATGCCTCCATGGAGGTGGAGCGGGTACGGGTATTTGCAGAGGGCAAATATGTGAAAGCTGATAATCTGCTGGGGATTGAGCACTGGGGGAGCGGTAATGATGGCGGATTGCAGAATTGCTGGTATATGGGTGGTAAACGAAGTGCCGATAACCAGAATCGCTGGAAAACTGATGGCAACAATCTGGTGCGTGATGTACCGACTCAACATGTCGGCTTATATGTCGCGCCTATGGCGGATGGCCAGCCGATGCAGCCTAACCTGGACGAGGTGTTTGTGACACAGCGTGAAGTTTCAAGCCTTGGTTATGGGTCGTTTTCGATACCTCTCAAGCTGTGGAATCAGAGTTTTGTAGTTCTTAAGAATATGGGCAGCAGTGAGATGAACGTGGTGTTGGATGATTTGACCCTCACGCCGTGGCGTGCCGTTACACGCTCTGATGTTACTCGACCTAATACTGAGGAGCGTTATGGTGGTGTAAACTACTATGACTGGACGGCTAAACAGCAGGAGGAGTGGTCTCTGCTGGCAACAAATCAGGGGTGGTTGGTGATGGAGGGGTGGGTAAACTCATCAGCTGGCTCCCGTGGTGGTGAGGTGCAATTTGACCGCAGTCGTGCCAATACTAATCTGGTGCAGGCTCTGTATGCCCCTTATATGACTAATAATATTGGTTCAATTGCTTTTGACTGGCGTGCCAGTGCCACTGGTGATGTGGTGTTTGCCATTGAGCGGACTGCGGCGGGAAGCAGTACAACCTGGGAGACGGTTAAGGCTGTTACAAACGTAGCACTGGCGGGGAAAGAGTTTGTGCCAATGCGTAAAGATTTTCCAGGGCGCATCAGGATAAGGGTGGCTGAGGGGACTAAGGCACAGGGGGTACTTAAACTTGATAACTTTATTGCACGTGACAACCCGGCTAAGGATGACACCTCGTGGGAGGCGTATAATGCATTGATAACTGAGGGTCAGAAGAGTAGAGCCTTTGAGCCGACTGTTCCCGGGGCTCAGACCGCATACCTTAATAACAGTACCACTATTGGGGTGGCGGTGAATGAGACCCAGGCGGAGCATCTGGCTTTTGTGCAGACACCGAAAGTTGGCACCGGCATAGGTGAGGTCGCTTTCTGGTATCGAATCTGGGACGAAGAGGGTGGCCCGGCAGTGTTATCGCTACAAATAGCGGCGCATGCGGATGTCCCTGATAATCAGTGGATTACACTAACTAATATCATTGTTGAGGCAGACCAGACAGAGTGGACTTACTTCAGTGATGGCAAAATTTTCCAGCCTGATCACAAAGTGTTGCGTCTCTATTGTATGACTAACTATCAGGGGATCGCCGGGAACCGTATCTGCATTGATAACGTCCTTATGACCGAGCCAGTCCGGGGTGGATTCGACTTTATGAGCGTGTCTCCCTGGCCGGTAGAGCAGCCGGTAGTTGGTACACCTTCAGGGCTGGAGGTTACTATTGGGCGCTTTATCATGAATCCGACAGATATTCATATCTATGTCAGCTATACAAACAGTCCCTTTACAAGTATCATCGATAACACTGCTCGCTGGGGTTATACAAACTGGTGGAATAAGAGTGGGCCTAAACTGGAGTTGGTTGAGGTTGAACCACGGACATATCGCCTGCCTGAGGGGGTTAATCTCCCGGCGACGGCTATAGATGATGTGGTACAGTATATTGTATGGGGGACTCATGCGGATATCAAAGATGAGACCGATCCGCCTATTATTCAAGACGAGGAGTCGTTTACTAATCCTGAATGGTACTATCCGGTTGACCTGAATGAGAGGCCTTCAGACCTTAATCCGGCAGGCAAAGGTGCTCAGGGGTGGTCGCCATATTACTTTGTTTACTCATGTCCGCCATATTCGGTCTGGGTAAATGAGATCGACTACGGCAGTACAGTGGCGGGCAGAGAGTTTTTTGAGATTATCGGGCCGGCTGGAGCTTCGCTGGCCAATTGGGAGATAAAGATGCTTACCACCGATAATGCTACTTATCGTACTCCTTTGCTGCTACCGTCGGGGCTGGTATTGAACAATGTATATAAAGGGTGGGGTTTTATTGTTTGGGGTGACCCCAATGTAGAAGGTATGGTCTCACCTGAGGTTCATTACTGGCTTTTACCTGCCGGTGGCCCTGGTGTAAACGTACCGCCGGCGGGTGGTGTGCGCATTACACGCAGTAATGGTTCGTGGGAAGATCAGGTCGCCTGGGGCTCGGCGGCAGAGGAGTCATTGGTAGCAGATTACGGCTTTAAATACGCTGGTTATAAAAAAGCAGGTTATGCACTGGCTAAAACATCTGTTGCAGGGAGTGAAGGGGACGATGGAGAGATTGAGCCCGGCGACAGATCATACGACTTCAGTTGGCTTGAGCTGGCCGCCACACATGGTGAGGTTAATTTATTTCAGGAGTTGATAGATGTTACTCCTGAGGTCTCCTTCTTCACCATCTACTCGGTTATTGAGGGCTTTGGTGCACATGATGCCGGTCCCAATACGTTTGAGTCGTTTACAATAGATGCCGGTGAGACCGCCACAATAGTTTATACTGCTGATGAGTGGTATCGTATTGAGTCGGTGCTCTCTAACGACACACCTGTGGGGGAGGCCAGTGGCAGTAAGAGTTTCACTTTGACTTTAAGCGATGTACAGGGTGATATAAGTAACCATGTAATCTTTGTTGAGGCCGATGCAGAGCAAGTTGGTATAAGCAGTAATGTGCCGCTAGACTGGGTCAAGGGCTATTATTCTGATAATGAGGCTGCCGCAGCAGCCGACGAAAACCTTGCTGATGACTACCTGTTAGGAGTTGATCCTCGCGACGAGTACGACGTAGCACTTGTAATAAGTGCTATTGTGGTGACTGATGATGTAGTCGTTACGGTTAAACTGACTGATGGTGCTATGCCATTGGCTACCACCATTAATGGAACGCTAAGGGTTTATGGCAAAATGTCACTTGGTGACAATGGCTGGGCACCTGTTGGCAGTGCGGCTGTAATAAGTGCCGACTTTAACAGTAGCGGACTGTGCGAAGTCGGGCCGTTCGACCCACAGGGGTTCCGTTTCTTCAAAGCTGTTATTGAGTAAATTAACGATTGTTGCGGGTCAGTTACCGGCACTGACCCGCATTTTAGTAAGCCGGATTAATCTGTTACAAGGAGGATATCTATGGCACGCCCGATTAGTAAACTGGCGCCTGACTGGTGGGATTATACCACTTTGGATCCTGAGATTTTGAACGATGCTTCAAAGCTGACAGTTAAAGATCTTGAAAAATTGTCACGTCCCGGTTTCACCGTCCGTTTTTACGACACAGTGCAGGATTTTTATGCTGCTGAGGCATTGGAGTACATTACCTCCTGGCGTAGTGCAACGGCGGATAATCCGGTAGGCATTTGCGGGCCTATAGGGCCAACTGAGCAGTTGTCTATTGTGGCTCAAATGGTTAATGAGCTGGGGATAAACCTTAAAAACGCCCATTTCTGGGGGATGGACGAGTGGGTTGAAAATGGGGAAACCGTGCCGGAAAATCACCCGCTCTCTTTTGTGGCGTGCAATCATGCTTTTCTCTTCAGTCGCATCGACAAAAAATTGCGTATGCCCAAGGCTAATATCCATTATCCGGTGGGTAAGCTGAGTGAGTTTACGAAAAGCTTTGATCAAATTCGTTGTGCCGTGATGCAGGGTGGTCAGGGTGAAATCAAACACTGGGCTTTTAATGATCCGGTACGGCGGCGTGGCAAATATAAGAATTCACCGCCGACTCCTGAAGAGTATCGTGCTCTGAAGACCCGTATTCTTGAGCTACACCCGGCAACTCTGATGCAAAATGCGCGGACATCGGGTGGCGGTAATGTGGCTCTGGTGCCGACCTACGCCTCAACAGTGGGTCCGGTGGAGACCTGGAAGGCGGATCGTGTATCGATTTGGCACGCGGGCGTACACGATAATCCATTTGGTATGCGCCTGACCGCATTGATGATCTCCAAGCGGATCCCCGACAGCAGTGTACCGATGTCACTTCTGGCAGACCACCCTGACGTAACATTCAGCTTCCTGCGCCCTGCAATTGGCAGTGCCGGTGTGGAGATGCATTAACATGGGCTTTGACAGCGGTAGCGTAAGCTTCCGCCTCTTCAGGCTGTCACAGTCGTTTGGACCTGAACTCGTTGAGGCGTTTGCGGATCATGCAGCGCCTCCTATCGAGTATCTGGCGTCTGAACCGATTTTTGGCTGGGTCGGGGGGCGGCATTTGCTGGATCGTAATTTAACAGAAGATAGTTGCGTAATAGGTGGCTATCTGCATGCTACCTTCTTAAAGGCAGAACGGAAAATTCCTGAATCGCTTTTGCGGGCGCATTGTCGGATGGAAGAGGAGATTGAGTTGCGGGCACGGGAGTGCGAGGTGTTACCACGCGCAGTCCGTGCAGAAGTGCGTGAACGGGTACGGGAACAGTTGTTGCCTACCATGCCACCGACATTAACGGGTATGCCAGTGGTGGTTGACTTTCGTAATGACCTACTGCTGG
Organism: Lentisphaerota bacterium; assembly: GCA_012520735.1. Taxonomy (GTDB): domain Bacteria; phylum Verrucomicrobiota; class Kiritimatiellia; order RFP12; family JAAYNR01; genus JAAYNR01. Next base: position 20,805 of record JAAYNR010000027.1, on the reverse strand, counting down.
CAGGGGCGATGTCTGACAAACAGGTCGACACTCTGGTCCCTTACTTCCGTGAAACAGCCGGTGTAATGCCTCTGCTGTTAACTCCTGAAACTGTGGCTCTGCAGCGAAAACATATTAAGGCCAATGATCTGGCTCCGGTAACATTTTCGCCTGATCCGGCAATGGAGCCGATAGCAGAGGCTGATTTAGGGATGGATTTTCTAACCTGGCTTTGGTTTTTCTGGGAGAGTGACGGTGGAGTCATCCGACTCAGTAACGGCAGGCAGGCAGGGATAATGTTGGAGGGGCCGCTCACCTTTTTCCGCGAAGGTGAAGGGGCGCACGAGGCATTGCTGCGCAAAGGGTCACCTCTTGACAGCCGAGAGGCGGGAGTGGCGTTGGTCTGTGGTAAAAAGCTTAAACGCGTTAAACTGGTAATAGCTGAGGGCGAGCAGGTGATGACTGCCACTGTTGACTCCGAATTTGCCTTTCGTGGCTTGAAACTGCCCAAAGTGGAGCAGTTGGACGCTGCCGGTAAATTTCAGGAGAGGATGATCCATATTGAGAACTATTGGAGTATTTGTTTTGAGTTGTATGACCGTTTTCTCGATTTGCGTGTAGACACGGAGGCCTGGGCAGCTGTGACCAACGAGATACACGAGTGGGTTACACGCAGGGCTGGATAATTGGCATGTCGCATGAAGCAGCACAGACAATGAGGATAGATCTGGCACCGCAGGAGGTGCCGGAGCGTAACTCTATTGTACGGCGCAAACGCCAATCTAAGAAAAAGGGTGATTTGGCCGATTCGGTAAAAAGGCATGAACGAAAATCGGGTGCTGTCCCATATGGATTACTGCTCGAGAGCATTTATGATGGCGTTTTGATAACCGACCGTAAAGGGTATATCATCGACTTTAACGACAGGGTGCGGGCACTTTTCAACGCTGACAGTGGCGAGCTTACGGGTGTGCCGGTGTGGGAGCTGTTTTCTGGTGCTGATACTACACTGGTCGAGACGATACAAGGCAACTTACGCAGTCATAAATATGCTCTGTTAGAGGGGTTATGCTTACGGTATGATGACTCCGCTTTTCCCGGAGAGATAGCGGTTAATCGTCTGGACCTCGACGCTGCGGGGCACCAGCTATGTTTTTTTATCCGTGATATCAGTGTGCGCCGCAAAGCACAAGCGGCTCTGGAGGATGCCGTAGAGCGTTTGCAGGCACATGACAGATCACGTATGGAGTTTGTCTCCAATGTCTCTCATGAGCTACGCACCCCTTTGACCTCGATGATGTACGCCGTGAACAACATGCTGCGAGGAGTAGTGGGGCCTTTACCGGAGAAGGCCGTACGCTATCTGGAGCGATTTGATGCCGACTGTAAGCGACTGCTGGTTACAGTTAACGACATACTTGACTTACGCCAGCTTGAGAGTGAAACCCTGACTTTGTCGAAGAGTCGTATCTCGTGTACGGCTTTAATCCATGCCGGTGTGGAGACATTGAGAGTGCAGGCCGATGCTAAAGAGATGAAAATTGCGGTGGAGTTGCCTCCATATGACCTCTTTGTAAACTGCGATGTGCAAAAGATGGAGCGGGTGATGATTAATATCATCGGCAATGCTGTAAAATTTACACCTGCCAAAGGGGGGTGTATAACGGTGAGGTTGGAGCGACATCTTGAGCTCGAAAATATGGCACTGCTATCTGTCAGCGACAACGGTGTCGGGATTCCGGCTGAGGCGTTACAGCGGGTTACCCAACGTTATTTCAGAGTGGGAGGGCATGTCGTAGGGTCGGGTTTAGGTCTGGCGATATCAAGAGAGATTGTTGATTTACACGGCGGCACCCTTAGCATGGCCAGCCCTGTACCCGGCAGTGACAAAGGGACAATGGTTGCGGTGAGTCTGCCACTTTGTGATCCACCAATAGTGGCGATTTTCGGTGAAACAATGGATATGGCCTATGAGGCGCGCCGTCAGGTAGGCAACTATGGTTATCGTACCTTGATGACCTACTCCATTGAAGAGGCTCTCACCTTATGTGCGGCACACAAAGCCGACATGTTGTTATTTGAGTGTGATACAGGTATTAACAACGATTTCTCCCCACTTTTGAGGTTACGTAATGATAGTCGCACACAGCAAATGCCTGTATTAGTGCTGTCTCGTTCGGAGATATCACGGCCTTGCCGGGATATGCTGCAGCATCTGGGAGTACCACTGTTGCCGGTGCCCTGGCTGGAGCGCGATCTGGTTGAGCGGCTAAATGGGGCGTTTTCCGGCAGGTCGCTGGTGAGTCCGGTCTGATTACGGCTTGCAGTTTTCAGGCTCTAGCCGTAAAGTATCCCTCTATTAGCAATTTGTATCCTTTAAGCTTGCGTACGGTATGGGTAAGAAGTTGAGTTAAATAATATGAGTGCAAAAGAGTCGTCACCTTTTTTCAGGCGTATAGACTGGGCCGCTTTCTGGAGTGGCACAGTTATCTCCTTTTTAGTCTATTTTTTTACTCTTGGGCCGTCGGTTACGCTGGAAGATTCAGGCGAACTGGCGGTGGCCGGTGACTATCTGGGAGTTCCACACCCTCCGGGATATCCAATTTGGACCATGTGCGCCTGGCTATTTGCTCGCATTTTCAGTTGGGTGACATATCGGGGACAACCTACTCCGGCTTGGAGTATTGCTCTGTTATCGGCATTTTTTGGTGCTTTAGCCACCGGTATTACGGCTATGCTGATTACCCGTTCAGCAACTGATATTCTAGCTTCAATCAAAGATAACCTGACAAGAAAAACACGTAAACGCGACAGATGGTTCTGCTTTGCCGGTGGGCTATCGGCCAGTCTTATTTTCGCCTTCAGTCCGGTGATGTGGTCGCAGGCGACTATTGTTGAGGTCTATACTCTCAACGCCTTTTTCCTGATGCTGATTTTTTTGCTTACTTACCACTGGATGCGTCGGCCTACCGATAGAGTGTTATGGGTAACGGCCTTTATTTTTGGTTTAGGCCTTACCAACTACCAGGTATTGTTACTGGCTGCCGTACCATTGATTATTGTGATTTTACTACGTAATGTCTCGTTGTTCAGGGACTTTTTGATGGCTCTGGTGCCATTTGCCCTGACGGCTCATGTCCTACAGTTAGGGGCGATGCCTCCGATGCCGGGGTTTAACAAACTTGGCCCTCTGACAGGTTCTGCAGTGATGGTGCCGTCAGCCAGGCTGATTGTTATGGGTCTGTTGGTGATTATTGGCGGGCTAGTCTCTATGATTGTCCTCGATCGACGCAGGAGAGATAATGTACAAGTTGGCACTCCTTTCAGGGTGATACCGATAATCATAGTGGCAGTTGGCATGTTGTTGCTGGTTACGGCAGGTATGGTGAAACATCCGCTTGAGGTTAGCAATGACTTCGCACCCCGAGTGCAGCCAATCAGTTACCTGTGGGTGGCTATTGCAGCGTTAGGGGCGGTTATCAGTGCAGCCATAGCCGGATGGAACAAGCGAGAGCACTGGTCAGACCCCTGGGTCTCTGTACCACTGACAATTTGTGGTGTCTTCTTTCTGGCGATGTTAATTTTTCTGGGCGGGATACCAACCGCACAAAACCTTGTGACGCATGCGCAGGGTGTCGAGCCTTTCTCATGGGGTGTACCGACTTTAGTTTTTTTAGTAGGCTGTGGCCTGCTGTTTGTACTAGGTGCCATGGTTCCACGCGGTATATTTTATGCTATTGCGGTGTTGGTAATTCAGACGGCTCTCTTTGTTCTGGTTCGTAAAGGGGCACTACTTGGCTTGACTCACCCCACAACCTGGTGGTTCCATGCACCGGTGTGGTGGAACTTTGGGGCTTTAGTTTTGATCTGGTTATTGTTGCCACATGGTCGGGTGGTCACTCTCTCTATTCTATGTGCGCAGTTAGGGGTAGCTTTTTATGCGTACATGCCGTTGGTTTCAGACCTGCGAAACCCGCCCATGAACTGGGGTTATCCACGTACCTGGGAGGGTTTTAAACACGCAATCACCCGTGGTCAATATGAGAAGATTGCACCCTCTGTTGCGCAATTAAACAGGCAGTTAGGATCGTACTTTATCGACTTGCGTATCCAGTTCACACTTTTGCTGGCACCACTTGGATTCCTGCCGTTTGCGGCCTGGCGTTTACGCACTCCAGCTTGGGAGAGGAGAAAAACCTGGGTCAGCAGTATGGTTCTATTGGTAGCGGCGGCAACAGTATGGTTTTTCAGTTTACGCCCTTGGATGCCCCAAACGGTTGGTGTCTTGCCGTTAGGTCTGTTACTGCGTTTGGCAGCAGTATGTTTGATGGTAGTAGCTATAGCGGCTGCGGTTGTGGCCGGTATCACAGTGCTACAGGCTGCGGTGGGTCTTTTTGCCATCTCGATACCATTTGTAATTATGGCGGTAATTCCACAGATTGAACTGGTTTTTGATATTACACGTTTCGATAAAATGTTATTGGCCGGTGTTTTAATATTATCCGGAGTGGGTGGCATGATACTGGCATTGACGCAATGCGAAGAGCGAGTTACTTCGGTCTGGAGTAGTGGTGATAAATCGGAAAAAACCACTCTGGTGGCATTGGGTGTAATTTTAATTGCTGCCTTTTTTGCTCTGTGCACCGGCTTTATGGGATGGAGTATCCCTTACACTTTGCTTGTGGTAGTGTGTGGTGTAGCACTGCTGGTTGGGGCAGTAATGGTGTATCGTATACTGGTACGAAACAATGGCTTGCGATTTGCTCTTGATAGTATCACACAACAGTGGCTTATAGCGACGGTAGTAGGATTCTTAATGATGAGCGTGCTGTTGATTGTTTTGGCGAACCCCAAAGGAGACTTGCAGGATGCCTTTATTCAGAAGGTGAAGTTTATTTCATCACATGGTTTGTTTGCGTTATGGATCGGTTACGGGCTTGTCTTTGCCCTGACCAGTTTTGATGAGCTGTTGGCTAAAGTAGTGGCGTGGTGGGTCGGCGACAGAGAGGCACGCTTAGAAAAAGGGCGTGAACTGACAGTTGTGTTGCTTGTAGTGGCGGTTGTGGTTTCGCTGGCCCTGGCGGTAATTCCGGTATATCGAAATTACCATGATGATATGCTGGTTTTTGAACTTGGTGGTGCCGAGCAGAATGGACACGATTACGGTTGGCAATTCGGTAACTATCAATTACGTGGTGCTGCTGCAATCACCGAAGAGCTTCTGGCCGATGAAGAGCCTTTACCCAATCCGGTTTATCCACAGGAGATGGGGCCTGATGCCGTCTTCTTCGGTGGCACTGATCCGGGACGTTTTGTCCCTACATATATGATCTACTCGGCCAAGGTACGACCAGACGTGTTTCTAATTACGCAAAACGCTCTGGCTGACAATACGTATATGTCAACCATGCGAGATCTTTATGCTGACCATATATGGATGCCAACGCCGGAAGACAGTGCCAATGCTTTTAAGATCTATGTTGACGAGGTTGAGTCGGGCAAGCGGCCACGTAACGCTGAGTTGGTCATCCAGAACGGACGCGTTCAGGTGAGCGGTGCTCTGGGTGTAATGGAGATTAACGGTATCTTGTGCGAGATGATATGGAAAAACAACAGCTTCCGTCACGACTTTTATATAGAGGAGAGTTATGTGATACCGTGGATGTATCCTTATCTTACGCCACACGGTCTGATAATGAAACTCAATGCTACTAAAACTCCGCTCAATCAGGGACATATCACCGCTGACCTCGATTTCTGGGATTGGTATTGGCGTCGGCTCACGCGTGACCAGCGTTACCGGCGTGATGTGGTGGCGCAAAAATCGTTCTCAAAGCTGCGTAGTGCCATTGCCGGTCTTTACGTAGCCAATGGCCGTATGAGTGAAGGCGAGCAGGCATTTCAGGAGTCACGTATCCTCTACCCACCCAGTCCGGAGGCGAACTTCCGTCTGGCGCAAGAGGTGCTGTTGCGGCAGGGTCGCACTACTGAGGCACTTGATGTGATGGATGTGTTTACCATGCACGACCCCAACAATGAACGTGGTACCCAATTCCGCAATTCAATTGCTAATTATGCGGCGGTAGAGGTACGTTTGCGCGAGTTACTGGCAGTGGCACAAAAGGGAGAGCCGGTTACCACTGCTATGACACTCGAAATTGCGCAGTGTTATCGTGATTTGGGTAGTAATGAACAGGCGGCAAGGGTGTTGGAGTCGCTCGTTCATGCCGAAGGCCTTACGCCACGTCAAATGTTAGACGTGAGTACTATTCTGGCAGCTAACGGCCGTACCGCCGCCGCCGTCAAAATTCTTGACCGGTTAATGGTACAGGTTCGTACGGCACCGCTACCCAGTGAGCAATACCTCCACATTGCGCAGGCTTTTGATCAGTGTGGCGAGTATGCCAAAATTGAGGCACCACTGATGTATTACTTACGTGCCAGTCAAAACGATTGGCGCGCCTGGGTTTTGCTGGCGGCAGCCTATCAGCATGGTGGACAGTTTGACCGTGCCATAGCGGCGCTGCAACGCGCCAATGAGATTGGACGCGGTGAAGCGATGCAGGCTGCTTATCAGCGGCCCATTTTACGGCCACTGTTACAACAGGCACCTGCTCAACGCCAAAGTAGCGGTTTGGGGCTGCCGGGGATGAAACCTTGACGTTTTGCTATCTGCAATAATCCCTGTTATGGAGCTCAACTGTGATACGCCAATATCTAGATACGGTGGCTTTAAAAGCAGAGCGGTGCCAATTGGAAGGTGAGGAGGCCCGCCACCTGGTCTCGGTACTACGTATTGCTGTCGGTAGTGTAGTTGAGGGGTTTGATGGTTGTGGATGCTGCCGCAGTTTTTGTGTCAGAGAGGTGACTAAACGTTACGTTGAGCTTGAGCCCACGACCGGGTTGCATGAGGAGCCGCCGCCTGAATTCCGGCTGACACTTTTTGCCTGTATCAGTAAAGGGAGCCGCATGGAGTGGACCATTGAGAAGGCGGTTGAGTTGGGGGTATGGAGTATTGTCCCGATAATATCGGAACGCACAATTGTCAGGCTGGATGCCGGTGAGGGGGTGCAACGGCGCGAGCGGTGGCTGCGGGTGGCGCGTGAGGCGGCACGACAGTGCGGCTCTCTGTGGGTGCCGCAAATAGAGTTGCCGTGTCAGTTGACTGAGAGTGCACCACTGGTTAAAGAGCGAGGTCCCACTTTTATGGCATCGCTTTATGAAGGTGCGCAGCCATTACGAGTGACTCTGAAAAATGTTCAGCAAAAAATATCACAGGTCGGTTGGTATGTCGGCCCTGAGGGCGACTTTACACCTGGTGAAGAGGAGGCTTTACGTCTGGCTGGAGCTATCCCTGTGAGCTTGGGTCGGCTGGTGCTAAGGACAGAGACAGCGGCCATATACGGATTAAGCGTGTTGAACAATGAGTTTTTTGTGTAGCAGTCACATTGCGATAAATGCTAGTGCGTTAAATTGTTTTCAGGTTCAGCATTAGTGACTACTTGTTAAATTTCTGACTCAGACGTTCTTTAATCAACTTGGGGTTGGCCTTACCATCAGAGGCTTGCATGACTTGACCGATCAGAAATCCCATAGCTTTGCCTATACCGTTTTGGAGATCGGCCACGGCGGCTTGATTTTGCTGGAGTACTGTCTCAATGAGTGAGTCGATAAGCGTGGTATCGGAGAGTTGGCGGAAACCCTTTTCTTCGACAATTTGTGCCGGTGACTTGGTAGAGTGGAACATTACAGCGAGAGTCTCACGGGCTGCATTGGCATTTATTTCGTCATTGGTCAGGAGCTTAAGGAGCTGTGCCAGACGGGAGGGCATTACCGGTGAATCGCCCACTTCAAACTGTTGTTCGCGAAGGAGGGGCATAAGCTGAGTAACGAGCCAATGGTATGCAGTTTTTACGGCAATACCGTCGCCTGCCAGTGTTTCAAAATAGGTGGCGGCGTCGGCATCTGTACTTAAAAAGAGGGCTTCAACATTACTGAGGCTATACTCTTTAACCAGACGGTCAGCTTTGGCAGCAGGGAGTTCGGGGAGGAGTGTACGGAGGTGCGCAATCCGCTCCGGGGTGAGCCGGACGGTACCAATGGTTGGTTCCGGGATGTAAGGGACATCGAATTTGTCGCGCATCGGGAGGGTTACTTTTTTGTCGGCATCCCATAGCCGGGTATGTTCCGTAATTGCCTCGCCACCATTGACAGCGGCTGTCTGTCTGGCAATTTCAAAGGCGATGGCATCGCCAACACTACGTAGAGAGTTCATGTTTTTGACTTCAACTTTAGTGTTGAGCTCACTGGTGCCTTTAGGACGGATTGAGATGTTGGCATCAGCGCGCATGGAGCCACTCTCAAGACTACACTCTGAAGCACCGACACTACGGACAACATTGCGCAGTGATTTGAGCATCTCCATGGCTTCATGTGGTGTACGGATATCGGGCTCAGTGACAATTTCGATCAAAGGGACACCAGCACGGTTAAAGTCGACCAGACTGATTTTGACGCGGCCTTCCATTTCGTGAATCAGCTTGGCCACATCTTCTTCGAGGTGGATGTGGTGAATACGGAGTTTGCGTGGTGTCCCTTTTTCGTTAGTGACTTCAACATAACCACCACAAGCAATAGGTTGTTGCGCCTGGGTGAGTTGGTAGCCTTTGGCCAGATCGGGGTAGTAGTAGACCTTCTGGTCAAAACTGCTTTCAGGCTGTAGTTCACAGCCCAGTCCTAAAGCTACCAGAGCGGCTTTATCGACAGCCATGTCACTCAACAACGGCACAGCTCCGGGGAACCAGAGGCAAGTAGGGCAGGTGTTGGTGTTGGGTGGGGAGTCGGTATGATTGGCACAGTTACAAAAGAGCTTAGTAGTGGTGTTAAGCTCAATGTGTATTTCCAGACCTATGACAGCTTCAAATTCCATATCAGTAACCTTACCGTAAAACAGTTAACAATTTTTCGCCGATAGCGAGTAGCCGGTAGTCGCTCAGACGAGTGCCGAGGAGTTGCAGCGGCAGTGGTGCAGTGGTGGGTATTACCAGTGCCGGTTGCCCTGTAAGATTGGCCGGTAGCGTGAGGGTTGCTCCCTGGTATACTTCATCAAGGGTAGGCTGGGTAGATGTGGTGCCGGATGGAGGAAGGGGCAACAGCAGGGCATCTACAGTAGAGATGAGTTGTGCCATTGAGGCGACCAGCCGGGAACGGATACGACAGGCGTTGTCGTAGGCTGCACGTTGCTTAAACTGAAAACTGGCACCCTGGAAGAGGAGGCTTTTCAACAGTGTACCAAAAGAGCACCCCCGGGCAGTGAGATACATCTCATTCCAGTTTTTGGCACCGGCAGGGCGTTTGCCGAAACGAACTGAGTCGTAACGACCGGCAGAAGAGGTTGCTTCAACACTCCCTATGATCTGGTGGACATTACGGTATAACTGCCACTCTGGTATCGTTACTTCACGCACTGTGATACCGGCTTGCTGCAGTTTACTGAGTATATTGTTGAATGAGGCCGTGGTGGTGCTGTCGAGTGTGCTACCGGAATCCCGTACCACTCCCAGAGTTAGCTCATTGATTGCCGGAGGTGTGGTTGGAAGTTGATCTGCCGGCATAGAGGGGTCAAGCGGGTCTGTGCCACTGATAGCTTTGAGTGTAGTGGCAATCAGTTCCGGTGTAGCGGCAGTGATGGCGGGTGTTTCCAGTGTTGCCATCAGCCCGGTAAGACCAAAACGTGAGAGTGTGCCGAAACTGGGTTTAAGTGAGCAGAGGTGGTTGGCGGCAGCGGCCAGGCGTGGTTCACCAAAGAGATCCAGAGCCAGCTCAACATCGGCCTTGTTTTGGACAATGGCCTTGGCAGCGGCACTCCGGTGTAGACTGAAACCGAGTTCGCTCATTTGGGTGTAGCCAATTATAGAGGCGCCGGCAGCTTGTGCTCTGTCAGCGATGGTGGCACTTTCGGTAGGGATATAGCCGGCCAAGGCGGCCGTGCCTGCTTCTGCCGGCCAGGTGGCTACAGCAATATTAGGCTGCAACGCCATACGGATACCGTGCAGAGGTGTGCCGGGAGTGGCGTTAGTGGCAACTGCTGAAGAGTTTTCAAATACAAAGGTCATGGTTGTGTGTGTCTATGGTTGTGAGTCAAAATATTAGAATAACATAAGCTATCAGATTAGTCGATCTTTACAGTAGCACCAAGTTTCAAGGCAACTTTGGTGAAGTCGGGGAAAGACTCTGTCATGATGTCGGCATTTTTAACTGTAACGCCACGCTGTGATATCCAGCCGGCTACGGCCAGCGACATAGCCAGACGGTGATCGCCATGGGTGTCGACCACACCACCAAATGGTGCACCGGTGGCAATGGAGAAGCCATCGGGGTGTTCGGTAGCAGTTACACCGATAGATTTCAATTCATTACAGAGGCGGCTGATGCGGTCGCTCTCTTTATGACGTAATTCGGCGGCATCGCGAACGATGGTTTGGCCGGTGGCGGCAGCAGCGGCAATAGCAAAAATGGGGAATTCGTCGATCATACGCACCACGAGATCGCCGCTGACAGTAATCCCTTTTAAGGGGGCATGGCGGATGTGGAGATCGGCGACGGGCTCTCCTGAGCGGTCAGGTTGTGGGGTGATAGTGATATCGGCCCCCATAGCGGTGAGAGCCTCAATTATACCGGTGCGGGTATGGTTTACACCCACGCCACAAAGGGTGATATCTGAGCCGGGGATAATAGTGGCCGCGACGATCAGAAAAGCGGCGGTAGAGATATCGCCGGCCAGTTTAGAGTGAAGTGGCTTCAGCGGTTCGAGTGGTGGGGTCAGGGTGACACGATTGATGGTAGTGTCGTGGCGAACAGTTACACTCATGGCGGTGAGCATCCGTTCAGTGTGGTCACGTGAAGGGCCGGGCTCGGTGATTGTAACTGGTTCGGCAGCAGCCAGAGCGGCTAACAGCAGGCACGACTTCACCTGAGCACTGGCCACCGGTAGCTGAATGGTTGCTCCTTTCAGTGGAGTAGTGGCGGCGCGAGCCGCAAGGACGAGAGGTGCGCAACCGTTGGCAGCGGTGGTGATCGCAACACCCATGGTTTGCAGTGGCTCGGTAACACGGCTCATGGGGCGGCGTCGCAAACCTTCTGAACCATCGAGAGTACAGGGGACACCCGCTGCTGCGGCAGCACCGATGAGGAGGCGGATTGTGGTGCCGGAGTTACGGCAGTTAACAGGCTCGGACGGCCTCTGCAGACCATAAATACCGCGGCCTAGCACATAGAGAGTTCCGGCATTATACGACCACTCCACGCCAAAAGCTGTAAGAGCATCGAGCATGGCTTGGGTGACACCGGAGAGGGGGAAGCTCTCAATGACACTTTTGCCAGTGGCCAATGCAGCGAAAAGGGCAGCACGGTGTGCCAGTGATTTATCGCCTGGCAGTGTATAAGAGCCACGTAAGGGTGGAGAAAGAGTCGTGGTAAGGGTCATGGGCTCTCTCCGGTATGGGGGCGATCTTGACTCGCCGTGGCAATACGTTGCGGCAACAGGTCTTTAAGTCGCTCTGCAGCACTGCGCAAGGCGTTTTCAGTGGTGGGCCAATCGATACAAGCATCGGTGACTGAGACTCCATATTTGAGATCTGCAAGGTTTTTGGCGATAGGTTGTGTACCGGCATAGAGATTACTCTCAATCATAAAACCGATAATAGAGCGGTTGCCAGCCTCAATTTGCGAGACGATATTATCGAGCACAGTTGGCTGCAGGTCATGGTTTTTATTGGAGTTGCCATGACTGCAATCGACCAGAATCGCTGCCGGTAAGCCGGCTTTTTGTAAGGCGTGTTCACAGCGGACAATGCTTTCGGCATCATAGTTTGGTTTGGCTCCGCCACGGAGTACTATATGGGGGTATGGGTTGCCGGTAGTGCCGTAAACTGCAGAGTGTCCCTCCTCGGTGACACCGAGGAAGTGGTGTGGCCCGAGTGCGGCTTTGATAGCATTGATGGCGGCATCAAAAGAGCCGTCAGTGGCATTTTTAAAGCCAACGGCAGTCGAGAGGCCACTGGCAATTTCACGGTGAGTTTGAGATTCGGTAGTGCGGGCACCTATTGCTGTCCAGGAGATCAGGTCGCCAATATATTGCGGCATCAGAGGGTCTAGGGCTTCAGTGGCAACAGGTAAGTTGAGATTGGCTACATCAAGGAGGAAACGGCGTGCCTTACGCAGGCCTTCATCGATACGGAAAGTGTCGTTAAGGTACGGATCATTGATGAGGCCTTTCCAGCCTAGAGAGGTGCGGGGTTTTTCGAAATAGACGCGCATGATAATGAGTAGCGACTCTTTTAGCTCAACGGCCAGAGCTGACAATCGGCGGGCATATTCACTGGCGGCGTCGAGGTCGTGGATCGAGCAGGGGCCAACCACAGCCAGCAGGCGGTGGTCGTCGCGGTCGATCACACGTTCAACGGCTTCACGACCCTGCACTACAGTACGGCTGGTGACAGGTGTGTGCGGTAACTCTGAGCGTAATTCACGTGGCGTAACAATCTGTACTACAGATTGTATATGAGCATCGTGGAGTTTCGGTGATGACATAACAGGTGTTCCTTTGGCTTAAAGTGATATTTAACTGTCGGCACTTTAATAACGGCGCTTGACGACAGCCGGTTTGTCACGCCAGCGTCGGTGGGCCCATAAATATTGTTCGGGAGCCATACGAATGAGTTCCTCAAATTGGCGGTTCATTTCGGTGGTGATGGCTATAGTGTCGGCTTCTCTGTTGCCGGTAGGTTGATAAATCAACGGTTTAGAGGCGACAGCCTTATATTTAAGTGTGCCTGTACGCAGAAATGCCCCGATAATAACGGGGAAGCCGGTACGGAGGTGGAGTCGGGCCGGTGAGGTATGGGTGCAGGCGGGGCGACCAAAGAAGTCGACCCAGATACCGTGGCGTCCAGCGTGCTGGTCGACCGCCAGTACAAAAGCACAGCCTTCAGCCCAGCGACGCATGAGGTCGGGGGAGAAGCCAAACTTCTTAGGGTAAACCTCTACGCCACCACGAAAGTGGCTTTCGCTGAACCGCTGCACCCAGGGGTTATTGAAAGTGCTGGCAATTACAAGTGTAGGTTTTAGCGATGAGACCAGGCACAGCCCAACCTCCCAGCAACCGAGGTGTGGTGTAATTATCAGCACCGGCTGATCTCTCTTATCCAGCAGTTCTTTAGTCTCGTCAGGTATCTCTATCGATATGTTCGATTTCATGTGCTCTGGAGTCATGAAGGCCGGCACTTTTACGCCCTCCATAATATGTCCCATAAAGTGAGCTACCGACTCCTTGGCCAATTTTTTAGCAGCAGTGGGGCTGTCTGTGATGCCGGCCTTTATTATATTGTCGACCGATATTTTTTTACGTGTACCCATTAACGGAAACAGTAGTTTGCCGCCAGAGGCACCAAAGCCAAAGGCTTTACGTGCCGGGATCAGGTTGACAATCAACCAGACTAGCCGTATCCCAAGATAGATTATAAAGTAGTAAATTTTAATCACTTTTCACCATGTAAAACACCCTGCTGCAACGGCTTCAGTAAGTCATTGCCCGTGGTCTTATCCTCTAATAGGTCTTTCAATAGAGGAATCATATAGTCTTTAGCGGCAACTTTCAATAAAATGGTGTAAAGTCGTTCACTTTCATTGTGGTTGCCGGTTGCACTTGCCTGTTGTATTGCTTTGATAATGTAGAGGCTGTAGAGGCGTCGTACGGCCGGTGAGGGGGTCTCTTTATAGAGTTGCGCCAATTGGTTGAGAAGTGCCGGGAGGAGGTCGGAGCACTGGTGACGCTCGATAAGAGCCATCATAGCATGGCAGGCAATACGCCGACATTTAAAAACTTCGGCACTGTTTTGGGTGCGGGCAACACCTTCAAGCCCCCAATAGAGGGCATGGCTTTCAGCCTGCCGCCAGTCTAGCAGGCCAACCTGCCGGGTCAGTTGTGAGACGCTCTCTTTGTTCAGGCGCCAGTTTTCACAGAGTAGCTGCTGTCCGACAGAGGTATTGGGGTAGAGACCGCTGTCTCCCAGAAGAGGCGAGATTTGTGTCGACAGTTGCTTACGGTAGAGTGGTGCTGCACGGTCAAGGTTATCGCCTACCTTATGCAGGTAGAGCCAGGCGAGTTCACGGCACAATTGGGCACTGGCAGGGTTCCATTTCAGGGCTTCATCACGCAATAGTGAAATCCCGTGAAATACCCATCTGGCACGGTCTTCGTCACGCAACATCAGAGCACTGATGTTATAAGAGAGATTCCAGGCGTTATAAGCCCAGGCATCGGCGGCATAGGGGTCAAGAGCGGTTATCCAGCTTGCAAGCTGTACCAGTTCAAAGTAGCGGCCTTCGAGCTGCAGTTGGTCGGCACGGAACCAGAGTGCTTCAGCGGCGAGTCCGCGGAAAGCACCCAGACCAACAACGATAAAAGAGAGCGCAGCGGGAGGGTCAGTAACCTGTGGGGCAATACCGGCCTTGCCGGTCAGGCGTTGTCGGGTGAGAGAGTTGTTTTGCCGGGCGGCAGCGGTAATCAGTGCCAGCAGCAGAATCGTATAAATGGCTGTGGCGGCTAAATTGCGCAGGGTTTGGTTGGTGGTGGGATATTTTTCCATAGCTCTATCCCTCAACCTCCTTGCGTCGTAATATTACAGTTGAGAAGAGTGCCAGCAAAGCGGGTGCATAAATCAGACCGGTCACCAGTGGTTGGGCAACATCGTGTAGTGGTATCTCTTCATTACTGACAAGACGCTTAACGGGTGCGGCGGCAAATAGCGGACGGCTGGCAATAGTAGCCGTTCGGATGATGTGCCATCCGGCGCGCTCAATAGGGGGCTCATCTTGCAGCGGAGTCTGGTCGTCGTAGACACAGGCACCAATCATGGTGAGCATGACAAAGGCTGTAGCGGCAAACGAAGCTACAGGAAAGGAGAAGCAACTCCCGAGGGTTAAACCAATAGCAGTAAAGAGAGCCAATATCGCTGCCATGATTATACCGGTACGGCAGAGATTGGCAGTGAAATTAATGCCAGGGAGGAGCAAGGCGAGGTTACGTCCGGGGTGGATGAAGAGCGGTTCGGTGGCAGTGGCACTGAGAGAGAAAGTGGCTGCGAGAGGGGCACCCGGTGTGATAACAGCAGCCGGAAGTGTGGTGAGGAGGGGTTCGCCGGCCATAACGGCTCCATTATCGTTTAAAAGGAGTGGTGGTGAGTCTGACGCAGCCACTGTAATGGATAATTGCGATTCGTTGCGCAGGTAGTGTTGTGTCTCAAAAGTGGCGCGCAAGAGAGGGTCGCCCGGTTTAGCGGTCGGGTGTGGTGGGATATTAAAATGCCATGTTTTAGTGTTGCCTGGGTTGATGATCTCATAACGGTTGTTGATCTCCCTGATAATATCTGCCTTAAGTGTCGAGATAGGGGTGTCGGTCGGCAGTTTTCCCGCTTCAGCCAGTTTTTTCAGGTAGAGATCTGCTTCAATTTCGGGTTTGGGCATATCTGGTGCAATTATCAGATTACAGCGTTGCCAGTCGGCGGGGATAGCCGTGTTGCCGTAGTAGTGGATGCGTAACAGCAGGGTTAGGAGTGTTAAAGTCAGCATGATAGTAGCCAGAAGAGTTAACCCAAGCCACTTGCCAAGCCACAGTTGCAAAGGGTGGACTGGTTTAGCGGCAGTGAGAGTGGCTACTCCACCATGGCGTTCAATAGCCATTGCAGCGCAGCCGGCCCAGAGAGCGGTGGCGGCCAGTATCACAAAACAGGCTGTAAGGGTGTGCCCTACTAGCAGAGTAAAGGTACCCTGTGGTGTGCCGTCGCCACGGATCCAGACGGGTAGTCCTACTACGGTGAGTAATAACAGCGCGCCAAGCATCAAAACTACCCGCGACCTCAGGGCAGCGCGTATGGCAAGTAAAGCAATAGCCTGAAGGCGATGAATCATTGTGTTGGTCCGGATATGGGGCTCTGCATGGTAGCTGTTTCATTTAAAAAAGGTGACGGACGGAAGTGCGTTAGCGGACTATCCTGACCTGTGGCACGGGCGATAGTATCGAGAAAAAGGGTCTCCAGCGTTGCGGTGGGGTGGTCAAGAGCAACCTCACGTCCCAGACGGGCCGCCAGTTCATCACGCAAGGGGATAGCCTCGGCTTCACTGAGGTCGGCAATCAGAAAGCGTGTAGTATCGGTTTGCAGCAACAGATCACCTACAGCCCCTTCAGCCTGTACCATACCGCGGTGCATGATGGCTATTCTGTCGCAAACACTCTCTACATCGGCCAGCAGGTGTGAGGTCATGACAACGGTGACACCGCTGTTGGCCAAAGTACGGATCAGGTCTTTCACCTCACGACAGGCTACAGGGTCTAGCCCCGAGGTAGGTTCATCGAGGATAAGTAGTTCAGGTGCATTGATAAGTGCCTGAGCAATACCAACCCGGCGGGCCATACCTTTAGAGAAACCGCCAACCGGGCGGTCAGCCGCATGTTCGAGGTCGACCATAGAGAGCAGCTCGCCTACACGTTTTTTACAGGTTGCGGCTGAGAGGCCAAAGAGAGAGCCATAGTAGTGGAGCGTTTCACGTGGGGTGAGAAACCGGTGCAGGCAGGTGTTTTCGGGCAGATAGCCTACACTGGCTTTAGCAGCGATATTACCGGCCGGTTTACCCAGGACGGTGGCTGTCCCTGCTGTGGGACGGAGCAGTCCGAGCAACATCTTGATAGTAGTGCTTTTACCGGAGCCATTGGGGCCAAGCAGGCCAAAGACTTCGGCGTTGTTAATAGTGAGGTTGAGAGAGTCGACAGCACAGACAGTAGGGCGGCGCCAAAAGTCGCGAAAGATCTTGCGCAGTCCCGTAGTCTCAATTACAGGCATCATAAATCCTCCAGAGTGGTTATCCCAGATCACGTCCCCGTAACAGGGCACAGCCAACAACCAGCGCAATGGCGCAACTGGTGGCAGCGTGTAATCCGGTTTGCATCACATATTGCCAAGGTGCACTACCACCCCGCGCTAGAGCATCGGCAAGCCAGTAGTGTTGTATATTTGGGAGAACACCTGCCATGATATTACGCCACGACCACACCGTGGCACCGGCAGACCAGGCATCAGCAGAGAGTCCTATTCCCAGCAGGGCTACACCGGCAAGCAAGACTGCGCCGGTTGGGAGCCGCACCGCCAGCGCGGCACTCCAGCAAGCCAGTACTGCTAAAGCGAAAAAGAGAGGTATGGCGGCTGAGAAGAGGTTGGTATTCAGGCGGTTAGTGTAGGGTTGCCATTTACCGCCATGCTCCCAGAATCCTGAACTAAGGGCAACAATTGCGAGCAGGCAGGGTATCAGTAGGAAAGCTGCAGAGCCGAAACGGGTGCGACGACGATTATGGAGCAGAGCCGCTACACCGAGAGCTATCACGGGTGCCAGCAGCGAATAGAGGCGCAAACGGGAATCGGCAACGGTGATCCATGTGTCATCATAAGGGATTGTATGGCTGGCGGCTGTCTCTGCCAGCATGGTAGCACAGGAAACGGCAAGCCATAATATCAGACAAACTAGAGTTACACCTGCAGCTTTAGCAGTGAGAAAGGTGTTGCGTCCCAATGGTTTAGCCAGAGCGGCTGCGGCAGTCCCGGAGTTGCATTCACGGTGAATGGCTGCCCCGGCAGTAGTACAACCGAGGATCAGGCCAAAAACGAGGAGTGAAGCCAAGCCACCATCCCGGGCCAGACGTCCCTCTTCCCCAAAAGAGTGAAAATGGAAAAGCGGTGCCAACAGAGTAATCAGGATAGCGGCCAGCATCACCAACAGGGCGGCAGGTTCCTGAATTGACTCTATAACAGTAATTTTGACAATAGCAGCAAAAGCTTGTAACTTGCGAAACATAGGTAAATATTAATATTGAAAGGGTAGTTAGTGCAAGCGTAGAGTGTAAAAAAAGTTCGATTATCGATATTAGCAGCTAACGCGTTAGCTACTGACAAAAAACAATAAATTCAAGCAGTTATCTTCATAAGTTGTTGCGTTGAAGTGGCTAAGGCAGCATTTGTTTTCCAAACGCGTAGCGTTTTTATTAAAACTGCGCGAGTCCATGCAAGTGCCAGATATGTTAAGGGAATAAGATTTCTATGCTGTACAACATTTGGTTACGGCTGTAAGCAGTTTTAGGTAGAGCGGAAAAAAGAGTGCTTTGCGGGGCTTGACGTTTGCAGGACAATGTTCGTATTATATTAACACCAAAGTACCACTTTATCAGTGCCCAAATTTAATGTTGAAAGGAGGCACACATGTCACAGTTATTTGGAGAACCAGAAAAAAAGCTCCCGTTTCCGACACGTCCGCTCAAAGTTGTTGGTGGTGTAGTTGAGGAGTATATAATTCCAGACGATAAAAAAGCTGAGGTACTGGAGCTTCTCTATATTTCTACCCCTGTGCCGGATTTGGACGAAGAGTGGATGGATATTCACGAAGGAAAAAAGTTCAGGATAGGTGATTTTCGTGTTGTTCGGGAAAATGGCCACAACTGGCTGGTCAGTCCCTACTATCCGTTGAGTGGCGGGAGCGTTATCGACTGGATGCCTCTTGATGATGATGAAGACGACGACGATGACGATGATTATGACTTTGATTTTGATGCTGAGTTGGACGATTGCGAAGAATAACTAGATACGTACTTGCTAAGTAAGAGGTGTTTAGCTTATAATTATGTGCCGAAAGGGATGGGAGTCTATCCTAACAAGTTTATTTTAAGGAGGGAGATTATGAAACGGTTGTTGGTTGCTGGGGTGGCTGTGATGTTAGCTTTTTGGGGGAGTGCTGCTTCGCCTTTGGGCGGGTTGGCCGTGGCGGTTTCGCCTGATGGCAAGAAGCTAATGAGTGCCGGTGATAACAGAACTCTCTATACAATAGACGCAGCGACCATGGAGGTGACGGCACGGCATTGGTTGGGTGACGGTATTCTGGCACTCTCTTTTACCAGTGACGGGAGCAGGCTGGTGGCGGAGTCGACCGATGAAGCTCTACTCTTAATTGATGCTAATAGCGGTGCTGTGATCAAGAAGGAGGATAAGGCAGGGCGGATGAGCACTGCCCTGACGGCGGATTTGGTGGCAGGGTTAAATCCTCACTATAATGGTCATATAGTCCGCTTGTTTGCTATGAGTGATTTAACTCCCAAAACTTCGATTTCGTTTGTAAAGGGTGATAAGGTAGCTGCTATGGGGTTAAGTCCGGATGGTAAGCGGCTGGCTGTGTGGCTGGATCCGGTGAGTGATGATACTGAGCCGGTTAACCGGACGGTGCCAGCAGATAAAAAAGGTCTTGAAGCGGATGAGTTTAAACAGAAGAATGACGGTAAAACCTCGCGTGTTCTCTTGTTTAACACTGCTGACGGTAGCAAAATTGCGGACTATAAGACGTTTTATTCACCATCGTCGAGTGGTGCTACAATTTTCTTTCAGGGTGAAAATGTGTTGATTGTCACTTATAGTAACTTAAATCTGAAGGTTGATGCTAAAGGGGAGTGTACGCTGTTTAAGCTGGAGGGGAGCTTTAACTATGGCTTAGGAGCCAGTGCTGATCAGCAGGTTGTGATGGGTGGCGGTCTGGCGGCGGGCGTTTATGTGAAGATGGCCAGGATGGAGCAGGTCAAGTTTCAGGTGGGTGATCGTCTTCCGGGTTGGCCGGAGTATTTCAAGAGTTTTGCAGTAGATGCCAGTGGGATAGGCTATGGGGCTACATCGGGGTATCGTATTATCAGAGTTCGACCTGACGGTACTTTCGACAAGAGTTTTCCAGTATTCTAAAACTGCTTACAGCCGTAACCAAATATTGCACAGCATAGGAATCTTATTCCCACTTCCATAACATGGCAATTTGTCGCTCTTTTGGACAAATTGTCATGGCATTCCACCGTTTTTTCGCGGCGCAGCCGCGCGGCCCGGCTTAGTTATGAGGTTAATGGCAAATGAGAGGGCGCGTAGCAATTCTAATTTTGAGCAATAGGTGCAGCCGGTATTGAAATCGGGTTCGAATTCCGTCTTTTTTGTTTGATTTCGATCCCGATAGCGATTTCGACCCCGATGAGGGAAGCCATAATTAGAATTGCTGGAGGGCACGGCATACTCATTGACGCACCTGTCACAATCGGGTATGCTAAGACCGTAATTGATAACAGAACGGTTCAAGCCGGTAGCACTAAAACAGATAAAGAGGTAAATGTTATGCGGAAGCAATTTCTAAAGTGGCTGTCTCTGGTCTGTGTCGTGATTTCTCTTGCCAGACTCCCGCTTGTCGCCGCACCCCATCTGACCGACTGGGACGACCTGGGAGCCTTGATTGCCACAGAGTATGACGCCCTTGCAGTTTCGGCACCCTGTTTCCCTCCCGCCGAGCTTCGCTTCAACATCGCACTGCCACCGCTAACTTTTGATCCTGCTGCCTTTTCAGCACCCCGCTAGCCAGTAGTCAGTGCAACAACTATGTGGAATATGCGTAATCTAAAGAAACTTTGCTTAGCAACGCTTTTGGCTCTCTGCTTATTGCCAAAGGCGGTGCAGGCGTTTGCACTTTATCCTGATTACCATAACCTTCGCTTTGCCGCTACCAACGCCGCCAACGAGCGGGTCTTACAGAACGCCTACGATCCGGCCGGCAATCTCACCAACCGCCTCGATGCCGCCGGTAACACCATCGCCTACACTTACGACGCGCTGAACCGCCCCATCCACCGTCAATACGGGCACGGCATGTCGTGCCCCTCCGCGGACGCCTTCGCCTATGACCCCGCCGGCAACCTCCTCACCGCTT
>JAAYNR010000188.1 GCA_012520735.1 Lentisphaerota bacterium | reverse complement strand
CATGAGAGTGCCAGAGATATTAAGGGAATAAGATTTCTATGCTATACAACATTTGGTTACGGCTGTAAGCAGTTTTAGTGCTAAACAAACAACATGTTAAGTCTTTCATGACTTCTCCAGGCTTAGGCACGGAACCTTCCTCACATTCTCACATCAACCGCGCATGGAAGCCCTGCCAACTCATACGAGATAGAGATGACAGGTCTCCGATTGTATCGGAGAGGCTTCGCCATTTGTTCGCAGGCTCGCCGCATCCATCCGCCGAATCATGTTCATTTGCCATTTGGGACTGCAAGTCCACTTCCGGTTGCTCCCCACCCCACCTTGCGGCGACGCAGTTACCTTCAGTTGCACTCCTGGTCTCGTCCGGAAGCGGCCCGACTTGCACGGGTTGATTCCGTGCGTTCACGTTCGCACGAAACCGCCGTCCCCGGCGGGTGCACTCACAAAGCCCTATGTATAAACGGCAGTTTCGGAGAAACACGCCTTACTGCCATCACCTAACGCCACCTATCGTCTATAACCTATTACTTATTTTGCCAGCAGCAGCGATGCGATATTCAGATAAATTATTATCCCCAGAATATCGACTAGAGAAGTCACTAGCGGGCCACTGGCCACAGCCGGGTCTACCTTAACTTTACGCAGGGCAAAGGGTAATACCATCCCCGTCAGGCTGCTCATCATCACCACTGCTATCATGGCCAATGCCGCCACTAAACCAATATCCGACCCCGAACGCCACCACCCCAGGAAAAACACCGCTACCGACATTGAAAGTCCCAGAGTCATCGACACAATGATCTCACGCCAGAATGTTCTGCCAAAATCTTTCAGGGTAATCTCTCCCAGTGCCATACTACGAATCACCAGCGTTGCCGACTGTGACCCTGCATTACCGCCACTGTCAATTAAAAGTGGCAGAAAGAAGATCAATGCCATATAGACACTCAGCAACTCCTCAAAATGAGCTATCCCGGCACCCGAAAACACATTCACAAAAACCAGTGCAATCAACCACGGCAACCGGCTTCTGTACAACATATGGAGCGGTGTTTTCAGATACCCGACCGACAGCGGACGCACCGCACTGGTCTTGTGGAAGTCTTCCGTTGCCTCTGCTTCCGAAACGTCTAGAATGTCGTCGTTCGTCACAATCCCCAGCAGCACACCTTCAGCATCGACCACCGGCAGTGAGTAGACATCATATTTTTTAAAAACCGCCACCGCCTCTTCCCTATCCTGCAGCGAATCCAGCGCCACAAACTGCCCCTCCATCAGATCTGAAACCACCGTCTGCGGCTTGGCCAGAATAATTTTTCGCAGCAGAATATCATCTACCAAAACACCATTGTCATTGATCACATAGATCATCATCACCGTCTCAGAATCGTCGCCGGTATCCCGAATATGATCAAGCGTTTCTGCTACTGTGGCATCTTCACGAACTGCCACATAACGGTTTGTCATCAACCGCCCGACGCTATCCTTCGGATAACTCAGCAGACTTAGTGCATCCCGACGCTCCTGATCATTCAGCAAATTTAAAAGTCGGCGTGTCACATTTGCTGGGAGCTCTTCAAACAAAGCAGTACGGTCGTCTGGCGACAGTGCCGCCAAAATCTGCCTTGTCTCGTCTTGGGCCATATTCTCCAGCAGCAGATTTTGCGACGGATAATCGAGATGGGAAAACACTTCACCTGCCATATTTCTCGGCAGCAGACGGTAAGCCAGTATCTGATCAGACGCATTAGTCAGTGCAGCAATCAGTTCGGCAATCTCAGGTATCGGCTGCGCCGCCAAGAAGATACGGAGGTCATTGAGTCGGCGCGACTCCAACATCTCTATAATATCAGGCATAAGGAGGTGACTTAACACCGTGCAGGTAGCCCGTAAGGCCATTTTACGGTCGTCGTCATCTTCATCGCCACGCCCCTCCATCGCCGCCACCCACTCACCCAAACGCTCCTTAACCTCTTCCAGATCATCCAAATTAACCAACTCATACTTAGTATCATCAGCCTCAATAGCACGTGCCAGCGAAGCCAACTGCGTAAGATACTCGTTTTGCGTAGAGTCAGGCACAAAATACATCAGGATCAAGTGAACAGGCCAGCCGTCGGTATTCCCATACTCTATCCCCTCTTCACTCCAGCCGATTACACACTGTAACTCACCGCCACAATCAGCCCGTGCATGTGGGCACGCAATACCATAACCCAGATAAGTTATCGCCTGCGCCTCACGCTTGATCACATTATCGAACACCGCCTGCTTGACCGCCTCATCGCAGGCACACGCCTCCAGCTCCTTTGCCAGTTTCCGGAGTGCCTCCTCTTTACCACTAGGCGGTAACTCTATCACCCTGCCAGACTGTATCGCATGAAGAATCGTATTTTTAACTACTGGCGGCTGTGTTAAATTTTGCGGCATAACTAACCTGTTTTCTAAAAATCTCTATAACAATGCCGCCAAGCCCACAGCCGCCGGCACAACTCTAATAAATGCCAGTAAAGCGAGTCCGCCGGATTACTCCGGCGGCTCGTTTACCTGACCTTTAATCACCAATCTCAACCAGCTCAACATCAAAGATGAGCCAGGCATTAGGCGGAATCATTCCACCCGCCCCACGGGCCCCATAGCCCAACTCAGGTGGGATGGCAATCGTCCGCTGTTCACCTTTTTTCATCTGCATGATAGTCTCATCCCAGCCGGGAATAACCTGACCTCTACCCACGGGAAAACGGATCGGTTGACCACGGGTACGTGAACTGTCAAACACCTGTCCATTAACCAGCTTACCGGTATAATGCACAGCACATACGGCACCTGCTTTAGGCGTATTACCCTCACCCTCCCGAACCACCTTATAGCGCACACCGCCAGGTGTTTTAGCTGCATCAGCCGGCACAAAATCATAAGTTTTTTCAGCCTGCTTTGCTGTCTCAGCCTTAGCTTTATCGGCAGCTTTAGCTGCAATGCTGCCCTTTAATTCATCAAACCGTTTCTGATCAACCACAAACGCCTCAGCCTCCGGCCCCACACGATGGATCACAACAGCCTCCAGTTTATCGCCCTGCGCCACAGCATTAACTACATCCTGCCCCGACACCACACGGCCAAAAACTGTATGTTTACCATCAAGCCAATCGGTCTTGACATGAGTAATAAAAAACTGCGACCCATTAGTCCCCGGGCCGGCATTAGCCATCGAGAGGATTCCCGGCCCGGTATGCTTCAGCGACGGTTCAATCTCATCATCAAACCGATACCCCGGTCCACCACGTCCTGTCCCCTCAGGGCAACCACCCTGAATCATAAAATTAGGTATTACCCGATGAAACTGCAACCCATTATAAAAAGGCTCACCCTCTTTTTTAGCACTGTTCTTCAGCTTCCCCTCAGCCAACCCCACAAAGTTAGCCACGGTCAGCGGAGTTTTAACAAACTCCAAAGCACACACAATAACCCCCTTTGAGGTCTTGAATTCAGCATACAACCCAGGCTCACCTGGGATATTCGCAGCCTTAACGGTCATCGACTCCTCCTTTTTCTCGGGTTCTCCAGATGGTGTTGCTACATCAGCGACGGCGCACATTATCTGGCCAAACCCCAGAAAAACGCAGACTGCAAGACAGAAAGTAAAACGCATCGTATAAACTCCTCTAATAGTTTTTGGTAATAAGCACATAATTATAGCTAAAACGACCTATAACGCAAACAACATTATCATATTTGCACTTTCTTTCTGCTACCACCTGATTGCACACCGCTCAACCATGCTAGTCTGAAACCCGGCAGCATGAGCCCCGGTGGGTGTACTCACAAATCCCGTAATTTAACCACCTCGCCCATGCCAGGCCTGAGTCCTGATAGGGGTAGGAACGGCTCATTGGCTTGCGCCGTCCCTCCCTCCGAACCGTTTAAAATCTGTTTTCCAAACGCGTAGCGTTTTTATTAAAACTGCGGGAGTCCATGAGAGTGCCAGAGATATTAAGGGAATAAGATTTCTATGCTATACAACATTTGGTTACGGCTGTAAGCAGTT
>JAAYNR010000177.1 GCA_012520735.1 Lentisphaerota bacterium | reverse complement strand
TTTAAAAGGAAGAGTATTGACGATAACTCTCAATACTGCCTTAGCTGCTTCAACGCAACAACTTATGAAGATAGCTGCTTGAACTTCTTGTTTTTTTTGATAGTAGCTAACAGGTTAGCTACTAAATGTGGTGGGTGGGTAAGTGAGAGAGTGCTTGCTTTATTGTGATTGGTTGTGATTAAATGTTGTGTGTAACGAGCGAAAGTGATCATTAATGGGCGAAAGCAGTACAAAAGAGCTGGCAGCGGAGCGGCAAGCGCGTTTGCGTGAGCTGTTGCATGAGCGGCGCGTGGTGCGGGTGGAGGAGTTTGCCAGTGAGCTGGCGGTCTCTGCTGCTACTGTGCGGCGTGATTTGGCGGCGTTGGAGTCGGCCGGTGGGTTGAAGCGGGTTCACGGTGGTGCCGTGGCTACGGCAGAGACGTTGCTGGCGGACGAGCCTTTGTTTGATGATAAAGCGGAACGGGCGGCACTGCAGAAGCGGCGTATTGCCGATGCGGCACTAGAGTTGCTGCCGCAGGGGCATACTACGCTTTTTCTGGATGGGGGCTCGACAGTGCTGGCTTTGGCTTTGCTGTTGATGCGGCAGGCGCGTCATACTGTGGTGACTAATTCGTTGCGGGTGGCGCAGACGCTGGCAGCGAGTGGGCCGCAGGTGATCGTGAGCGGTGGCGAGTTACGGCGGTTGTCGCAAACTTTTGTGGGGCCGCAGACACGCCATGTGATTGAGCGGCTCTCGTTTGATATCGCTTTTATCGGGACATTGGGGGTGACGGCTGATGATGGCCTCACCACAACCGATCCTGATGAGGCTTATACTAAGGAGTTGGCGATCAAGCGGGCGCGCCGGGTGGTGCTGCTGGCTGATGCCACTAAAGTGGGGGCAGTCTCGACCGTTCGCTTTGCGCCGTTGTCGAGCGTTAACACTTTTGTAACTGACACATCCGTGCCGCAACGGAGTTTGGCGGCGTTACGGGAGGCCTATCCGGCCTTGCAGATTTTGACTGTATAGCTGATATACACCAATATTGATAAACCAACAAAAAAGGAGAGAGTAATGAGCGTTCCTGCTAATAACTACCTGAGCACATTGAGACCGTCGTTTAAACCATTTAAAGCCGATCTGGGTAAGATTGCGGCTTATCAGTATCGTGGCACGCTGGCTACGGCACTTGAGTCGGGGAAGATCACCAAACAGCAGGCGATTAACCTGTTGGAAGATATGCTGACTGTCCGTGAATTTGAGGAGATGATTGTGAAGCTGCGCACCGGCGCTTATGAAGCGTGTGCCGGTTTTGAGTATCGCGGACCGACTCACGTCTCAATTGGTCAGGAGGCGACAGCAGTGGGGTGCACCTCGGGGATTAACGGCGACGACTACATCACTTCGACTCACCGCGGGCATGGTGACTCAGTGGCCAAAGGGATGGCGGCTATCCGTGAGATGCCGATAGAGCAGCTCAAGGAGCGTCTGCCGGGAACCGAGCTGAGCAAGAAAGGCGATCTGGTAGCAGCGGCGCATGAAGATCATGTTTACCGTGCCATCGCCGAGCTGTTCGGTAAAGAAGATGGTTATTGCAAAGGGCGTGGTGGTGGGATGCATATCGCCGACTTCTCGGCGGGTCACCTGGGTTCGAACGCTATTGTGGGCGGTGGTGTACCTATTGCTACCGGCTCGGCAGTTTCAGCCCGCTATTTTAAGAATGGTAAAGTGACCTGTTGCTTTGCCGGTGACGGTGCCTACAGTAACGGTGTGGTGTTGGAGTCGCTCAACTATGCGGCTCAGGGGCAGTTCACGCGGCCGGAGTATGCCGGTAAAGAGGGTTTTGGTTTGCCGATCATCTATGCGTTGATTAATAACCACTACGGTATGACGGGACGCGCCGACGGCGAGGTGACCGGCGTTAATAATATGGCGCGCCGGGCGGCCGGGTTTGCCGAGAACAACATGCATGCCGAGATCGTAAACGGGATGGATGTACTGGCCTGTTTTGATGCAACACAGCGCGCTGCGGAGATTTGTCGTGCCGGTAAAGGGCCGGTTTTGCTGGAGTTTGATACCTACCGTTATTACGGTCACTCACTCTCGGATCCCCGTAATGAGTATCGCACCAAGGATGAAGAGGGTGACTGGCGTGAGATCGATCCCCTCACGACCTTTGAGAAGCAGGTGCTCGATTGCGGTGTGCTGACCAAGGCCAAGCTCGACGCACTCAAGCGCAAGGTGGTTGACCGCAATGCCCGCGCCGCAGCCAAGGCGGCACAAGCGGCTGAGCCGCTGGCGAGTGATGTGCTGCGCTTTATGTACACCGACACCAAGGTTGAAAAGGTGCCGGCAGAGTTCACCAAAGTGATGGTTGACGGCGACCTGCCTGAGGTCAAACGCTCCGCAGCCGGCGAGCTGACCTATAAAGATGCTATTAAAGAGGCATTGATTGAAGAGATGGTGCGTGATAACCGTGTGGTTGTTTATGGTGAAGACGTGGCCGAATACGGTGGAGCCTTTAAAGTGACCAAGGGGCTTATCGATGCCTTTGGGCGCAACCGTGTTTACAACACTCCGATCTCCGAGGCGGCAATTTGCGGCACAGCAGTAGGGGCGGCTATGACGGGATTGCGGCCAGTGGCTGAGTTGATGTATATGGACTTTGCGCTGATGGCTTCAGACCAGATCGCCAACCAGGCGGCCAAGTGGCACTATATGTCGGGGGCAACAGTGGAGATCCCGCTGGTGATCCGGGCCTCGGTTGGTGGCGGCAAAGGGTATGGCGGGCAGCACTCGCAGACGTTGGAGTCGATGTTTGCCCACATCCCCGGGCTGTACGTGGTATATCCGGCCACGCCGGCAGATGCCAAGGGGATGTTGAAATCGGCGATTCGTGACAACAACCCGGTGATGTTTGTGGAGGCACAGCTTCTCTACAACGCCAAGGGTGTGGTGCCTGAGGGCGAGCACATTGTACCGTTGGGTGTGGCCGATATCAAACGGGTCGGCAGCGATGTGACAATCGTCACTTGGGGGCCGGCACTGTTTGATTGCCTCAAGGCGGCCGAGACTCTGGCGGCAGAGGGTGTGCAGGCTGAGGTGGTTGATCTCAGGTCGCTTGTGCCGCTGGATATGGAGACAGTGTTGGCATCGGTCCACAAGACGGGGCGTTGCGTGGTGGTGTCGCAGGCGGTGAATGTGGGATCGTTTACAGCGGAGATCGCTTCACGCGTAATGGCCGAGGCGTTCGACAGTCTTGATGCGCCGGTACTGCGTGTCGGGGCGCGCGACGGCATTGCACCGCAGTCGCACGTGCTGGAGCAGGCCTTCCTGCCCAACGCCAACGATATAGTGGCTACAGTACGCCAGACATTATAAAAGTTACACCAGGGGAGAAAAAGCGTGATTGACCTCTACATCGCGGAGTGGCCTTTGATGGGGTTTGTGTTTGCCTGTTTTGCGGCATTTTTTGGAGCCTGCGTAGGTAGCTTCCTCAATGTGTGCATATGGCGCATACCGCGTGATGAGTCGGTTATCGCTCCCCGCTCACACTGTCCTAAGTGTGAGCGGCTTATCCCCTGGTACCTTAATATTCCGGTATTGAGTTGGGTGGCACTAGGCGGCAAATGCCGCTGGTGCCGCACACCAATATCGATCCGTTATCTGGGGGTGGAACTCCTCACGGCACTCCTCTTTGTGATGGTTTATCTACAATATACGCAGCAACCGTCACTACTGGAGATGGTCCCTTTGAGTCATGAGGCGTTGATCCCTATTTACTGGGTTTTTCTGGCGGGGTTGGTTTGTGGTACATTTGTCGATTTTGACCATATGATCATCCCCGACAGCGTAACTATCGGCGGCATGGTAGTCGGGCCGATATTCAGTGTTCTGGTACCGGCAATGCACGGAGCTGATGTGTGGTACCTGGGACTTAAAGGGTCGCTGATTGGTGGCGGTGTGGGGTTTGGTCTACTCTATCTGGTAGCGGTGGTGGGCGAGAAGATATTCAAGAAAGAGGCGATGGGGTTTGGCGATGTCAAACTGATGGGAGCGGTAGGTGCTTTCCTCGGCTGGAAAGCAGTACTTTTTACCATAGTAACCGCCTCGGCGGCGGGGAGCGTGGCGGGGTTGACGCTCATTGCGCTGAAAAAAAACGAATTGCAGGGGCGGATCCCCTTTGGGCCATATTTATCGTTGGGTGCGGCGGTGTGGCTCTTCTGGGGTGAACGGATACTTGGGGCATACCTGAAGATATTGTCATTATGATAAAGATAATTACCATGAACGAGTTGCAGCGGGGGTATTGGAATGGTATGGCCGACCGCTATCAGAGTGAGATGGAGATCAGTGTTGATGATTTCCACTATGGACCGCAGATACCCGGGGAGTCGATGCTGCAGATGCTACCACCATTCATCGAAGGGCAACGAGCACTAGAGCTGGGGTGTGGTGCAGCACAAAACAGCATCTGGCTGGCGCGGCAGGGGGTAGAGTGCGTGGCTATCGACATTGCCGCTGAGCAACTGCGACATGCGCAGGCACTGGCTCAAAAGCATAAGGTGAAGATCGAGTTTATCTGCAAGCCACTGGAGAGTGCTTTAGCTGAAGTGGAAGGGACGTTCGATTTTATCCACAGCTCCCATGCTCTGGAATTTGTCGACAACCCGGCAGCAATAATTAGTGAAGCTGCAACTCGGCTCAAGGCAGGTGGCACATTGGTGATCTCCACAGTCCATCCGCTCTACAATGGCGAATGGGTTGAGGGGGTAGATGATACAGGCGGAAGCGACGGTTCGGGGCTGTTCCTGCGCGACTATTTTATGCCACCCGACGACATCCGCTTTGATGGCGAACGCGTGGAGGCTGTATCACGCGCCTACCCTGTTTCCGCCTGGTTTGGCTGGTTACGCGAGGCTGGCCTGGAGGTAGTACATCTGGCAGAACCGGCGGCAGTAGAAGATGGTGAAGCAACTCCCTATACCAGCGACGACTGGGCTCACCACGAGGGGATGCTTCACGCTATACCCGGCACTGTAATAGTGGTGGCTCGCAAGCGAGCGTAAAGGAAGCCGGGAAGAAAATAAAAAACCGTGGTGACGTTTTAGTGTCTCCACGGTTTTCAGATGCAACTGGCAGTGCCGATTCCTCAGCGGGCGCAATCGGCCTTAGCCTTATCGGCGTCGCAGCCTGTTTTTTTCGCCTTAGCGTCGCCACACTTTGCTTTAGCATCATTGCACTTTGCCTTAGCATCGTCACATTTAGCCTTAGCATCATTGCACTTTGCTTTAGCGGCATCGTCACATTTAGCCTTGGCATCATCGCATTTACCCGCTTCAGCGGTTACTTTGGCTTTAGCTTCATCACACTTGCCGTTAGCGGCATCGCACTTGGCGTCGACCGCAAAAGTGTTCATAGCGACAAAGCCTGCCATCATAATAGCGGCAAAAACCATACGCATAACTTTACTGTTCATCTGTACCTCCTAATTGTGCTTTTGATACCAAATACTATAGACTAACGATAGTATATCTGTCAATGGCAATTGTTGGTAGGGCGTGTTGCTCCTAAACCGCCATAGTTCCGGTGCGGCTTGCCGCACCGGAACAAGGTGTAATGCCGCCGGGAGGCTTTGAATTAACAACAAAGAACACAAAGAGAGCAAAGAGGGAAGACCCGGGGAAGGGAAAGGAGAATGCCTTAATGGTTTAGGCCCGGAGAGGAGCCACGGAAGGGATGGAGGCTCAGGCACGGGCTGCGGTGGTGCGGTGGCACCGGGTACTGCGGTTTCTGCGGAAAATTGGGGGCGGTGGCGTCTTTGGCACACCGCAGGCCGGGACCGAGCAAGCGCTTGGTGTTCCCAGATGAGTGCAGGGGGACAGAGAAGGGGTGAATAGACTTACTCGCGATCCTTAGTCGCCGCTTTTAGTCGTATCGTACACTTCATCGCGTATCTTAGTCGCCGCTCTTAGTCGTATTATACCCTTAATCGAAGTATGAAGTGATTCGTTTAAGTGTAAAAGCGGTTAAGTGTGATTTCGTTTAAGAGTGGCGACTAAGTGTGGCGGTTAAGTGTGAGGTGTGATTAGAGGAGGCCGTGGCGGCGGCGGAGGGTGAGTTCGATGGTGATGGTGAGGGCAAGAAGGAGGAGCGGCCAGGGGGTTATGAAGGGGGTGAAGGTGTGGAGGGTGGTTTGGGGGGCGGTGGCTTGCTGGAGGGCATCGATGGTGTGGTCGGGGGTGGTGGTGGCTGTGCCGCCGGCAGATTTGATGTAGTGGGCGAAGGCGGCGTGGTTGGGGAGGAGTTGGCTCGATTCATCGGCAGGGAGAGCCTGAGGAATGGGGAGTGACAAGGTTTCAAGGTGTTGGCTGTTATCTTCGAGGGTGGCTTCAATGGTTGTGGGTTGGTGTGAGGTGTGGCGCCAGTGGCTGCTCCAGGTGGTTTCGCTTTGGGGATCGAGGGTGAGGGCTGATCTTCCGGTTGGGGTGATGAGGGAGGCGCGGAGGGTGCGGTTGGGGGTGTCGGTGTGAAATTCGATGGATATGGGGTCACCCGGGCGGTAGGAGTCGCGATTCCAGGTTATCTGAAGGTGGGAACTGCTGTTACTGCTGTCGGAGACGGCGCGGATAGTCTGACGCCAGAAGTTGTTGTAGAAGCGGGCGGGGATGCCTGAGGAGCGGGCCCAGAGCCAGGTGGTGTTAGAGGCGATGGAGATGATGCGACCGCGTCCATAACGGTGCTCGACGGCGAGTGGTTCGGTGGCGTGGGGGGTGGTGACTTGGAGGAGGGGGAGGGCACCGGGGAGGAGGTTGCCGTTGCGGTTTAATGAGGTGACAGCGAGGGCGGTGGTTTCGGCAGGTGTGGCGTTGCGGAGCATCTCGGCCAGACCGGTAGTGGCAGCGTGTGAGGTTGGCGCAATAGTGATGGGGAAGGTGCCTCTTTCAAAGAGTGGGGTGCCGGTGTGTGGTGGGTCCCAGGGGATGAGGGGGCGGAGGGGGGAGTCGGTGTAGCCACCGCTGCTGAAGCTGTTTTCACCACCGAGCCAGATCAGACCGCCGCCGTTTTCGACGTACTGGAGCAGTGCGGTTATGGTGGCGGCGTTCCAGGCTTCGGCGGGGAGGGAGCCGATAATAAGGGCACCGTAGCGGCGCAGCTCTTCTGCAGTGGTAGGGAGACCTTGGCTGAGGGTGTTGCTGTCGGCGGCATCACCATGTATGGTGTATTGGTTTTCGCCGCTCCGATAGAGGGCGGTGAAGCGGAGGGCGGTGTCGCTAGCGAGTGCCTGACGGAGAAATTTGAGGTCGGCACCGATCTGGTGTGTGTAGAAAAGGATCTCTACAGCGGAGTGACGGACATTGAGAGCAATGGTGCGATGGTTGTTGACGGTGAATTTTTCGTTGGGTTGGTGGGGCGTGGTGATGGTAAATATATTTTGGCCGAGTTCGGTGCACTCTACCTCAAAGTTGGCATCGGCTGAGCCGGAGGAGGCATCAACGGTGAGGCGTTTTATCTCTTGTGGTTCGGAGTCGGCGTGGTGACGCAGGAGTATCAGCGGTAGTGCGGCAGCTTGCTGCATAAACAGCGGTGGGCCGTTGGCGGTGATATGGGCTTTAATAGTGAAGGTGGTTTGTTTCTCGACAGTAGCGGGGGCGATAACAGAGGTTAGGGCGATATCGGGAGAGGGGAGAGTGTGGTCGCCAACAGCGAGGGCTACGAGTGGAGTGGTAGAGGTGAGTTGGGGTGGGGCGGGGTCGTCGCCGCCGTCGCTGAGCATAAGGATGGCAGCGGCACTGGCGGCGACAGCGTGGCGGTCGGCCTGTTCGAGAGCGGTGGAGATATCGGTATAGGTGTTGGTGGTGATAGTGGTGAGTTGGGGTGAGGATTGTGGTGGGTAGAGAGTATCAGAGAAAGGGGTGATTATCCATTGCCAGGTTGGGGGGAAGGCGGCTTGAATTTTGGCAAGAGAGGTGAGGGCGTGTTGCAGCCGGGTGGTGTTGTTGGTAAGGGGGAGAGCCATAGAGGGGGAGGTATCGATAGCAACAATCACAGTGCGGGCGTGTTGGTCGGTGACGTAGTGCTGAAGGAGAGGTTGAGCCAGTGCGAATATAAACAGCACCATGGTGATAGCGCGGAGGATCAGCAGAGTGGCGAGAGTATGGAAACGGGCGGTTGTGCGTACATGGGTATAGAGAAACCAGAGACCGGCGAGAGTCAGAGCTGCCAGGAGGGTGATCAATGGCAGTGGCACCAAAGGGTGCCAGTTAATTACGGTCATTATGGTGAGGGAGTTAGCCATGGCGGAAAAAACGGTGATGGGCGACAATCAGTTCGGCGATAGCAGCCAGTAGGGCAGTGACCAGAAGGGGGCCACTGAGGTCGAGGCCACGGCGGTGCCGCGAGAGTTGCTGTAGTGTGTTATTGGTTGAGCCGGGGGTGATGAGTATGGCATCAGCGGCCCAGGCGGGGAGTTTTTTTGTGGGGTAAGAGGTGAGAGTGGGGGCATCGGCGATATCGGGAGATACAGTGAGGGTGAGGTGGTTAGTAGAGTTGATGAGGGCGTAGTGTCCCGGTATAGCGGGTGAGATAAGGGGGGAGTTGGGTGGATAGCTGGCGTAGAGTCTCCCTTTAGCAGTACGGATCTCGGTGGTGGTGGGGTTTGCGGGTGTGGCAAGGGGGTGTGCCGCTATGGTGTGGAGGTAGTGGGGTGCAGCAGGTGGAGTAGGGAGGGCGAGCATCATAGGGACAAAGAAGGGGCGACGCGGCCAAGAACTGGCGGTGGTATCGAGGGTGATAGCAGAGACGATAACGCGACCCTGACCGAGTTCACAGAGGGCGAGGAGGGGATCGCTATTCAGAGTGATCAGGGGGCGCGACTGTTTATGAAGAGTGAGCCGACAGGCGGGGGTTGCTTCGATGGTATCGGCGGTGGGACGCGGGATGTGGTGCCAGAGGGGATCGGACCAGTTAATAGAGGCGGAAG
>JAAYNR010000129.1 GCA_012520735.1 Lentisphaerota bacterium | reverse complement strand
TCTCCAGGTTCCAGCCGAAAAGCCTTGATGTTTTGTTTTTGCCGCAAGGCTCGCTGACGCTCTATCATCTCGGGTGGAGTGCTGGATATTAGTGCCTCCACTAACTCACAGTACTCCTCCATGGTCAGGCGTGGCATTGTCTGGGACTCATAGCGTGCCGCTGTTTCACTGATAACAGGAAAATTCATTTTCGTAACGCCTCCACCTGCTCGGCAACCATGTTAAAAATATTTTCCGTGGCAACAACCATTAAATCAACGTCTAAGGTAGCACGGGAATACCCATGCGCATTCACCGCAAAACCGCCGATCAACAGGCATTCGATGCCGGCCGGGGACAGGACATCGGCGAT
This sequence comes from Lentisphaerota bacterium, assembly GCA_012520735.1. GTDB lineage: Bacteria > Verrucomicrobiota > Kiritimatiellia > RFP12 > JAAYNR01 > JAAYNR01. The sequence goes on along the minus strand of JAAYNR010000129.1, from coordinate 10,989 downwards.
AATGCGGAAAATATTGCTCAGGCTGGTGTCGGAAGCGGTTGTCATTTCAGAGGTGTCGCTCAATGGGCATTTTACCGATCAAGGCGGGCATCTGGGTGCCGGCATCGCGACATAGCCCGCCGACCGCAGCTAAAGTGATGAAAGTCATCTGGATGATGGCCGGACAACGGAACGGCAGATCTATAGCACTATGACACAGCAGCAGTAGTAAAGCCACCATTGTGAATCCCCGCAGCACCCGATTAGCTGCTGTTGACATGTTCTGACTTGGCAAACTGCGCCATAATGGTACCACCAGAGCCAATCCTACCAGTATTAGTAGCGTTAACCCAATAGTGCCGTGTTCCGCTAAAAAATTAAAGAAGTCGTTGTGAACATTAGCCGCGCCGACAAAGAGCTTGTTGTGCTGCTCAGTATTGAGATAGAGCGGCACAAAGTGCCTGAAACCCCAGCCACCAACACCATACCACTGGTTGTCACGCCAGATGGCGATCGCCGATGGAACCAGCATCTCGAAAGCGCGGTTCCAAACCTGACCAAACACCTCTTCTACCGAAAGTGTCGCCAACTCTCGTCGCACGGGATTCCCCGGATAGTTACCAAACATCGCTACCCACGATAATGTGACGAAGAATAACGATATAAATGGCACTATTATGCGGTTACCTAAAGTGAGACTAGACCAGACCCGCCGAAACGCATAGAGCCCACCAAAGACTATCACGCCTAAACCCATTAAGATAGAGGTTCTGCTTAGGCACATGATAGTAGCCGCAAAAATTATCATTACAGCGACCAGCAGTAGGTCAGCCCATGGTGTCAATAATTCACGTTCATTAAGCCAGAATCCCATCGCCAGAACTAAGGCAAAGGTGAAAAAAGCCCCGGCATGATTGGGGTAGCCGAATACCGAGAAAAATTGGGTTTTAATATCGATCACACCGTAAATTTTCTTCCAGCCGAAGTAGACGTGTATCACGCCCAGCAGGGAGAGGAACGCCGCATTCCAAACTACTAACCTTAGCATAATCCTGCGCCGCTTGGCATCCATGGCATGGCGTACCGCCAGTGCTGCCACTATGGCTGGTGTAAACCAGGTCAATAGTTGTGCCGACTCGTCGAGTGCTACCCCTGAAGGCAACCACGGCACAGGCGGCAGATCATATCCCCAGTAGTTTTCAAAGCTGTAGTAAGTAAGCATCCGCGGGCCGTTTATAGCCTGCAACAAGAAGAAAAGGGTGCATAGCAGGCCAAAATATAAGAGGGGGTCACGCACTACCCCACGCCAGACCCGCTGCCGTGCCTCACCCATCGACTCACCTTTTTGGCATACTGGAAATAACACCATCGCTTCTGCTACTCCTATTGTCAACCAGCAGATCGGCCATAACCAGGAGACGCGTGTCCCGGCAAAAGCCCATGAGGTGTAGACGACAAGTAGGGCCACGCTCACAACCACAAAATTACGGGCCAGAAAACTCATTTATTGTTTTTGGACAGACTCCGTCCCCGTGGATCATGCAGGTTGTTTACCAGCATGCCATTAAAAACATCTTTAATGTATAAAGCCATATATCTTGCGTGCAAGCCTGCAAACGCATAGTAAATGCACGTAATGAGGGCGATTATACGCTAAAAGCCAAGCAAAAGGAAACGGAAAAATAAGCACGCAGACATCCGATACTATTGCCCGATTTAGTAAGGCCAATATTGCTGTAATCAAACTCAAAGCCATGTTATAATTTTTTCTAAAAAATCAAATAGTATAGCCTGTTTGATAACACTAATGGACCAATAACCACAAAGCTGCCCGATATGACACTAAAACCAGTAAAAAATGTAAAAAAGACATTTGCTGATGCCGTCTCCGCCTTGTTGCAAACTACTGCCATAGGCCGCCCGCTGATTTGGCTCGCTACTACCCCCTCCACTAATGCCCAGCTTGCAAAAATGTCCGCTCAGGGTGCTGCTAATGGTACTGTTTTAGTGGCTGAGACTCAAACTGCCGGACGTGGACGTATGGCCAGAGCATGGCACTCTCCACCCGGTTTGGGGCTCTATTTCTCCATATTACTCAAGCCGGAGGTGGCGATTTCGGAGGTCACCACCCTCCCTCTGGTTGTCGGTCTAGCCGTTGTCGAAGCCATTATACCTTATTTACCGAATTGCCGCCCGTTGCTTAAATGGCCCAACGATATATTGATTGCTAACCGTAAACCTTGCGGCATCTTATGTGAAATGACATCTTCTGCTGGTAACACACCAAGCCTCATAGTGGGCATTGGATTAAACGTTAATGCTGCACCAGATGATTTTCCACCCGATATAGCAAAACGTGCTACCTCTCTCCGTATCTGCGCCGGACACCGGATTCCCCGTGAGCAACTTCTGGCCGACATCCTTTTTGGACTGGAAAAGGGCTTCAAAAAGTGGCAAATTAACGGTTTTACGCCCTTTTTGCCGCGTCTGCACCAGCTTGATGCTCTCTATGGCCGTGAGATCACTGTCGAACGTGCCGCCGGAGCCGTTATCAGCGGTGTAGCCAGTGGTATTTGTGAGGATGGCTCCTTGCACCTTACCCTCCCCGATGGCTCCTTTGAGAAGGTCTATTCCGGGGACGCTCATATCGGGCATAATTTTCGATGTTGACAAAAAATGAAAAAATGTCACACTGGTTTTTTTACAGGAGAATTAGCACAATGGCAAAGACAGTTATTCAAATAGCCTCGACAGGTTCCTGGCTCCCTGAAAAACGTGTTACTAACGACATGCTTTCAGAGACTCTCGACACTACTGATGAGTGGATTATTTCGCACACCGGTATCCGTGCCAGGCATATTGCCAGTGAGGAACATACCACCTCTTATGGTGCCACACAGGCCGCACGCATAGCCCTTGAACGGGCCGGCGTTGAAGCCTCTGAGCTCGGCTATATCGTCCTTGCTACAACTACTCCCGACTACCTCCTGCCAGCCGCCTCTTGTCTGGTACATCGCGAATTGAAAGCAGGTCGGGCCGCTGCCTTTGATATCTCAGCCGCCTGTACCGGTTTTGTCTATGCACTCAGTATCGTTCAGGGGCTTATGGCAAATGACCCCCGTCCCGGTCTGGTAATCGGGGCCGACCTGATGACGAGGATAGTAGACTGGTCTGACCGTAACACATGTGTACTCTTTGGTGATGGTGCCGGTGCCGTTGTCCTCAAACATGGCACAGGCGATTTTGGGTTGGCAGAATCAATCATGAAGGTCGATAGCGACGGCTTCTACACTTTGCGTCGTGAGGGCGGCACTCGCTTCGTCAACCCTGAACTCTCCACAGAGCCTACAGTTAGCCACTACATCCATATGGATGGCAAACCTGTCTTTAATTTTGCAGTTAAGGCAATCGCTGAAATTATCTCTGAACTGCTGCAGAAGGCTAATCTCACAATGGATGATATCAAATATATAGTCCCGCATCAAGCTAACTTCCGCATTATTGATGCCGCAGCACGTCGCCTCGGCACCACAACAGATAAGTTTTTCCTTAACATCGCCGAGGTTGCCAACACATCTGCCGCCAGTATCCCGATCGCCCTCGATGAGCTTATTATGAAAGGGAGAGTTGAACCGGGCGATCCCCTGATCTTTGTCGGCTTTGGAGCGGGCCTAACCTATGGCGGCACGCTGGTGCGTTGGGGGCACAGTGACCCTCTGGCCACCGTTTAACGTATTTTATAAATAGAAAGGATTCGGACATTGGATATGAAAACACGTGTAGTTATTACAGGATTGGGTGCAATCACACCTATTGGCAATGATGTGGCCTCTTTCTGGGAAAACATCAAAAATGGCGTTTCCGGAATCGGCCCGCTGACCAAATGTGACACCGAAGGGCTCGACTCTCTCGTGGCCGGTGAAGTCAAAGGTTTCGACCCTGCTAACTATTTCGAGGCTAAAGAGGCTAAACGGATGGCTCTCTTTACGCAGTACGCCGTGGCCGCTACCAAAGAGGCATGGCACGACGCCGGCTTTGACGGCCCGGCACCATCGCCCTGGCGTACCTCTGTTATTCTCGGCAATGGTATCGGCGGGCGTGAAGTCGATCACGAAGCCCACAAAACCCTCTTTGAGCGTGGTGCTAAGCGGATCTCCGCCATGTCTATCCCCAAACTTATCAGTAATGAAGCTGCCGGCAATATCTCTATGATGCTTCAGGCACGCGGCCAAGTCCATACCATTGTCACCGCTTGTGCCTCCGGCACCGATGCCATAGGTGTTGCCTTTGATGCCATCCGTGCCGGACGTGCCGATATCGTTGTTACCGGTGGCACCGAAGCCGCCATCACCCCTGTGGCAATCGGCGGTTTCTGTGCCCTGAAAGCACTCAGTACCAAGTATAATGATACCCCGGAAAAAGCCTGCCGCCCCTTTGACGCTAACCGCGACGGTTTTATCATGGCCGAAGGTGCCGGCATCATGGTGGTAGAGTCACTCGAACATGCCCTGAAACGTGGTGCCCGTATCTACGCTGAACTGGCTGGCTATGGCTCCACCGGTGATGCCTACCACCTCACTGCCCCCGATCCAGCCGGCACGGGAGCAGCCGAAGCTATCTCTTTGGCTCTGGCCGATGCCAACCTCACGCCCGCCGATATCGACTATTTTAATGCGCACGGTACCTCTACCCCTATTAACGACCCCATGGAGACAGCCGCCATTAAAAAGGTCTTTGGCGATGATGCCCAACGCCTTAAAATATCTTCTACCAAGAGTATGACCGGCCACATGATCGCTGCTGCCGGAGCCGTGGAGGGTATCGTCTGTGTTTTGGGCATACGTAATGGTTTCTACCCCCCAACCATTAATTATGAGACCCCAGACCCCGCCTGTGACCTAAACTATATCCCGAATGTCGGCATCGCTGCCCCCATGCGTGCGGCCCTCTCGACCTCTCTCGGGTTTGGCGGCCACAATGGCGCTCTGGTTTTTAAACGTTATCAGGAAGCATAGGAGAAGCTGTGAATAAACCTCTCTACTCACTACTGCCCCATCGGCCACCGTTTTTATTTGTTGATACTATACACTCGGTCGATAAACACGGCTGTCTGGCAGAGTATACCTTCAAGGCAGACTCTGCTTTCTTTGCCGGCCACTTCCCCGACTATCCCGTAGTTCCAGGTGTCCTGCTGATAGAGGCTATGGCGCAATGTGGCGGTGCGGCGGTTGTTTATGGCAACCTCGCCAGCTCAAAAACAATCCTGCTGGCAACAGTAAAAAAAGCCAAGTTCCGCCGCCCTGTTCTCCCGGACGAGAAGATCGATTTTCAAATCAAGTTTCTCAAAACCACCGAACGCCTCCTTCATCAGTCTGGCAAGGCCATTGTCGATGGCGAAGTAGCCACCGAAGCCGAATGGATATGTATGACCGTACCCGACCAGACTGCCAAGGCCTGAACATTAAAATCAACCAACCATGGCCAGAGTGCCAACACCAGAAGAGTAAAACATGGGATATAACAGTATAGTCTGTGTCAAGCAGGTGCCAGACACAAAGCAGATTACCGGCCAGGCAATGAAATCGGATGGTACCGTAAACCGGGCCGCTTTGCCTGCCATCTTCAACCCCGAAGACCTCAATGCCCTCGAGTCAGCTCTGGAGGCACGTGACCGCCACGGCGGTACTGTCACCGTCCTTACCATGGGCCTCCCCTCGGCTTGTGATGTTTTGCGTGATGCCCTCTGCCGCGGTGCCGATCACGCCGTGCTGGTTACTGATCGCCGCTGTGCCGCATCTGATACCCTCGCCACCAGCTATATCCTCTCCTGCGCGGTCCGGAAACTCAATGCCGATGTCGTTTTTTGTGGACGCCAGGCTATTGATGGCGACACCGCACAGGTTGGCCCACAACTCGCTGAAAAACTCGGCTATACTCTGGTTACTTATCTTGAAGACTTCGAGTTTGAAGGCCGGACAGTCCGAGTGCGCCGCAATATCGGCAACGGTTATGAGGTTGTCCGTTCGCAGCTACCCGCTCTCTTCACTGTGGTCGAAAGTGCCAATAAACCGCGCCCGCAGGCACTGCGTAAAGCCCTCAAATTTAAAAAGGCGCTCTCTCCTCTCGAGGTAAATAAAATTGTCACCGAACAGCTCCCCGATGCCGATGACAACACTAAAAGAAGTGAAGCCGCAAACCGTTGTCAGGCACTGGCAAAACAAGGTCTTCTCATTACCCAGTGGGACCTTGACGATCTTGAGGCCGACCTCACCTGGTGTGGTGTCACCGGCAGCCCCACTAAAGTAAATCGTATCCAGTCAATCGTCCTGGCCGGTGGCGACTATAAAGAGTTCCCGCCAACAGATGCCGGTATTAACCAACTTATTTACGAACTTGTAGAAGACCATACCATTGGTTGAGAAAAGAGGTTTTATTATGATCGATATGAATCGCAACGGTGAAGTCTGGGTCTTCGCAGAGCAAGAGGCCGGACAGCTTTCAGATGTGCCACTGGAGTTGCTCAGTAAAGGACGGGAATTGGCCGACACCCTTAACGTCCCTCTGGCAGCAGTTATTCTCGGCAATAATATCGCCAAGCTCTCAGAAAAACTGATCCAGCATGGTGCTGACTGCGTCTATCTGGCCGACTCCCCCGTACTCGAACACTACCAGCCCGCCAGCTATGCTACACTTATCTGCGATCTTATTACAGAATATAAGCCGCAAATATGCCTTTTTGGCGCCACTGCCATAGGCCGTGATCTGGCCCCGACAGTCGCCTCCAGCATGAAATGCGGTCTCACCGCTGACTGTACCGACCTACAGATCGGTAACCATACTGACCCTCTCACTAAAAAAGTTACCGAAAACCTCCTCCAGCAGATACGCCCCGCCTTTGGTGGTAATATAATCGCTACTATCGTCAACCCCGAACGCTGGCCGCAAATGGCTACCGTCCGAGAAGGCGTTATGCGTATGTCTGTTGCCGACCCCTCCCGTAAAGGTGATGTCGTCGCCGTTACCGTCAATATCGACCCCACCACCCTCCCCACGCAAGTGCTTGAATCAAAGCGTCGCCCTAAAAAAGTAAATCTTAAAGGTGCACGTATCATTGTGGCCGGCGGAGCCGGGGTCGGTAGCCGCGATAACTTCCGCCTGATCTGGGACTTGGCCAATATCCTCGGCGGTGCCGTCGGCGGCAGCCGCGCCGCAGTCGACCTCGGTTATGTCGACCACGACCACCAAGTCGGTCAAACCGGAACTACCGTACGCCCCGCCCTCTATATCTGCGCCGGTATCTCAGGTGCTGTCCAACACCGCGCCGGTATGCAGGAGTCGGCCAAAATCCTCGCCATCAATATCGACAAAGACGCCCCAATATTCGGCGTTGCCCACTATGGCGTGGTCGGCGACCTCAATGAAGTCATCCCCAAGCTGATCAAAACTATCCGCTCCGGAGCCTCGCTGGAAGAGGCTGTTACCGGTACAGCCCAAAACGACTAACCACCCACCATAATTTCATCATAGATAACAGGGATAACTAACCATGGCTAATTTTTTCACCGACAATGACGATATCCAGTTTCTCTTTAACCACATGAATCTGGCGCTGGTTGCAAAATTGCGTGAAGAGGATTTCTCTCATGCTAAAACCTTCGACCACGCCCCAGCCAATGCCGCCGAAGCCATCGACAACTACCGACATATCCTCTCCGTTATCGGTGAGATCGCCGGTGAACGTGTCGCCCCCACTGCCGGCGAAACCGACGAAGTCGGCAATAAATTAAATGCCGACGGCTCCGTCACCTACGCCCCCGGCATCGCCGAAGCTGTCCGTCTGTTTGGTCAGGCCGATGCCATGGGCTTCACCCTCCCTTATCGCTTTGGCGGACTCAATGGGCCGCACCTCCTCTACAGTATGTCTAATGATATCGTTAGCCGTGCCGATGCCTCACTGATGAATCTCTACGGACTGCAGGGGATCGCCGAAACCATTAACGCCTTTGCTACTGAAGAGATTAAACAAGAGTATCTGCCACGTATGGCCAGTGGCGAATGGACCGGTGCTATGGTTCTCACCGAACCCGATGCCGGCAGCGACCTACAGGCTGTCAAGGTCCGCGCCTTTCAGGATCCCGATGGCCAGTGGCGCGTCCGTGGCGTAAAACGTTTTATCACCAATGGCTGTGGCGAAGTTCTCCTTGTTCTGGCGCGCACCGAGCCCGATATTGCCGACGGTCGTGGACTCTCATGCTTGCTGGTCGAACGCGGCCCTCGCGTCAAAGTTCGCCGCCTCGAAAACAAACTCGGTATCCACGGCAGTCCCACCTGTGAACTGTTTTTCGACGATGCCCCCGCCAAGCTCATCGGTGAGCGCCGTCGCGGTCTCATCACCTATGTCATGAGCCTGATGAACGGTGCCCGTATCGGCATCGCCTCACAAAGCCTCGGCATCGGCGAAGCCGCCTTCCGTGTTGCCCGTGACTACGCTAACAGCCGTAAACAGTTCAACACCGCTATCGACAACTTCCCCGCCGTCCGCGACCTTCTGGTAGAGATGAGCCTCGACCTTCAGGCTGCCCGCGCCCTCACCTACTACGCCTCTTACTGCGTCGACCTCGAAACCGGCTATGGCACCCGGCTTAAGGCCGCCGATCTCGCCGCCGATGAACAAAAATCGGTTCGCAATAACGAACGCCGCTACAAAAGCTTCAATAAAACACTCACCCCCATGGCTAAATACTACGGCTCTGAAATGTCCATGCGGGTAGCTAACAGCTCCATGGCTGTCCTCGGCGGCAGTGGCTACATGAAAGACTACGCTGTTGAACGTCACCTCCGTGACAGCCGCATCACCACCATCTACGAAGGCACCAGCCAACTCCAGGTAGTCGCCGCTATCGCCGGCGTTATGGGTGGCCAAACCGCCGAAATTGTTGCCGACATCCTCGGCGAACGGACCTGGTCACCAGAATTGCAACCCCTGACCGCTAAAATTAACGACGGTCTGAACATACTTGCCGAAGCCGTCGCTTTTGTCAAAGCACACAATGCTGCTAACGCCTATCGCGACCTCTACGCCCGCAAGTTGGTCGATATCGCCACCGATCTCGTCATTGCTGCCCTTTTCTGTGACCACGCCACCGCCAGTGATAAAAAGCTGGCTGTAGCCCGACGCTGGCTCAATGAGCGTATCCCCCGCCTCCACATGCTCAAAGAACAAATCTACTCCGGCGACACCTCCACCCTCGACGATTTTGAGACCCTCGTCGGCCCCCTCCCTAAAGCAGAGTAACAATATCACACCCCAAAAACTACTCGCTTTTATAACTCTCTGCCCCTACCCGACAGGCAACCATTTTGCTTCGGTATAGGGGCATTTTCTGCCCAAACCACAAATTATAAAAACAATTACATTTTTTGTGGCACGCTTCAGAATTTATGGTAATATACCACAAACACCTATAAAAAGCGCACTACTATTCACACATGGGGTAATATGCATAGTTTAATAAATCATCTCAACCAGTTACAGGAACTGGTTCTTATCCGCGACGAACATCGCACCACTGGCGATGGTTCACATATGAACCGACTCAATGACGCCATCGATGAGATGACCGGCCAGCTCCCACCTGAAGTGATGTCACTCTACCAGCGACTCTTCAAAAAAGACCATATAGTCCTCTCACCCATGCACAACGGCTGTTGTGCCATCTGCGGTATGCGCCTCCCTATCAGTCAGGTACAGGAAGTACGCGCCTGTAAAGCTGTGCAAAACTGCCCCAATTGCGCCCGCATCCTCTATGAAGAGCCCGATGCGCCCCGCTGGGTTGGTGAACGCCCCAGCCGTACTGAACCCCGCAAAGTTGGCATTGCCCGTTTTTCTGCCGAAAAATTGATGGTTCCCGCACTCACCGCCACTACCAAGGAGGAGGCTATCACTGAGCTGGCTAAGGTGATGCAGTCAACCCACTTTATCGACAGCTCTGAAAAGCTGGTCACCAGTGCCCTTGAGCGTGAAGCACTCCTCAGCACCGCCATGGAGCACGGTCTCGCCTTTCCGCACGTCCGCGGCGTTGAAGGAGGCGGCCTCACCCTCTCGCTCGGCACCAGCAAAGAGGGGATCAACTTTACCGACGAATCCCCCCTCAGTCACATTATCTTCCTTATCACTATCCCTACAGCCGCCAGTGCCTTCTATCTCCGCCTTATGGCCGGCCTCACCGAGGCACTACTAAAACAGCAAAACCGAGAAGCCCTACTTATGGCCGAAACCCCAACCCAACTATGGAAGGCTCTTGTCAAGGCCACACGTTACTCAATCAAATAGGAGCAAACAGCATGGCGGATCAACTCTTCATCGGTATCGATAACGGCACACAAGGAACAAAATGCGCTGTTTACAGTCGCCGGCAGCGGAAGTTGCTCGCTTCAGCTTATGCCCCTCACAAACTCATTGAAAACGATCAAGGCCGCCGTGAACAGGAACCACAATGGTGGATCGATGCCGCCACCAGCACTCTTGACCAAGCCCTGGCTGCCCCCGGTGTCGACCGTAACGCCATAGTAGCTATCTCTGTTTCAGGTCAGCAGCACGGTTGTGTCGCACTCGATGCCAACGGCACACCACTGCGCCCTGCCAAACTCTGGTGCGATACTGAAACCGTTCCACAGTGCGAACGCATCACCGCTGCTGTTGGTGGCAATGATGCCGTCATCGCCGCTATCGGCAACTCCGTTGCCGCAGGTTTTACCGCCTCTAAAGTACTCTGGTTGCGTGAAAATGAACCGGCTCTCTATGCTAAACTGGCCACCGTTCTGCTCCCGCACGACTACCTCAATTTCTGGCTCACCGGCGAGCGTAAAACAGAGTGTGGCGACGCCTCCGGTACCGCCTATTTCGATGTCCGCAGGCGCAAGTGGTCTGATCCCCTGATCAATGCTATCGACCCCACCGGCCACTTTGCCAAGTGCCTCCCTGAAGTCATCGCTGCCGATGAACCGATC
>JAAYNR010000181.1 GCA_012520735.1 Lentisphaerota bacterium | reverse complement strand
TCAACGCAACAACTTATGAAGATAGCTGCTTGAACTTCTTGTTTTTTTTGATAGTAGCTAACGAGTTAGCTACTATAGCACACAAGTAGTATTTTAACACCCCAATTCTGGAAAATCAAAAACCAGTAGAGTAGAGAGGGAGCCGGTTTTCCAGCGTTAGCCAGTCCGCCGACTGCCCTCCCCCTCATAGAACCTTATATGCAGATTTCCCGCATAGGGCTCTCGCACCAGAGAACGCATAGAGAGAAGGCGGTTCTGTTCGATGGTCGAGGGTCGCGAGTCGAGGGTCAAGTTAGCTTACCGGGTACAGAGAAGCTGTGGCACGGCTAAAGAGGAGGCAAATACCCTTGATCACCCTCCTTAGTAGCTAACCTGTTAGCTACTATCAAAAAAAACAAGAAGTTCAAGCAGCTATCTTCATAAGTTGTTGCGTTGAAGCAGCTAAGGCAGCATTGAGAGTTATCGTCAACACTCTCCCTTTTAAAACCTATTTTCCAAACGCGCAGCGTTTTTATTAAAACTGCGGGAGTCCATGTAAGTGCCAGATATGTTAAGAAAATAAGATTTCTATGCTGTATAACATTTGGTTACGGCTGTAAGCAGTTTTAATTTACATTTGTCGGCTTCAAGTGCCTAGCTATCGCCGCCCGCATCGCCTCTATACTCCGCAATGTGCTCATCTCGCCTCTTAACTTTGCCGCCCCGGGGACTCCGGCAAAGTAGCGGAAAAGATGACAGCGAAACCCGGTTGCCACTACACTCTCAGGGTCACGTCGCTGCTCCGGCTCAGCCGCCGCTGCGTTTATCAACTCCTGCAGTTCCAGAGATGCCGCAACATGACGCTCAAACATCGCGCAAATCTCCCCCACCGTGCGCCGCTCCATCTCTCCCGCCTCCTCTGCGGCACCACCACTCATCATCGCTGCTATCTCACTGAACAGCCACGGATTGCCCATCGCCCCCTGACCCACCATCACACCGTCAACCCCTGTCTCGCGTAACATAACATCTGCCGCTGCACTGCTGTTTATACCACCATTGCCAATTACAGGAATCCGCGCTGCCGCTTTGATCGCAGCCAATGTCTCAAAAGCAACCGGGCCACTGTGAAATTTTGCTGCAAATCTACCATGTACCGTTATTGCCGCCGCTCCCGCCTCTTCAACCGCCCTTAGTATCTCAAAGGATAAAATAGTATCCGGCACCAACCCAATCCGTGTTTTAACCGTCACCGGCAGTGGTGTCGCCGCTCTCATGGCAGCTACCATTGCCCCAATTTTTTCAGGCTGTTTCATAAGCGCCGCGCCACAACCATTGGCCGTGATTTTCTTCATCGGACACCCCGCATTGATATCCAACGCCACAAACCTCCCACTTTGCCAAACTGCCACCGCTGCGTCGGCCATCTCGGTCGGATGCGCCCCATACAAATGAGCCACCACACCACCCTCCCCCGGCAGGGTGGTCAGCAGATGCCACGTCTTGCTCGAGCCTCGCACTAGACCAATAGCATTAACCATCTCTGTGTAAGTCAGAGCCGCCCCTGCCTGATGACAAATCCGCCTCATAGCTCCATCGGTAAACCCCGCCATAGGAGCCAGCAAGGCTCCTTTTTTGAGCCACAAATCTCTAAACTGCGGTGTCAGTGGTGGTTCCATTAAAAGAGGTTTAGCTGACCCGACACCACAATCTTGCGCCCTTTGGCAGTATCGGGGTCTGAGGTGTCGTAAACCACAAACTTGACCCCCGGAAAGTGACGCGAAAGCGTAGTGCGGATATACTCCTCCACCGCAACCACGTTGGCAGGGTCGTCATCGGAAAACCCTACACTCACCGGCCGCCGCAGTGGCTCTCCCGTGCGCTGTAGTATATGCACTATATGTTCTACAAAGTCACGTATGGCAAACTGTTTCCGCTCTTCAGAACTCCCCACAACCCCGCCGGGACTCCCATCGGCCATCCACTCTTTAAAGGTAGGCGAGGTGACAGCATGGTAGCGGTTTAAACTAAGGTAGTAATCAATCTCTTCATCGTCACTGCCAAAATTATGCAAACCGTCGTAAGCGTAGCGGTACCCCCGCAGGTTGGCCATCATCTCCTCTCGCTCTGCCACTGTCAGTACCATCTCCATAAAGAGCTGCACCCCTTTACGCAAAGTATCACTGGCATGCCCCCGCGCCGTAACTATAGCAAAAAGCCGCCCCTCGGTGAGCGTCCTGCGAAAAGTCTCAAAGCTGGGAGCCGGCGGCACCTCCCCCTCTAATACCGCATTGATAGCAGTGCGGGTATCTTGCAGAAAAGCCTCGGCCGGACACTCACCGCGATCTCGGAATTCACGGAACGCCAACTCCCAATTGTTTTGCGGCGGGCGGTAATTAACGGTATCGCGCCGTATCACCGCAAAAAGTGCCGTGGAAACAGCATGAGGCGCCCACGAACCATCAGGCTGCAACTTCTCCAGATGGATACGCGTCGGCATCATCAGGATGTTGTCATCCCAGTCAAATATATAGTATTTAAAGTCGCGGTCTACTACCCGCTCATTTACCCGTAGTTGTAAATCCATAAACTCGATAATAGTCTCTTACGGCTCTAAATTGCAATCATAACCTAAAACTGCTTACAGCCGTAACCAAATGTGGTACAGCATAGAAATCTTATTTTCTTAACATATCTGGCACTTGCATGGACTCCCGCAGTTTTAATAAAAACGCTGCGCGTTTGGAAAACAGGTTTAAAAAGAATAGAGTTGACGATGACTCTCAATG
>JAAYNR010000186.1 GCA_012520735.1 Lentisphaerota bacterium | reverse complement strand
CTCTTCTTGACATAGTAGTTCTCATAAATGCCGATTTTAACACGGTGTCCAGTATTTGACGTATGCGCTACTTTTCAAAACACCTTTTTCCCGGCTACGGTGTCCATGACTATGACGCACCGCGCTTGAAAAGATTGGAGAATCGTGTTGTTGACAAGTTTGGGTGGGTGGTGCTAAGATAAGAGCTTTCCATAAAAATAGAGGAGTTGACGTGAACCTTGAATTGCTTGAGAAGGCTAAAGCCCGTATTCCTAGCGTGCCGGTGCTGGTAAATCTGGTGTCATTGCGTGTGAAGCAACTTAATGAAGGCATGCGGCCCTATGTCAAGCCTGCTTCGCAAGACGAAGATAAACTCGACATAGCGTTGCGTGAGATAGCTGAGGGTAAAATTATCGCGCAAGTTGATTTTGATGCTCTGGCGCGGCGGCAGGAGCTTCAGGAGCAGTACGCCCAGCAGTCGTAAGTATATAAATGACGGCATTATGACGCCATAATAACAGTTAACGGCCGGGGGTGACTCCGGCCTTTTTTTTAGAAGATGAGTAGCAAGAAAAAAAAGCCTGGTGATGGGAACCTTTCGTTTAACCGAAAGGCTTTACATGATTATCACGTATTGGAGAGGTATGAGGCGGGTGTCGCTCTGGTGGGGACAGAGGTAAAGGTGGTGCGTGAGGGTGGGGCGAGTCTGATCGGGGCGTATATTAAGGCTGATGGGGGATGCCTGATGTTGCATCAGGTAAATATACCGCCGTACACGTTTGGTAACCGCTTTAATCACGACTCACAAAGGTCTCGGCAATTGCTGATGCATAAAAACGAGATCAGGAAGCTACGGGCACTTCAGGAGCAAAAAGGGCTGGCGTTGATACCGCTACGCCTCTATTTGTCGGCGCGGGGTGTGGTGAAGGTGGAAGTAGGGGTTTGCCGAGGCAAGAATGTGCAGGACAAGCGCGAAACCGTCAAGAGGCGGGACGCAGACCGCGAGGCACGCCGCGAGATGGTTCGCTACAGGTAGTTGGGTAATGGAGTGGTTCCTCACACTTCAATAGTGAGTAGACTATTAAGGGTGCCGAGGTCATTTTGTGACCATTCACAGTTTGCCGGGTCGACACACCAGGTGCCATTAATGACGAATTTATATTCGTAGCTCCCGGGCGGAAGCAACAGGCAGGCTGTAAAGGTTCCGTTACCTTTTTTATCAGTCATTTTTTTCTTCTGGGGGTTCCAGTCGTTAAAGGAACCGGCCAGATATACAGTAGAGCCGGGATCGGCTTGAACTGTAAAGGTTACACGCCGATTTTTAACAGGTTTTTTATTCATTTTGATCCTCCTGATTTATTCAGATCTGAAATCTGTGGTTTACGTGTAAAGTTTATCACTTATTCGCATGGGAGTCAAGGAGGGCACGGACGCTATCGACTGCCTCTAAAACACGTGGGCCGGGGCGGTAGAGGACGTTTGCATCGAGGTGATTATACACGCGGCCCTCTTTCACGGCATTAAGAGAGCACCAGCCGGTGGTGTTACGGAGGCGTTTGAGTGATTCTCCGGGCGGGGTGTAGTCAAGGCAGATGATGGTGTCGGGGTTTTGGCGCAGAGCCCACTCGTCCGAGACGGTGAAGTAGTCGCGTTCAACCTCTTCGGTGATGAGGCGCCCGCCGGCCAGAGTAATGATATCACCGATAAACGATTCGCGTCCGCAGGTCATCAGGGGTGTCCACCAGACAACGACCAACACAGTGGGGCGTGGTGTGTCAGCGAGGGTTGCGGCCTCTCTGGCGGCTATGCCAGCGCGGAGTGTGGCGGCGAGTTGGGTGGCGGCGGGGGTGCAATCGGTGTGTTGGCCGAGTTTTTCGATGGCGGTAGGGATATCGGCCAGACGTTTACAGGCAAACCGTTCACCTTGCCAGCCGAGACGGGTAAACATGGCTGGTAGTTCGCGGTCTTCAATATCGACCCACCAGATATGGGTGGGGCGGGTCAGGGCGAGAGTGTCGATAGATGGGCGGCCAAAGCCGCCGACAATGGCAATATTTGTGGCAGCGGGTGGGGTATCGCAGACATCTGTTCGTCCTACGAGCTGGTTTGAGGCACCAATGGCAAAGAGGATTTCGGTAAGCGAGGGAGCCAGCGAGACGATACGACGTTCATCCGGTGTTGGGTCAATGGAGGGGTGAGGTGAGCAACCACAAAGAATGGCCGCAATAATTGCAAGCAGGAGGGTGAGTTTGGGCATGGTGTTTACGGTGCTCTGGTATGGGGCACGGTATGAGAGAGCGTGGGAAGTGGCTCCGTTGGGAGCCACTTTGGGGTGCTCTTATTTAGACATTGTTTTGACGCGGTGCTTGACGGCATCAAGGGCTATCAAGTCGGCCTGCTGTTGTGCGGTAAGAAACTGCGGTTTGCCGACAATAGCTGCTGCGATCATCGACTTGGCGGCATCTTCTACCACCACGCAGCGGTAGTAGGCCTGCTTCATGTTTGCGCCGGTGGCGAGCATGCCATGATTAACCATGAAGAGGGTATCGGTGGTTTTACAGGCCTCGGCAACGGCATTGGCCAGATCGTCTGTAGTGGGGGTGACGTACGGGATGGTACTAACACGACCGAGGTCACAGACAAACTCGGCAAACATCGGCTTGAGCTCGGCACCGGAGCTGAAGATGCCTGAGGCCCATGGTGAGTGGGTATGGAAGACTACCTGAACATCGGGGCGATTACGGTAGATACCGAGGTGCATATTATACTCACTGGTCGGTTTATGCGGTCCGTACACCTGTGTGCCGTCGGCCAGCGAGAGACCACAGAGGTCGTCCGGTGTGATATCATCCATGGCGAATCCACTCGGTTTCATCCAGATAATATCGCCATCACGGGCACTGGTGTTACCGCCGGCGCCGGCTACCAGACCGGCAGTGGCTATTTTAATACCGTAGGCGATGAGTTCTTCTTTAATAGTCATGATCTTTTCTCTTTTATGGAAGCCTGCGGCAGGTATCTGCCGACGGGCCTTCGGGGTTAATGTGCGATTTTATGATTAATTGCGATTGACCAACACATTGGCTTCGTAGGCTTTAACCTGAGAGAGCCACTGGCCATCTATCGGTTTATCGTGGCGCTTGCAGAATTCATTCCAGACAGCGCCTAGCGGGAGGAGCTTATTCTCTTCCTGCTGCACCAGACGGCTGGTGAAGTCGCCACTCTCTTCGGCCTTAAGCATCTCGGCATAGGGCTCGAGCAAGGCAGCCAACAGGGCTTTACGGGCATTACGGACACCGATGACCCAGGCCGCGAGGCGATTAATCGAGGCATCAAAGTAGTCCATACTGATGTAAGTGCGATCGAGGAAGTTTCCGCGGACAATCTCCTGGAACGTGGCGAACATATCGTCTGTGAGAGTGGCTACGTGGTCGGAGTCCCAGCGGACACCACGTGAGAGGTGGAGGAGGATGCCGGGGACATAGAGGAGCGACGAGGAGATCTTATCGGTGATGGTCTCGGTGGGGTGGAAATGGCCGACATCGTAACAGATTATTTTTTGACGGCTGGTGGCATAACCGAGGTAAAACTCGTGTGAGCCGACAGTGTAAGACTCCACACCAATACCGAATAGTTTACTCTCCAGAGCGTCGAGGTTTTCGGCGGCGGGGATTGGTTCCGCAAAGACTGCATCAAGCGACTCCAGCATCCGCTGGCGCGGAGAGAGGCGGTCGGCGGGGGAGTCTTTATAGCCATCGGGCATCCAGTGGTTTGTGATACAGGTGGCACCGAGGGCGCGACCCATCGCAGCACCGATTTTACGTGAGGCAATACCGTGGCGGATCCAGAACTCACGGATAGAGCGATCGGGGTGGGCCAGAGTAAAGCCCGAGGCAGCGAGGGGATGGGCAAAGAAAGAGGGGTTGAAATCTAGAGCCAGCGAATTAGCTTTAGCCCAGTCAATCCAGTTTGTGAAGTGTTCAGGGAGGAGGGCATCGCGTTCAACGCGTGTGGATGGTTCGGCATAGAGTGCATGGAGTCCGACACGGAGGGGGCCGGGGATACAGGCTACGGCCTGCTCGATATCGGCACGCAACTCATCAGCGGTACGCGCCTTACCGAGGTAGTTACCGGTAGCGGCGAGGCCACCGCCGAGCTCAGCAGAGTTCTCGAAGCCATTGACATCATCACCCTGCCAGCAGTGCATGGAGATGGGTATATTAGCGAGGGCTGTCAGGGCAGCTTCGGTGTCGACACCGCGGGCGGCATAAATCTCTTTGGCGTTCTGGTAGTGTGTAGCTGGCATAATCAGGTTCCTTTCCTGTGGCAGGTAAAAGATAATAATCGGTGTGAATGAAAATAAATACTATAAACCAAAGCGGGTGAAACCGCAATGGAATTAAGTAACTCGCCAGATGCAGAGTGAAGAGTGAATGTGGAAGGGTGAAGGGTGAAAAAATGCCTTAATGGGCTAAAACTGCTTACAGCCGTAACCAAATGTTGTATAGCATAGAAATCTTGTTCCCTTAATATATCTGGCACTTTCATGGACT
>JAAYNR010000234.1 GCA_012520735.1 Lentisphaerota bacterium | reverse complement strand
TGCGGGGGGGGGGTGGTTTTGATATTATTTGCTTTATCGGGAGTGAGAGTGGTTAAGACACTTTTACTGATTTTTATGCGATTGTACCCATGTGGGTGATATGTGAGGTGTTTATGAAACAAGGTCTTTGCGAGCAGCTTTCAGTATGGTTTATTACGGGTAGTCAGCATTTGTATGGTCCGGAGGCGTTGGTGCAGGTGGGGGATAATTCGGGGAAGATAGTTGATGGCCTTAATAAAAATAAATTACCGCTACCGATTGTCTGTAAACCGATTGTGACGACTGCGGAGGAGATAAGGAATACATTGGCTGATGCGTCGCATGACCGCTCTTGTGCCGGGGTTATTTTGTGGATGCATACTTTTTCGCCATCGAAGATGTGGATTGGTGGGTTGAATGTTCTTAATAAGCCGGTGTTGCATCTCCATACTCAGTTTAATCGTGACTTGCCGTGGGGTGAGATCGATATGGATTTCATGAATCTGAATCAGGCTGCGCATGGTGATCGTGAGCATGGGTTTATCCATACACGGATGCGGTTGCCGCGGAAGGTGGTGGCAGGGCATTGGAGTGATCCTGAAGTGGTGGGACGGATTGATGCCTGGCAGCGGGCGGTGATCGGCTGGAACGATTGGCAGGGGGCAAGGTTTGTCCGTTTTGGCGATAATATGCGTGATGTGGCGGTGACCGAGGGCGACAAAGTGGGGGCGGAGATGCGTTTGGGGTATTCGGTAAATACCTATCCGCTGGGTGATCTGGTGGGGCGCATGGATGGGGTCAGCGAGAAAGAGGTGGATGAGCTTTGTGATGTGTATGATAAGTCTTACACCGTGGCAGCGGAGTTGCGGCGGGGTGGGAAGCGACGTAACACCTTGCGTGAGGCAGCACGTATTGAGTTGGCTATCAGGGGTTTTCTGGTAGAGGGTAATTTTAAGGGCTTTACCACGACTTTTGAAGATCTGCACGGTTTGACGCAATTGCCGGGGTTGGCATCGCAGCGGTTGATGGCCGACGGTTATGGCTTTGGAGCTGAGGGCGACTGGAAAACGTGCGCTTTGCTGCGTGCCATGAAGAGCATGGCGACAGGTCTTAAAGGTGGCACAAGCTGGATGGAGGATTACACATACCATCTTGATCCTAAGCAGTCGCTGATTTTGGGGTCGCACATGCTGGAGGTGTGTCCGACGATAGCAGCGGCTAAGCCGGCATTAAGGATTGAGCCATTGGGGATTGGCGGCAAAGATGACCCACCGCGGCTGGTTTTCACGGCTAAAGCGGGGCGGGCACTGAATGCCACGATGGTAGATATGGGTAACCGCTTCCGTTTGCTGGTGAATGAGCTGGATGTGATTAAGCCGCCGCAGCCGTTGAAAAAGTTGCCGGTGGCTAGTGCGACTTGGGCTCCTTTGCCCGACTTTAAAACATCAACGGAGGCGTGGATACTTTCGGGTGGGGCACACCACTCGGCTTTCAGTGCAGCGTTAAAAGCTGAAGTATTGGAAGACTTTGCCACGATAGCGGGTATAGAGTATATCCGTATTGGGGAAGGCTCTACGATCAGTGCTCTTAAAAACGAGTTGCGCTGGAATGAGGTGGCGTATCTGCTGTTGCAGGGTGTCCGTAACTGAGGTGGGTTAATATTGCGTATCTCCCCGGGGCAACCCGGGGCTACTCGTTTTTGCCGTTTATTGTTGAGTGGGGCGTGGTTTGCGGTTATACTGTGTGGCATTTTCCGGTAGTGACTATGTCGCTATTTGGCGAGATGGCTGATTTTTAATATTTACAGGGAGGGAATGAGTGATAAATGTGGCCAAATTGGCACGGTTGGCGTGTATTGGCCTGACACCGGCAGAGGAGGCCTCATTTGCAGATGAGCTGGCAACTATGGTGAGTTATGTTGAGAGGTTGCATGAGGTTGAGGTTGCCGGTGTTGAGCCGCCGAGTGTGCCGGTGGTGACGGTCGATTTGGTTGACCGTAGGGAGAGGAAATTGTGGCCAATGGTGTCGGCGGAGACATTTTTGCTCTCAGCACCGGAGGTTGTCGGCAGGGAGATTAAGGTGCCGCAGATTGTGGAGATGTAATTTGCGAAATGCGGCAAGGGGATAATGGAGTTTGCTAAACTTACAATCAGGGCTGCGCTGGAGGGGTTGAGAAAAAGGACTCTCTCTGCGGTGGAATTGGCTCAGGCGGTTGTCGGTGCTGTTGAGGCGTGTAACAGCACGCTGGGTGCTTATTTATGGTTTGATCGGGAGGCGGTTTTAAAAGAGGCGGCAGCGGCGGATGAGGCCCGTGCGGCGGGGAGTGACCTTCCGTTACTGGGGATACCGCTGGCGTTGAAAGATAATATCTGTGTGGCCGGTGAGCCGTGTGGTTGTGCGTCGCGAATGTTAGAGGGGTTTATAGCACCGTATGACAGTACTGTTGCCGAACGGTTGCGGGGGGCGGGGGCAATTTTGGCGGGGCGGACAAACATGGATGAGTTTGCGTTGGGGACCTCGACTGAGAGTTCGGCTGTGCAATTAACGCGTAATCCGGCGGCAGGTGATTATGTGCCGGGGGGATCAAGTGGTGGTTCGGCAGCGGCTGTGGCCGGTGGGTTGGCGTTGGCGGCTTTGGGGAGTGATACGGGGGGATCGGTGCGGCAGCCGGCATCACATTGTGGTTGTGTGGGGGTGAAACCGGGTTATGGGCGTATATCACGCTTCGGGGTGGTGGCTTGTGCATCTTCATTTGATCAGGTGGGGGTGTTGACAAAAAGCGTGGCTGATGCAGCTTTGTTAGTTAATATCATGGCAGGGTTTGACCCGCGCGATGCTACAACCTTGATGGTAAAACCAGCGGCATGGGATGGTAGCAGTGATTTACATGGCATGCGGCTCGGACTACCGATGGAGTACTTTGTCGATTGGGTAGAGCCGGAGGTGAAGAGTGCGGCTTTAGCGGCGGCGGAGAGGTGTCGTGAGCTGGGGGCTGAGGTGATTGAGGTTAGTTTGCCACATGCCGACTACGGCCCAGCGGCGTATTGTGTTTTGGCGGCGGCGGAGTTGTCGACCAACATGGCACGGTTTGATGGGGTACGTTATGGAGAGCGGGCTGCGGGGGTAAAGAGAATTGAGGGTCTCTACGGGGAGAGTCGTGGTGCGGGGTTGGGGAGTGAGGTCAAACGGCGCATACTGTTTGGCACACATATGTTGAGTGGTGCCAATTATGAACGTTATTTCATGCAGGCACAGCGGGTGCGGGCGTTAGTGGGTGATGATTTTAGTAAGGCTTTTGAGTGTTGTGACGCTTTACTGACACCGGTGGTGCCGGCAGCGGCGCGAAAATTGGGGGAGAGCGACGGCAGTCCGGTGGAGGCGTATCGTAACGACTCATTTGTAGTGGGAGTCAATCTAGCCGGGGTGGGTGCATTGACAGTGCCGTACGGTACGACGGCAGCGGGTTTACCGGTAGGGGTGCAGGTAATAGCACCAACATTGCAGGAGAGCAGACTTTACCGGGTGGCATCGGCTCTGGAAGCGATGATTGGGGGTGGCCGGTGAAGGCGCAATATGAGATGCGGGCGGGTCTGGAGATACACGTGCAACTAAAGGTTGCGGCTAAGTTATTCTGTACCTGTGACTTCTCATTTGCGGCAGAGCCTAACAGTTGTGTGTGTCCGGTCTGTCTGGGATATCCCGGTGCTTTACCGGTGCTTAACGGTGCGGCCGTGGCACAAGCGGTAAAGGCGGGGTTAATGCTGGGATGTGAAATAAACAGCGTCAGCAGCTTTGACCGCAAAAACTATTTTTATCCTGATGCGGCGAAAAACTACCAGATAACACAAAACTTCAATCCATTGTGTCGGGGCGGTGCCATAGAGATTCAGGTCGGAGACGGTGAGGTCAGGGAGATCGGGCTGACACGTATCCACCTTGAGGAGGATGTAGCTAAGAGTGTACATCATGGCGACTGCAGCGGCATCGACTTCAATCGGGCCGGTGTGGCTTTGATAGAGATTGTGACGAGACCGGAGATCACCTCGGCTGATGAGGCTGTGGCTGTGTTGACAGCGTTAAAAGAGTTGCTGTTGTATGCCGGAGTGAGCGACTGTAACCTCGAAGAGGGGAATATGCGCTGTGATGTTAATATGAGTTTAAAACATTGCGGCGTGGCAGAGCTGGGTACAAAGGTGGAGATTAAGAATATCAATACTATATCGGGTGTACAAGCGGCACTCCGTTATGAGGCACGGCGGCAGGGAGATATTCTGGCAGGTGGCGGCAGTGTGGAGCAGGAGACCAGGCGTTGGGATGCCGAGACAGGTAAGACGGTGGCGATGCGGGCGAAAGAGGATGCACCTGATTACCGGTATATGGCAGAGCCGGATCTGCCACAATTGGGGGTGACAGCAGCGGAGGTAGCACGGCTGGGGAGTGAATTACCGGAGGCACCGGCTAAGCGACGTATAAGGTTAGTGGAGCAGTATGGGATTCCGGCTTATGATGCAGGGGTAATTACCGGAAGTCGGTTTCTGGCCGATTTCTTTGAAGAGAGTGCCGGACTTTGCGGCAATGGTAAAGTGGTGTCTAATTGGATAATGACCGATGTGTTGCATCTGGTGGGGGCACATGGGGTGGCGATTGAAGCGAGCCGGATAAGTCCGGTTGAACTGGCAGAGTTAATAAATTTAGTGAACAGCGGGACGATCAATGCAGCGACGGGCAAAGAGTTGCTGGAGGAGATTTTTCTGCAGGGTGGTACGCCGACAACGATGGTTGAGAGTCGGGGTCTGGGACAGATCAGTGATGCGGCTATGTTGGAGGATCTGGTGGCAGCAGCAATGGCGGACAACCCAAACAGTGTAAATGACTGGCTGGCCGGTAAAAAAGCGGCGGCCGGGTTTCTGGTGGGGCAGGTGATGAAGCGTAGTAGAGGGAAGGCAGATCCCAAGTTGGTCGGGAAGCTGATAGAGGTTAGTTTAAATGGTATCAGAACAGATTGTGTTACAACCGCAGAGTGTGGTAAGGGAGAGCATCAGTGACATCAAATGACGATTATGTATTGCAACTTTTGCTGGAGCAAAATCTGGTAACACAGGATCAGGTTGATAATGCGGCCATCTCGCTGAGGCAAGAGGGAGAGACTACCGTTGATGTGTTACTCAATATGGGGACAATCTCAGAAGAGGATACACTGGCACTGATAGCGTCACAGTTCGGGATGGAATATGTGCGGCTGGATGCGGAGTCGATCGACAGCAGTATCCGTGATGTGATGCAGGCTGATATGGCACGCAAGTATGGGGTGGCACCGCTCTATAAGACGGGCGATACACTGACACTGGCCATCAGCGACCCGATGAACTACGATGCGATTGACAGTTTGGGTTACCTGCTGAAGTGTCGGATTGAGAGTGTTGTTGCTTCCAGAGCCGATATCAAGGGAGTGCTTGACAGTTTTTATCCGGCTGGCAGTGACATGGAGTCGTTGTTGGATCAGATGTCGGAGACCGATGTTGATGTGGCGCAAGTGCTTGAGGGCGGGGATGACGGTGGGGATGTAGATGCCCCGGTAATCAAGCTGGTTAACCTGTTGATTGTAGAGGCGTGTAATCGGCGTGCCTCCGACATACACCTGGAGCCGATGGAGCGTAATTTTAGGGTCCGTTTCAGGATTGACGGTGCACTGCAGGAGATGGAAAACCCGCCAAAAAGATTGCAGGGGTCGATTCTGCAGCGTCTGAAAATTATGGCGGGGATGAAAATTGCCGAGAAACGTATACCCCAGGATGGTCGTATTGAGATCAGTTATCAGGGGCGCGGGCTTGACTTGCGTGTTTCGTGCATCCCAACCAACCATGGCGAGAGTATTGTAATGCGTATTCTTGACAAAGAGAGCATCTCTTTTGGTTTGCCGCAACTCGGTTTTCTCTCTGACGACCAGCAGAAATTTGAGCGTCTGATAGCACTACCTGATGGTGTACTGCTGGTGACAGGGCCAACGGGATCGGGTAAAACAACAACACTTTACGCTTGCCTGGGGCAGATAAACCAGCCAGACCGGAAGATTATTACGGTTGAGGATCCGGTGGAGTATCAGATGTCGGGGGTGAATCAGGTTCAGGTACAGGCCGATATCGGGATGACTTTCTCTTACGCGCTGCGCTCGATATTGCGTCAGGCGCCTAACGTGGTGATGATTGGTGAAATTCGTGACCGTGAAACGGCTGATATAGCGATGGAAGCAGCGTTGACCGGTCACTTGGTATTCAGCACGCTTCATACCAACGATGCCCCCAGCGCGATTACGCGTCTGCTTGATATCGGGGTAAAGCAATATCTGGTAGCCTCGGCGATACGAGCCATAATGGCTCAGCGGCTGGTGCGGTGTATATGTCCGCGCTGTGTTGAGGCACACACCATAACCGAGCGTGAGGCACGGATGCTGGGGCCGATGGCAGCGACCTTACAATCGAGTGAAGTGCGGCGTGGGCGCGGCTGCACAGAGTGTAATCTGACCGGCTACAAAGGACGTAAAGGTATCTTTGAAATTATGTTGGTTGACGATGTGATCCAGCGGATGATTTTTGATAACAAATCTGCGGCAGAGTTGCGGAGACGTGCCCGTGAGATGGGGATGCGCACCTTGCGTGAAGACGGTCTTTTGAAAGTCACCTCGGGGATGACAACAATTGAAGAAGTGTTAAAGATGACAATGGGAGATGCTGACTAATGGACTATGATCAATCTAGCTTGAACGATTTGATGCAGCTTGCAATTGACGAGAAGGCATCGGACTTGCATTTGCGGGTGGGGGCTCCGCCACTGTTGCGTATCAACGGCTCACTGGTGCCTCTCGATTTGCCGGCGCTTGAGCCGTCAGACACCGAGGCGATGTTACCGCTCATTACCAATGAGGCACAGCAGAAGAGTGTGGCTGAAGAGGGTGGTGCCGACTTTGGTTTGAGCTATGAGGATAAAGGACGCTTCCGTGTGAGCGTGTTTAGAGAGCGCGGCAATTGCGGTGTGGTTATGCGCTTGTTGCCTGTAACGCTGCTGACACTCGAGCAGATAGGTTTACCGGAGCAGGTGCGTGAGTTGCTCTATCGCCCACGTGGTCTGATTCTGGTAACAGGGCCGACAGGTTCGGGCAAATCTACCACACTGGCCAGTATGCTTAATGTGATTAATGAGACACGCGACTGCCATATAATTACAGTTGAAGATCCGATTGAGTACTACCATTACCATAAAAAATCGTTAGTAACGCAGCGCGAAATCGGGGTAGACGTACCGAACTTTGCGGAGTCGCTGCGGCGTGCTCTGCGTCAGGACCCTGATGTGATTTTGGTGGGTGAAATGCGCGACCTTGAGACGATGCAGGCTGCTATTGCAGCGGCTGAGACGGGACATCTGGTTTTTGCCACGCTTCACACTACGGGTGCCGCCCCAACGGTTGATCGTATTGTTGATGCATTCCCGACCAACCAGCAGGAACAGGTACGGACACAGCTATCGGTGAGTCTGGTGGCGGTGATTTCGCAACTGCTACTGCCACGGACCGACAAACCGGGGCGGGTGGCGGCTTTCGAGATTATGATTGCAACAGCGGCGATCAGATCACGCATACGTGATAATAAAACTTTCCAGATACTGTCCGACATCCAGACCGGTGCTAAATACGGGATGCAAACTCTCGATTCACACCTGCTTGAGTTATACCTGGCAGGTAAGATACAGTACGAGGATCTGGTGACAAAATCGCAGGACGCTGATAGTCTGATTGAAAACCTTAAAAAAGAGCTGGCGGCACGAGGACACTGAAAATGAGTGATACCAAAGAGTTTGATCCGATGATCGAGGTAGCGATAGCCAACGGCTTGATTGATGCCGAGCAGGTGGCAGAGTTGCACGATGAAAAGGAGAGATCCGGCAAAACGATACGACAGTTATTGCTGGACGGCGATTTTGTGATGGAGGATGACCTCCTGGCGATGATGGCAGCTTATCAGGGGTGCGAGGTGATTGATCTCTCGACGGTACAGATACCGCAAACAGTGATCAAGAGCGTACCGGCCAATGTGGCACGAATGCACAATGTGGTGCCGGTAACTTCGACAGCAAATTCGGTTACGCTGGCTACATCTACGATTATAGATCCGTTCATTATGGACGAGGTGTTGTTTGTATTGGCCAAGGATGTCACTTATGTGATGGCACGAGAGAGCGACATCCGCTCCAGAATTACGGAGTATTACAGTACTGACAATATTACGGTAAGTGACATGCTTGACAACCTCGAAGGTGAGTTGTCGGCTGACATCTCCCTGAGCGAGACCGGTGATGACGATGAAGAGGGGATGGAGGAGCTGGCAGCGGCGGCACCGGTGATCCGTTTTGTAAACTTGGTGTTGTATCAGGCGGTGACCGACAGGGCTTCAGACATTCACTTTGAGCCGTTTGAGAAAGAGTTCAGGATACGTTACCGGGTTGACGGTGCATTGTACGAGATGCCGCCACCACCGCGGCGTCTGGCATTGCCGATTATTTCACGTGTTAAGGTGATGTCGGGGCTTAACATTGCCGAGAGGCGCTTGCCGCAGGATGGACGTATTGCATTGACGGTGGCGGGGCGGCACATCGACTTGCGTGTATCTTGTCTGCCGACCCGTTTTGGCGAGAGTGTGGTGTTGCGTGTTCTTGACCAGAGTGTGGTTTCACTTGATCTCGACACATTGGGACTACCGGATGACGTGTTGGACCTGCTGACGCTTGATATTGAGAAACCCAACGGTATTATCATTGTTACCGGGCCAACAGGTTCGGGTAAAACAACTACACTGTACTCATGCATGCGGCGCATCAATAAGATAAGCATGAAGCTGCTGACAGCCGAAGAGCCGGTTGAATACGATATAGACGGTATTGTACAAGTGCCGATCAATCCGATTACCGGTAATACCTTCCCGATGGTACTGCGGGCATTTTTGCGACAAGACCCTGATATTCTGATGATCGGTGAAATTCGTGACCTGGAGACGGTGCAGATAGCGATTCAGGCTTCACTGACCGGTCACCTGGTTTTCAGCACTCTGCATACCAACGATGCTGCCGGTGCGGTGACGCGTTTGGTCGATATGGGGGTTGAGCCATATTTGGTTTCGTCGACACTGGAGGCGGTGTTGGGTCAGCGTCTGGTGCGTACAATCTGCAACAACTGCAAAGAGGCCTACGACCCTGATGACGAAACACTGCGCGGTCTGGGACTGGGACGCGACGAGATTGGTGGACGTCCCTTTTACTACGGGCGTGGTTGTGAGGTGTGCAGTAACACTGGTTACAAAGGGCGAAAAGGTATTTATGAATACTTACGCATTGCCAACGAACTGCGTGAGTTGATTAACGATAGAAAACCAACACTGTTTTTACGGGAAAAAGCGCGTTCGCTGGGGATGCGGACAATGCGCGAAGATGGCATACGTAACGTTCTCGATGGCTACACTACGGTTGACGAGGTTATGCGTTACACTTAATGGAGACAAAAATGGAAAATATAATTATTGTAGGGAGCGGACCGGCTGGTCTGACAGCCGCTATTTACTGTGCCCGGGCTAATTTGAATCCTCTGGTGTTGGAGGGGCCGCAGCCGGGTGGTCAACTGACGACAACAACCGATGTGGAGAACTTCCCCGGTTTTGAGAATCCGATCAGCGGTTTTGATCTGGTGATGGCGATGCGCGCTCAGGCTGAGCGGATCGGTGCCAGACTGCTGATGGAGCAGGTGGTTGGCAGTGATTTCAGTAGTGATGTTAAAAAAATTACACTGGCTTCGGGCGAGACACTAGAGGCGCGGAGTGTGATTATTGCTACGGGAGCGAGTGCGCGTTACCTTGGTTTGCCCTCTGAGCAGGCTCTGATAAATCATGGAGTATCCGGATGTGCTACATGTGACGGCTCTTTTTATCGGGGTAAAGATGTGGCAGTGGTAGGTGGTGGTGACACAGCTATGGAGGAGGCTCTATATTTGTCGAGGATTGCCAGTAGCGTAACATTGATCCACCGACGTGATGAATTTCGTGCCTCCAAAGTGATGGGAGAGCGTGTTTTGGCCACTGAAAATATAAAAATGGCTTGGAACTCGGTTGTTGATGAAGTTCTGGGGGTTGAGAACAAAGAGGTGAGCGGGGTGCGTTTACGTGATGTAAACACAGGTGAAAAACGTGATATAGCGGTAAGTGCGCTATTTGTAGCGATTGGCCATACCCCCAACTCCAAGCCGTTCCGGGATCAGATAGAGTGTGATGAGACGGGGTATATTATTGCCGACAACTGTCGTACTTCAGTGGCCGGGGTATTTGCGGCTGGCGATATTCATGATTCAGTATATCGTCAGGCGGTGACAGCAGCCGGCAGCGGCTGCAAAGCTGCTCTTGAGGTAGAGCGTTATCTAGCGATGAAAGGATAGGTTTTATGCCTATTGATTTGGCACGTGTATATCCTGCGAAGGAGGTGTTTGGGCGTCTTTTTGCGTATGCAAAAAAATTCCGCCTGATGCTGCTGATCGGTTTGATCAGCGGCATGATCGCGGGAGGGTCGTGGTTTGGGATTTTACAGATCATACCATTTGCCATGCAACAGTTAGGAGTGACCGGCAGCCTGACGCTAAACATGAAACAACACGACAATACTGCTCAGGAGAAGACCCCCGTACTCCACCCTCAGGCCGATATGGAGTGGCATGGTGGACAGGACAACGACGACACCCCACCTGGCTGGTATGTGCGGGCGCAGGCGATTGCCGATTGTTTTCATCTACCGCTGGAGACAGAGGATGGACGTATCGCATGGCAGTTTCTGGCACTTTCGTTTTTGGCTTACCCGATAATCGTATTTTTAAGGGTGGCGATGCTCTTTGCCAACCACTACTGTTTGCGATGGACTGGTGCTCGTGTAGTGCGAAATCTGCGGGACGACCTGTTTGAGCACATGCAGGGACAGTCGCTGAAGTTTTTCAGTCAGGTTGAGGTGGGGCAACTGATCAGCAGGTCTACTACCGATACCAACACTATCGAGGTGTTGATGTCGGTCACACTGGCCGACGCCTTACGGGCACCGTTTGAGATACTGGGAGCTTTGGCATTTATCGTTTACTTTGCTATTTTACACAAGATGGTGAGTGTACTGCTGATAGCGGTGGTGGTATTGCCGCTCTGCCTGTTGCCGCTGGTCAAGCTGGGGCATAAAGTCCGTAAATGGTCGCGGCGCAATATGGAGAGGATGTCGCTGATTACTCAGCGGATGCACGAGAACCTGACAGGTATCCGGGTGGTCAAGGCTTATCACAGCGAAGAGTATGAAAATAAGCAGTTTTGCAAGGTTAACCAGCAGCAGTTTAAGGCGGTGTTGCGTGGGACAAGGGCTGAGCTGTTGATAACGCCGGCTATGGAGTCGATAAACATGCTGATGATAGCGGTGTTTCTGATATACTGCTATGCTAAAGGGTTGACCTTATTGCAGATTGTTCCGGTTGTGACGGGCTTCGTAATCTTCTACAAGCCGATTAAACAACTTGGTAAAATACAAGCTTCTGTTGAACGGGGTCATGCGGCACTTAATCGTATATTTTCAATTTTCGACTGCCATACAGCACTGGAAGAGGCGGAAAACCCGGTATCTAAAAAGACTTTTGATGATGAGATCTTATTTGAAAACGTCTCATTCAGCTATCAGGAGGGGAGTGATCTGGTAATTAAGGATGCCTCTTTTAATATTAAGCGTGGTCAGATGGTAGCGGTAGTAGGGGCGACGGGGTCGGGCAAGACAACATTGGCCAATCTGTTGGCCCGCTTTTACGACACCACGTCGGGGCGAGTGACCGTTGACGGGACAGATATAAGAGATATTGCCATGGATGACCTGCGCAAGTTAATAGGGGTAGTGACACAGGAGACGATCCTCTTTAATACAACTATTGCCAATAACATCTCATATGGGAGTTTTGATGCACCTATGGAGGTGATTGAGCGAGCGGCCAAAATGGCCAATGCTCACGAGTTTATTGTGGCCCATCCTGACGGGTACAATAGAATTGTTGGCGATAAGGGGTTTGTTCTCAGTGGTGGCGAGCGGCAACGGGTGGCGGTAGCACGTGCTATTGTCCGTAACTCCCCCATATTGATACTCGACGAGGCGACCAGTGCCCTTGATACCGTAACTGAGCGTCTGGTACAGGAGGCTCTCAATAAACTTATGGCTAACCGGACGGTTTTTGTGATTGCACATCGCTTGAGCACAATCCGCAAAGCCGATGTTATTCTGGTGATGGATCGTGGGGTGATTGTTGAGCGCGGTACACATGACGAGCTCTATCATGCAGGTGGGAGATATCGTCAGCTATGCGACATGCAGTCGTAGGAAGCTACTACATAACTGCTATGCAAACGGCTGATTTTCACTACGAACTCCCTGTTGAACTGATTGCACAAGAGCCTCCGCTTGTGCGTGGTTCGTCACGCATGATGGTATTAGAGCGTGGCACGGGCTTGGTGAGTCATAAAGTGGTGAGCGATTTGCCACAATTTTTGCGGGCGGGTGATCTGCTGGTAGTTAATGACACCAGGGTTTTTCCGGCACGTTTACTGGGGCAGTGGCAAGACAGCGGTGGAGCGGTAGAGTTGCTGCTGTTGGAACAGGTCGGGAGTGATGCTGCCTGCTGGCGGGTTTTAGTGGGTACAGGGCGGCGTCTGCGGGCGGGGTTATGTGCTGTTTTTGCTGAAGGAGCCATTGAGGCTGCTGTGATTGAGCGGGGCGAGGGGGGAGAGGCTGTGGTGAGCTTTAATGTCGGCGAGCAACTCCTCTCGCTGTTGGAGATTTATGGGACAACACCTTTACCGCCATATATCAGACGGGTTGCGGGTGGTGATCATGTACAGCAGCAGCGTGACCGTGAGCGTTATCAGACTATCTACGCTGCTGAAACGGGGGCTGTAGCGGCACCAACAGCCGGTTTACACCTGACAGAAGAGCTTGTGGAAAAGTTGCAAAATATGGGGGTGGATCTGGCACGTGTGACACTCCATGTGGGGCCGGGGACATTTAAGCCGGTGAAGTCGGAGCTGGTGGAGGAGCACCGGATGGATCCTGAGCGATACCATGTTTGCGAGGCGACGGCAGAGGCGATAACGAGGTGTCGTGCGCAGGGGGGGCGAGTAGTGGCTGTGGGGTCGACTACAGTACGGACATTGGAGACAGTTGCGGCTGAAAATGGCGGTGTGGTGTGCACGGCGAGTGGACGGAGTCGGCTGTTTATCTATCCGCCATATAATTTCCGAGTGGTTGATGTGATGCTAACCAACTTCCATTTGCCCTGCTCAACATTAATCATGATGGTGGCAGCACTGGCGGGGCGGGAGACGGTTTTGGCGGCCTATCAGGAGGCGGTGCGGCAGCGTTACGCTTTCTTCAGCTATGGCGACTGCATGTTGATTGTTTAGCGGCTTGACCAGTAGTGTGCCAGAGCCGCAGCGGCCAAAACGGCTGAGCCGCCGATTAGCAGACGCGGTAAATTAACCGGCTCATGGAAAATGAGCAGCGAGGCGGTGACAGCCAGTGGTATTTTGAGGTTATTCATCACCGCCAACACAGCGGGACTTGCCGTGCGGGCACCACGATTCCACATGAAAAAACTGAGACCAGAGGCGACAACTCCCAGGTAGAGCAGGGCACCAAGCTGGTAGAGTGTGATGCCGGGGGGATGTGAGATCCAGGAGGCGAGGCCAAAGGGGAGGGTAATCAGGAGTGCTCCCAGATAGCACCAGCCAAAGAGGCCGACATCGGCACTGAAAGTTTGTGGCATGGCGTTACGCCGGCAGAGTGACCGGTAAGCGACCTGACCACCGGCAAAAGCCAGATTGGAAATTTGAGTGAGAATAATCCCGGTGAGGGCGTGGCGGGTAAAGCCGTAATTCTGGTTGCCGATAACGATTGCCGCACCGGCAACGGCAGCGAGTGCGAGGAGAGTGTTACGGAGTGAGAGACGTGAGGTGTGGAGGTCGTGTGCGGCACTGACAAAGAAGGGGGTAGTTACGGTAAGCAGTGCTACCTGGTGCCCATGGAGAAATTGAAAGGCCCAATTATAGGTGAGGTACATCAGGCCAAACTGTATGGCACCGATAACAATAAGTTTGAGGGCTGTTTTCGGGGCAGTGCGCCGCAATAGAGGGGCAAAGACAACAAAGGCGAGCAAGAGGCGCAGGGCAGAGACAATGCCGGGGTTAATGGTGTGTAGTGTGGTTCCGATAAGGCCGAAAGAGAAGGCCCAGATAAGGGAGACGATGATCAAATAGGTCATGCGCTGGCAGATGTGTCGGTGGTGGCATGGAACTGCAGGTAGGCGTCGGCAACTTCATTGCCCATATAGCGGCGCAGTGTTTTAGGAGCCGCCTTGAGGAGATCAACCAGAATCAGGCCATCGACGACGGAGCTGAATTCGGGGTCGACATTAAACGAGAGGAGCTTACCACCGAGTTTCAGGTATTGGCGGAGCAGTACCGGGATATCCTTACCATCGGGTTCGATTTCAGCCACAAAAGAGGCGACCAGTTCGAGATCATTAAAGAGGGCTTCATACTGAGGCATACACCACTCAGCACGGCGTGGCGGTTTGGGCGGTATGCGCGGCATAACCAGCTTGCCCAACTCTTCGGCCATACAGGTGCGACGCATGGCTGCAAGGATCATGCCACGTGAAGCTTCACGGTATTCGTTAGTTATACTGACCGGCCCGAAGAGCATACGGTAACGGGGATTCTGGCCGATAAAAGCCGATATCCCTTTCCAGAGGAGGAAGAGGGCGATAAAAGATTTCTGGTATTCGGGGCGGACAAAAGAGCGTCCCAGCTCAACAGCGGGGAGTATCCGCTCCATCAGGGACTCATCAAATTTAAAAAGTGTGCGGGTATAGAGGCCGTTAACACCGTGTTCGGCAACTATCTCATCGGCCAGACCGAGGCGGTAACTGCCGATAATCTCCTGTCGTTTATTATTCCAGATAAAGAGGTGGTTGTAATAATAGTCGAAGTCATCGAGGTCGATTTCATCGCCGGTACCTTCACCAACAGCCCGGAAAGTTATTTCACGGAGGCGTCCTATTTCGCGCAGAACGGCTGGTATCTGACGAGATTTAGCGATAAAAACGGTGAGATCACCACTCTCCACCAGTTTTTGGTTTTCGGGGAGGGCGGCAATCTCTTTGGCTTGAAGTTCCACAGGCTCCGGGGGGACAATCGCTTCGGGTGGTAGTGATGGCGGGAGATGAGCCAGAAATAGGCGACGCTGACGGCGTGTGGCACGTTCGTCGAGGATATAGGAGCGGAAACGGAGGTAGTTGATCAGTGATTTGTCGTCAGTGGCGACGCTTTCGAGTTGATGCCACTTAAGAGGTGAGCCGATTCGTACCAAGAGGCGGCGGCCACGTTTATTGATCAGCTCCCTGACCAGCAGGATGGTACGGAAACGGGGGTGGATAACTCCGGCAGCATTAAAAAAAGAGCCATTGCGTCCGCAAAAAAACATAGGGACAACATCGGCCTGAGTTTTACGGATAATAGCGGCAATGCCGGGGTTCCACTCTTTGTCACGCACGCGATTAGCCTGACGGTCATAGCTCGAGACCTCGCCGGCCGGGAAGACTACCAGCATGCCACCTCCATTGAGCCAGTTGAGGCACTCTTTAATGGGACGTAGATTGGCCCTGGTGGCACCGGCACCGCCAAAAGGATCCACGAAAATAAAGTCTTCACGCATCTCTTTGATCGGGTGGAGTATGTAGTTGGCCATAATACGGACATCGGGGCGGCATTTCTTCAGCAGCGAGATCATGATGACCCCTTCGACACCACCATAGGGGTGGTTGGCA
The DNA here is from genome assembly GCA_012520735.1 of Lentisphaerota bacterium. GTDB lineage: Bacteria > Verrucomicrobiota > Kiritimatiellia > RFP12 > JAAYNR01 > JAAYNR01. Next base: position 5,946 of record JAAYNR010000234.1, on the reverse strand, counting down.
ACGATAACCACCGGCCCGGTTTTGGGTATTTTAGCGAGATGGTTCTCGGAGTAGGTGTAAGTGACACCAATGGCTGAGAGGGCGCGGTCGGCAAAAGGGGTCGCAGGATTAAGGCTTAGAGCACTGCGGTAGATGCGGTCGATCTCGCGCAGGCCGATAGCCTTTTCGATCAGATTGTGGGTGAGACGCAGAAAAAGCCGCACCATACGGTTGGAGCCTTTTTCTGGTGGTATAGTAAATATAGGTTGTAGTTTGGTTGACACTTCAAACCTCAGAGATAATGGGCGATGTATCATCACTGGTGATGTCGCCAATGGTATATGCCAGTGCGAGTATAGCTGCCAGCGGGAGGCCGATACCACGCACTATTAGTGGGTGCCACATAGCAGTGGCGGCAAAAGCACCAATACTACCAGCCACACCGGCGGCGAGTCCGGCGTGGCGGCTGGTGTTGGCTGTTGCACGGCCGGCGGCAAAACCGGCATTGGCAAAGATAGCTATAAGGGTGAGCAGGCCGGGTAGTCCCATGGTAGCGGCAAAAACCAGATAGAGATTCTGTATATCGGGCTCAGAGGGGCCGGTAGCGTTAGGGACAACGTCGTAATAGCGGCCAATTTCACGCTGGTAATTACCGCCACCAGTGCCACGGAGAGGGTGGGTGAGGAGGAGGGCCGTGGCGGCCTGCCATTCGGGATAGCGACGCTCAGGAGAGCCTTCAGAGTTGTAGAGGGCGATGGTACGGAAATGAGCGAGGTCGTTCTCTCTGGGGAGCCGGGGCAGGACAAGACACTGCCAGGCGATGAGTATTACACCTGCCGCAATAAAGAGGGCGGTGCTGTGGCGTCTGGCAACAAAGATCAAGGCCAGTGCTGTGGCAATATAAGAGGCACCGGCGAGGTTGAGGGTTAAGGTGGCTATTATAGCTGTGGCGGCCAGCAGCCAGACCCACCAGCGCCGGGCTGAGATAGCGGCACCGAGTGTAAGGGGGATAGTGAGTGCCAGCCAGCCACCTAGAACATTACGGTTGCCGAAGAGACCGCGTACATTGAGGTCGGCATTGGTGGGTGTAAGGTATTGTAAGGCTGCGGCACTGAGATGACAAATCAGCGGCAGCAGCAGGGCGAGGAGAAGCCAGACAATACGTTTATAAGTTGCGGGTAAGGTTTGAGCAGTGGCGTTAGAGGCACAGCCGGTTTTGAGGAAATCATAAAAGATGAAAGAGGCGACTACCAGGTAGAGGGTGAGTTGGATGCTCTCTTTGACAGCTTCGGCGCGGTTGGCGGCAACAGCGATGGAGGTGAGAGCCAGAAAAGGCAACAGGAGTTGGGGCCAGAGACGCCAGATAGAGGTTCGGGGCGATGAAGGGGGGGCGGGGATAAACAACAACCAGCGCCGACCAACGATAACACCTAGAGCCCAGACTGCGGCAACTGGTAAGAGAAGAAGATCGGCAAAACAGATATTACCCCCCTGCTTAGTGGTAAAACCGATCTGGGTAGGGGAGATTATAAGCGTCAGAAGAGCGCCAATAGCGGCTATGCTGACAAGCGCATGGCTCAGGCGCTTCATTTAGTAAAGATCCCTATTTTTTCACAATCAACGGGGACGAAACGTTTGTCAGCACTTAAAATTACCTGATCAAGACTGACACCATCTTCCCGGTTGAGAAAAGTTATTGTATGTTTACCCTTGGTGAGGCTCAACGGTTTGGCGGTACGTGCCACAGGATAGCGGATCCAGTGCCAGGTTTTAAAAGTGGCATCCTCACCAAAGAGGAAGGGGGGGGAGTCGTCGATTTTAACAGTAAAAGAGTTACCGCATTCGTCATCCCACCAAACTCGGCACCAGAGGGTATAATTGCCATCGGTTGGGACATCTACCTCGATTGTGGCACTGCCGTTGGGGTTGTCCGGCGGGTTGCCGACCCCCTGTGGTATAGCCAGATAGGCATCGGCGGAGGCTCCCGGAATAAACTTCAATCCGGACGGAACCTTATCTTTTGTTACGAGAACCATTGGCGATTCGATCTTGACGGCAGACTCCGCCTCAACTGCAACGCGTCCTTTGGCAAAGGCTGTCACGTATGGTAATAACGTGACAGCCGTAATGACTGGCATAATCATCGCTCTCATGGCTCAGGCCTGTGGTTTTATCGACTCTAATATCCGCTCCATACGGCGTCCATATTCAACATAGACTGCAAACCGGCGGTCGTCTTCCGAGGTGACATTGGGGTCGTGAAAAACAGCGCCAATGTGCGGTTCAATCGATATACCGCCATCATAACCCGAGGCGAGAAGATGTTTGCAGATGCAGACAACATCGGCAGTGCCTTCGCCAGGCCAGGTATAAGTGGTTTTATCATCGATCACAAAACCGTCTTTAATATGGATATAGGCGATGTGTTCTTTGACATTAAGGTAGAAGTTCCAGGACGACTGTTTGCGGTCGGCATCGGGAAGAGTGCGGTCGTCAGTGAAAACCGGGTTTCCGGTGTCAAAAACCAGCTTGAGGCCTGGGACATTTTCAAGCAGCTTCAGTGTGTAGCTCCACCCCATGCCACCATAGTTCATGCAGTTTTCGTGGACGGGCTGAATACCGGCAGCGAGAAAACGCTCGGTGATTTCGCGCAGACGGCGAAAACGCTCATTGGCCATCTGGTCTTGCGGGGCGCGGTCGGGGATAACGGCATAGCTCATCACGCGGATCATTTTGCAATTAAGTCTTTGCATACGTTTAATGGCTCGGTCGGTTTGCTCCAGATCGACATCAAATGGTTTACGGATATCCTTACCCCAGTTGGCGATAGTTGAGCCAAAGCAGTTTACCTGGATATCGGCAGCAGCAAGCTGCTCAAACGCTTTGTCAAAAGCTTCATCAGTGAGGTCGTGAATATTGACACCATCAATATTGCGCGACTCTATGTTTCGCCACCCTAACTCTTTAGTAGCTCTGATTTGGCCGGCCAGATCAGTGGCGGCTTCATCGGCAAAACCTGTAAGATACATTTTTACCTCCTTGCGGTTTAAGCCGACAGCTAAGCAGCCGGCTGATTACGTGAAGATGTGCACTGCACAAACACAGCACAGCGCACACCGTTATAAAATATATGCGGTTTATTCGTCATCGTCGTCGGTAGCACCTTTAGCTGCCTCAGCGATCACCTTCTGTGCCACATTGGCGGGGACTACGTCGTAACGGGTATACTCCATCTGGAACGACCCTTGACCGCCTGTCATAGAGCGGAGCTCGGCGGCGTATTTTAGTATCTCGGCCAGCGGTGCCTCGGCATTGATTACCTGCATGCCGTCGGCAGCATCGAGACCCAGAACACGTCCACGCTTCTGAATAAGGTCACCATTAACGGATCCCATGAAAGCCTCGGGAATAGTGATGGCAAGTGTCATGATAGGCTCAAGCAGAACCGGCTTGGCTTTACTCATGGCATCACGGAAAGCGCGTGAGCCAGCGATCTTAAAGGCAATTTCAGAGGAGTCGACATCATGGTACGAGCCATCATAGACGGCAACCTTGACATTTTCGACCGGGCTACGGGCCAGACTGCCGGTCTGCATCGCCTCAACCAGACCTTTCTGGATAGCGGGGAGGAAGTTGCCGGGGATGGCGCCACCGACGATCTCGTCAATAAACCACTCCTCTTCGTCGGGCAGCTTGGGGCTGACACGGAGATATACTTCACCGTACTGACCACGACCACCGGCCTGTTTCTTATGGCGGTAGTGACCTTCACCAACACCGGTGACAGTCTCGCGGTAGGGGACTTTGGGCGGAGTCAGCTCGACTGAGACATTAGACTGTGATTTCATCAGGCTGACAGCAACATCGATATGAACATCACCAAGCCCCTTAAGCACCATCTGCTTAGTCTCGGCGTTCTTCTCAACCAGCAGAGTGGGGTCCTGTTCACAGAGGCGGCTGACAGCACTACCCAGTTTGTCCTCATCGGCCTGAGTTTTGGCCTGAATCGCCATATAATAGACGAGTGAGGGGAGAGCCAGCGGCGGGAAGACGTAATTTGCGCCGGAGCCGCAGAGCGTGTGGCTGGTTTTGGTACTCTTCAGTTTAGGGAGAGCGACGATACTGCCGGGGATGGCTTTATCTAGGTTAATCTGCTTCCGCCCGACTACCGTAACAATGGTACCGATCTTCTCTTTACCACCGGTTGAGGTGTTGGTCACCTCTAGACCAGTGGTAAGAGTGCCGGAAATAACGCGGACATAGTTCATGGTTCCCATAAACGGATCGACCACAGTACGCCAGACAAATGCGCTGAACGGGGCGTTGGCATCACCGACAACTTCGGTCTCGTCATTGGTGACAAACGTGCGTTGCTCAGGTGAGGGGAAGAGGCGGCAGACACCATCGAGCAGCTCGGTGATACCTTTATCGGCAAGTGCCGCTGTAACAAAAACAGGATACATGCTGCCATCGGCCACAGCTTCACGTAAGCCATTAGCGATCTCTTCGGCGGAGAGCTCTTCACCGCCGAGGTACTTCTCAAGCAGCTCCTCATTGGTCTCGGCCGCAGCCTCTACCAGTGCTGTTTTGACATCCTCATATTCAGCCGGGAGCGAGGAGGCGGCCAGAGCATCAATAACGCCACCACTGCCATCGGGTACGGCTACAGGGACACAACCAACGCCAAACGACTCTTTAATTGCCTCCAGCGTAGCTTTATAATTGGCATTGTCTTTATCGATACCGGTGATAACGAAACCACGGGCCTTGAGTCCTGACGACTGACAAGCAGCCCAGGCGCGGCGTACACCGATCTGCACACCAGCCGTGGCATCAACAGTGATAAGAGCTGTATCGGAGGCACGGATACCCGCAATGACCTGTCCATAAAAATCGGCAAAACCGGGGCAATCGGTGAAAACCAGACCATATTCAGCACCACCACAGGTATAGTTACCTTCAAGCGAGCTGGCAAAAATGGAGATTTGACGCTGCTTCTCCTCGTCACTGAAGTCGGAGACACTGCTACCGTTCGTGACAAGCCCCAGACGGTCGTTCAACCCCAGCTTAAAGGCAATGGCATCGGTAAGGGTGGTCTTGCCACTGCCCGAGTGGCCTAAAATCGCAAAGTTTCTTACATTGCTGACAGCGATATCCTTCATGCGAAATCTCTCCTTGGCTATTTTATGGTTTGTCTTGCCTTATGGTCTGCAACTATCACTCTGCCATGTGCAGAGTGGCGCCACACCGGACAACTGTTTATTCCCTGATTGAAGACATAGTTCATCCAGAGAACCGATATAATACACAAAAACGGCGATACGTACACTACAAATGATTTAGGTGGGCTAATCAAAGTTTTTAAAGAGCCTTGGAGAATGGGGCTGCGTATTCCTGAATAGTTAACGGTTCGACGAAAGAAGAGGGCATATGGAAAAACGGGTAACGGTAATTGTGGCGGCACTTTGCGGTCTGCTGGGCACAGCGGGCATGGCCTTTGGGGATATTTGTGTTTGGAGTGGCAGCGGTGAGGCGAGCGACGGCGCCAATTGGGTGGGTAGGGCGGAGCCACAAGCGGGAGATGATGTGGTCTTTGACGGCACCAGCACGGCCGCTTGCGTGTGGAAGCTAGAGTTGGAGCTGGGGTCGTGGACGCAGACCATCGCTTATAGCGGCAAGGTAACGGTGCCGGTAAGCGAAAGTATGCTCTTCAAGGTGACGGGTGATATCGCAGTTCATGGTGGTGAGCTGGTCTTTGCAGGTGATACAACGGCCATTGGCGACGGCACGGCAGAGGAGCCTTTCGGCGTGGGCTACACGCTTGAGGCGGCGAATATCGTGATCGGTTATCTTTCCTGTTGATAGTGGTAGCGGCCTCACCTGTACCAGCCTGGTAATTTCAAATGAGCTATGGTTGGGGAACAGCCAGCAGTTTGGTGAAGTAGTAGTAACCAATGGCGGGTGCCT
>JAAYNR010000132.1 GCA_012520735.1 Lentisphaerota bacterium | reverse complement strand
CTCTTCTTGACATAGTAGTTCTCATAAATGCCGATTTTAACACGGTGTCCAGTATTTGACGTATGCGCTACTTTTCAAAACACCTTTTTCCCGGCTACGGTGTCCATGACTATGACGCACCGCGCTTTTCTCTTTTACTCACTTCTCTCTTGACCGCACCTTTAACGTCGGTCATAATTTAACTCTTAACTCACTCTTGCCCTCTAGTCAGGAGATGCCATGATTATCGATATTCACGCTCATGTCTACCTTAACCCACTTATCAAGGGCCCTGGTGCTCGGACTCCGTTTCTCTCGGCTGTTCAGCAGATAGCTGTGATGGACGCCAAGGGGGTTGATAACGCCGTTATCCTGCCGTTGGTTAACTCTGTCCCCGGTTCTGAACCGCAGAGTATAGGAGAGATTCTGCAGATATGCCGTAATTATCCGGGGCGTTTTATCCCTTTCTGTAATATTGACCCCCGTATCGGTAAACGTAACGCACAGATCAATGTCGACGACTTCCGCTATGTACTTGAGCAATATCGCGACCTTGGGTGTCGCGGTCTGGGCGAGGTTACGGCCCGTATCCCCTTTGACGACCCCGCTGTCCTCGCTCTGTTTCAGGCCTGTGACGAGGTCGGCTTTCCTGTAACTTTCCACACCACCGCCCCTACCATCGACAGCTATGGTTTGGTCGACGATATCGGCCTACCCCGTTTCGAACGGGTGTTAAAGATGTTCCCTAATCTCAAATTCTTCGGTCACAGCCAATCGTTTTGGGCTGAGATCGGCGGTGATCTCACTCTGGAGGAGAAGGGTGGCTACCCGCCCGGACCGGTCAAGCCCGGCGGACGCTTACCCTACCTTTTCCGCACTTACCCTAATCTCTACGGCGACATCTCCGCCGGCAGCGGACTCAACGCTCTTCGTCGCGATCCCGATTTCGGGCCGGCCTTTATTGAAGAGTTTCAGGATCGGCTCCTTCTGGGTCTGGATTACTGCTCAACCACTAACAACATGCAGCATATCGAGTGGCTGCGCCAGCAAAACGCTGAGGGTAAGGTAAGCACTACGGCATTAGATAAAATCCTCGGCCAGAACGCTTGTCGTCTTCTGGCGCTGGAGTAACAGGGACGCTGGCTATAAGGCCTTGGCCTTTTGGCGTTCACTGGCGAGGGTGATGAGGCGCTGGCCACAGGCTGGTGGGATAACCAAGCCGCCGGAGACGATCATTTTGATGCCGTCTTCAATAGGCATGTTGGTTTTGATAACCTCATCTTCAGGGCAGAGAATCAGAAAGCCTGAAGTGGGGTTGGGGGTGGTGGCAACAAACACAGCGTACATAACTTTGCCGTCTGGTTCGCGGATGATGCTGGTGACAAAGCCGATGGTGTAGATACCCCGGCGGGGGTATTCGAACATCACCACCTCTTCAAAAGAGTTTTTGCCATTGGAGGAGAAGGCGTCAACCATCTGCTTAACAGCGGAGTAGATCGGTTTGACCAACGGTAGGCGCATCAGAAACCCTTCGCCCCATTGGATAAACCGTTTTCCCAGCAGGTGAGTGGCGATAAACCCAACCAGATAGAGGCCAATAACTGTGACAATAAAGGCCAGGGTTGAGAGGATCCACTCATTAAGGTCACCCAGCCAGGGGCGTAAGAGCGGCTTGCCGATACGGGTCAGCCAGACAAAGACGGTCTGCAAGACAAAAATGGTGACGAAAAGTGGTATCAGCACCAGTACACCTGATATCAGGCGGCTGCGCAAGTGTTTGCTGGCATTGGACAAGAGTGAGCTTTTTTCAGTTTTCATTTAATTAAGGTTTTATAAAAATAATTCTCAGTTGATTAGCCGTTAATTATACAGATTTTAGCGGCTGTTGACAACCGATGTGAGCCAGTCGCATACCTCTTCCAGTGGCAGACCCATAATATTGGTGTAAGAGCCACTGTAAGAGGCTATAAGGAGATCGCCGTTTTCATCGATATCATAGGCTCCGGCGCGGTCGAGGGGACGGGTTGCGGCGAGGTAGGTGGAGATGGTCTCTTCACTAAGCACTTTAAAGGTGGCCGATGAGGCAACCACCCGCGTAACGGGGTCGGTGTCGGGGAGCGAGAGTGCCACAGCGGTGAAGATGATCTGTGTACGTCCGGAGAAGGCACGTAAAAATGTGGCGGCCTCTTTGAGGTGTACCGGCTTGCCGATAAGGCGGTTATCAAACCAGACGAGAGTATCGGCGGTGATAATAGCGGCTCGGGGGTGTGCTTTGCGACACACCACATGTTTGGCCAAGGCGTTGTGGTGAACCGTACCAACGGGGTCGGCGGCGATGGCGATCTCCCGGGCCTCGGGGGCGGCTATTGTAAATTCAACACCAAGCTGAGCCAACAGTTTGTGACGGCGCGGCGAGGCACTACCCAGAACCAACGGCGGCAGGGCGCATAGAATTGAAGCGGGGAGGGCATTAATAATTTGCATGGCGTTATATAGTACAGTCAGGCGAGTCGGGGTGACAGTGTAAAATTTGAATTTTTGGCGATCATTTCATTTGAGGCGACCTAGAAGTTTGACATGCTAAATGAAAATTATTTTGGTGTCATGAATTGTGAGGCAACGCGGGTGTCCACACTTGGGTATTATTTCTACTGGCAAAGGTGAGGCCGGGGGCGTATACTTGGCCTATTCTTTTTCACCAACGAACCAGGAGATCAGCAATGGCAATGTTTAAGATTGGGGCAATAGCAGACTCATTTCGTAAAGGGCCGTACGATGGCGTGCGGGCTGTCAAGGAGGTCGGAGCCGAAGGGTTTCAGATTTACGCGGTGAAAGGAGCCATGGCTCCTGAGAATATGGATGCCGCGGCGCGTCGTGATTTTCGTGCCATGTGTGAAGATTTGGGGCTTGAGGTGGCCGCGCTGTGTGGTGATATGGGCGGTCACGGTTTTATGAACGAGTCTTTGAACGAGGCGCGTATCGAGCGTTCCCGGGAGATAGTTGACCTGGCCGTTGATCTCGGTACCAGTGTAGTCACAACGCATATCGGTGTGGTTCCGGAAGATGCCACAGATCCCACCTATGTGATATTACAGCAGGCGTGTCGGGCTCTTGGCGAATACGCCGGCAGCAGAGGGGTCACCTTTGCTATTGAGACAGGGCCGGAGTCGGGGGCGGTGCTACGCGGGTTCTTAGACAGTCTGGGAGTGAGTGGTGTGGGGGTAAATCTTGATCCGGCTAACCTCGTGATGGTGGGCGGGCACGATCCTGTAGAGGCGGTGCGTCTGCTCGGGCCCTACATTGTACACACCCATGCCAAGGATGGGCGCCGGCTCAAGCCGTGCAGTGCAGCGGAGGTTTACGGTGCCTTTGCCGATGGCACCTTTAAGGCACTGGTTGAGCGGCTCGGTGGCGACCCCTTTATTGAGGTACCGCTGGGTGAAGGCGAAGTCGATTGGGATGCCTATCTGGCTGCTTTGCGGGGTGTTGGGTTCAGCGGATTTTTGACTATTGAGCGTGAGGTCGGGGATGACCCTGCCGCCGATATTGCTAAAGCCGTCAATTTCCTGCGCGCTCGAATCGGTGCCTGAATAAATTTTAAACAGAACGTTTAATCTAAAAAAACCAACCAGTAAAAAATCAGGAGTGTTATGAAAAAACTCAATGTTGCCATCATCGGTTGCGGAGCTATCGGCTCCACCCATGCCCAGCACTACTCAAAGAGTCCCTATGGTAAGCTCACCGCATTTGTTGACATCATCCCCGAGCGGGCGCGCTCCTTTGCAGAGCAGTATGGTGGCGAGGCTTATGAAGATTACCGCAAAATGCTCAAAGACCCGTCAATTGACGCTGTCAGTGTGTGTCTGCCCAATGTGCTTCATGCCCCGGTAACTATCGCGGCACTCAAGGCGGGCAAACACGTCCTCTGCGAAAAACCGATTGCGATTTCGGCGACACAGGCGGAGTCGATGAGTGCCGCTGCCAAGGCAGCCGGTAAAACTCTGGCTATCGGTGTAGTTAACCGCTACAACAGCAATGTTAACTGGATTCGCGACATGATCGCCGCCGGCGACCTTGGTGAAGTGTACCACGTTCATACACAGTTCAGGGCTCATCGCTCTATTCCCGGACTCGGTGGCTGGTTTACCACCAAAGAGAAGTCGGGTGGCGGTGTGATGGTCGATTGGGGTGTCCATTTTATCGACCTTATCATGTATTGCCTCGGTGTGCCGCAGCCACTCAGCGTTTCCGGTGTGGCACATGCCCGCCTCGGTGCCAAGCCGCGCGATTACGCCTATACCAATATGTGGGCCGGGCCGCCCAACTACAAGGGCGTATGCGACGTTGAAGAGGCGGTCTCCGGGCTGGTCCGTACCAGTGGCCCTTCAATCGCCTTTGAGGGTGCCTGGGCGCAGAATATCGGTGAAGGGGCGATGCTCATCGACTTCCTCGGCGAAAAAGCCGGTATCCGCCTGACCTACGGTGGCAGTTTCACCGTTTACAGCCACAAAGATGGCAGACTCTACAAGACTGAGCCGTCAATGCGCGCTGAGAGTATGTTTCAGGTTGAGATCGACAGCTTCCTGCAGAGTGCCGCCAGCGGCAAGCCGTGTGCTTCAGATATCGATGCAGTGATACCGACCCAAAAAGTACTCGATGCCTTTTACCGTTCGGCCAAGGCTGGCCGTGAAGTAAAGATATAACATTGCTGTTTACAGCAGAAAGAGAGTTACCATGCAACTTGGCGTAAGTTCATACAGTTACAGCGGTTTAATCCGCTCCGGTGCTATGACCCAGCTCGATATCATCCCCAAGGTGAAGGAGATGGGTTTTGACGTGATAGAGTTCTCCACTTTTGCCCTTCCCGCCGGCGAGACACCGCTCTCATTTGCACCGCGTGTGCGCGAGGCGTGCGACAAAGTGGGGCTCCCTATTGTCAACTACACCATTGGCGCCGATTTTATCAACGGCAGCAATGGCAATTGGCAGGCAGAAGTTGAGCGGCTTAAGGATGAGGTACGTGTGGCGCAGATACTCGGTGCTCCCGGTATGCGGCACGATGCCACGGGTGGTTTCCGGGCTGATCATGTTGGGCCGCGTGGATTTGATGATGCCCTCCCTACGCTGATTAAGGGGTGCCGCGCGGTGACCGAATTTGCGGCTGATCTGGGGATTAAAACCATGGTCGAGAACCACGGTTTCTTCTGTCAGGACAGTGAGCGGGTTGAGAAACTGGTCAATGGTGTTGGTCACCCCAACTTCGGCTTGCTGGTCGATATGGGCAACTTCCTCTGCGCCGACGACGAACCGGCGTTAGCGCTGGGGCGGGTTATGCCTCACGCTTTCCACGTTCACGCCAAAGACTTTCACGTAAAGTCGGGTTCAGGTCCCAACCCCGGCAGCGGCTGGTTCCGCTCCCGTGGCGGCAACTACCTACGCGGCTCGATTATTGGGCATGGTGACGTGCCGATTGCCCAGTGCATAGGGATTATGAAGCGGGCCGGTTATAACGGTGTACTCTCCATTGAGTTTGAAGGGATGGAAGAGCCACTCACCGGTATTGCCGTTGGCCTGGAGAATCTGCGGCGCTACGTGGCTGAAGCCTGAGGAGCGTGGCAGCGGTTATTGTTGTTCGGGGCGTAGTTGCAGTTTTGCAACTACCTCCGTTTCGCTGTTTTTAATAGCGGTAAATATCTCGTCCACATTATCTGTGGTGCGTATTTGTGCCATCAGTTCGGTAGTACTGAGCATGGCGCAGAGGCGTGCCAGCGTGTGTAGGTGGAGTCGGTCGTCCAGACAGCAAATAAGGAAGAACAGATCGGTGTTTTTGCCGTCAGGCGCGCCAAAGGGGATGGGTGATTCGGTCCGACCCAGCACGATAAAAGAGTCGGGAGCCAGATAGGGATCCTGACGTCGAGGGTGTACCAACGCCACACCGCCGGCCAGTCCGGTAGAGCAGATAGCTTCACGTTCAACCAAACTGCGCACCAGATCGGCGGGGGCATAGAGCAGTCCGGCCTGTTCGGCAATAGCAACAAGATCACGCAACACCGCTGCTTTGGTACGCGAGCGCATATCGGGCATGATCAGCTTAGGGGTAAACAGCTCACTAACAAGCGCAAAACCGCCCTCGCGGTAGCGGGTACCGAAGGCCGACTCGCGGTGGTACTCCTTAAGTGGGCGTTGCCCCATCCCCAATATCTTTTGCGAGGCCCAGGTGTCGAGAGCCTCGGCATCAAAACTGACACGGTCGCCATGTTGTTCAAAGGGTATCTCCATCTGTTTGACAAGCCGTTTAACTTCATCAACATGAATATGGAGATAGCGCGCAGCATCTTCGATAGATAAGTGACGTTCAGCCATAACACCTCCGTTTAAAACCGGTGCAAAAGTGAAAGCCCCGCCGGTTTTATCAGCGCAGCTTGCCATCGCGCCAGACAGATGTACCGCGGACTTCAGCCCAGCGGGCAAACTGTTCAGCGTTAGGCTGCCATGTGCGGGTTTTACCCCAGACATCGGCCTCAGGGGAGCCCTCGCACTCCACCCTGATTACCGGAAAGAGAGCCGTCGGGCGCAACTGCGGTAGGCCGTCAAGATAGAGCACACCATCAGCCTGACGCACGGCCAGCTCCTTGCCGGTCGAGAGAAGCACGGCCCGTTTGACCCTGTTTTTTAAACCACGCAGACGCAACGTGGGGCGACCATCCCAGAAACGGATAATCAGATAGAGGTTCTCCTCTTTGGTAGTCTGGTAGCCATAAGTGATAAACTCGGTGATATTACCGGCTTGGGTCTCATAGATAGCCTCCCCATGGAGTTTGAGCCAATCGCCGATAGCATTAGTACGGGTGACAAACTCATGCGGGAACCGACCTTCGGCATCGGGCCCAACATTCAGCAGAAAATTACCACCGCGTGAGGCACACTCGACCAGAATCCGTAATATCTCAAAATCGGGGCGCCACTGTTCGCCTATGGTATAGCCCCAGAGACGCGACACACTGGTCTGGCACGACTCCCAGATGAAATTAGAGTCGTTATAGATACCCTGCTCGGGGGTACCGAAATCGCCCAGGAAGTCGCCTTTATACTGCTCACGCCAATTGGCGAACTGCCAATAGTAAGAGTATTGCGGATACTCCAGACGGTCGTTAATGATGATCTCGGGCTGCAATTCACGCATCATAGCGATTAACGCCACGCTGTCGAGCTCCTTGGCAGAGCGGGGCCAGATACCATCAAACCAGAACATATCTATTTTACCATAATTGGTCAGCAGCTCCCGCACCTGATCAAAAATATACTGCTTATCTCTGGCAAAACCTTCAGGGTCGGCATCGGGCCCCCGCAACCAGCCGGGGAGGCGGAAATCGAGGAGAGAGTAATAGAGACCTACTTTCAGGCCGGCTTTACGACACGCCTCCACATAAGGAGCCACCAGATCACGTTTTGGAGCCTGGCAGGTACTGGAGTAATCGGTGGTTTTGGTGTCCCAGAGGCAATAACCATCATGGTGACGCGTAGTCAGCACGGCATACTTCATCCCGCCTCTGACGGCAATATCGATCCACTCTTGCGGGTTATAGTGCACAGGGTTCCAGGCACAGGCCATCTCAGCATACTCGTTGTGGTCAAGCCATTCGCGGTTAAGCGACTGCTCACCACGTCCAACTACGGCATATGGTCCCCAATGGATAAACATACCATAGCGCACCTTGTTAAACCAGGCATGTGCAGGATTAATAGCAACACTCATAACTCACCTCTCTCTTTACGGGAATAATATAAATTGTTACTCCGATTGGAATTGAGGCAACTATATCATATGAGATACTACAGACTCAAGCCTTCACTCTTACAGCAGGGCACCCGGGCGAAAGTGACGGAGGGAATGGTAAGTTGTGGGGCAGCGCGGCGGAGCCGCACCGCGTAAGTGGTGAGTGGTAAGCTTTGTCGCGAGCTTTGTCGTGAGCCACGGAAAGGACGGAAAAGGGAAAGAAATGCCTTAATGCCTTAATAGGGGAGGGGAAGGGAGCCACAGAGTGGGGGCGGAAAATGCCCTGAAGGGGCAAGAGATACCAGCCCGGGGTGAAACCCTGGGTCTGGTGTTGAGGGATATTTCCACCCTGTAGGGGTGGTACAGTGCGATTGCGAAAGCACGAAATCAACCCGTGAAAGTCGGGTCGTTTCCGGACGAGACCGGGAGCG
>JAAYNR010000262.1 GCA_012520735.1 Lentisphaerota bacterium | reverse complement strand
GGCGGGGGTATCGGGGAGGACGATTGTGTCTAAGTGGTGGTATGTCTGGCGGGCGATGCCGGCGAGGCATTCATCAAGGTAGGGGGAGGGGGCGGGACAGGCGATGACGATGGAGATGAGTGGTGGTGGCTGGGGGAGTGTGTGGGCCTCGACGCTGGGGTAGTAGCGGAGGATGCGGAGGCGGTAGAAAATAGCAAGGGTATCGGCCATGACGAGTTTGACATTTTTTGTCGAGAGGCAGCCCATTTTCGAGCCAAACTCCATGCGGATGGGTGCTTCGGTAACTTTATACCCTTTAGCGTGGCAGATTGAGAGCATCTCAAGGTCGAAGGCGAAGCTCTTGCATAACATCCGCTCGAAGGCCCAGACAATGGCGTCGCGTTTGAAGAGTTTCATGCCGGTTTGGGTATCTGTTACCGGGAGGCCTACCAAGATACGGACTATGGTGTAGTAGCAGAAACTGGCGAGGCGGCGGTGCCAGGGGTAGTCGATTTGTGATTGCGGATGGCGCTTGGAGCCGATGACGATGTCGGCGCTTTCAGTGTGCATGACGGAGAAGAAGGTGGGGATTTTATCGGGTGAGAGGTCGAGATCACCATCAAGGAGGAGTATGTGTGTGCCACTGCTGGCGGCAACACCTTTTTTTAGGGCGGCACCTTTACCGGCATTGGCGGGGAGCAGTACCGGTTTGACAATCTGCGGGTAGCGTTCGGCAATGGCTTTTACTTCGGCGGCGGTGTTGTCGCGGCTGCCGTCATCGACGATAATGATCTCAAAGGGGAGGTTGCCTTGGAGTATGGAGCGTACACGTTCAGCATTGGCGGCGATTTCAGAGTCGAGGTTATAGGCGGGCATGATGACACTCAGCATACCTGTACTGGTCAGGGAGAGCTGGGCGGCGTTCCAGTCGGAGGAGAAGAGTGTTTGTGGTTCTGTTTTTTTTCGTGCCATTAGTTACCAGTTGCTAAAAAAGTCTCACTAGGTTAATTCAAAGCAGGGGTGGAGTCCAGTGTTTAGTGTTATGGGGTGGTGGGGGTAGCATCGAGTTGGTGGCGTAGGCCGGTGAATCTTTTAGTGTTGCGGATGGTAGCAGTCTGGAAAACTTCTGCTGTGGCCCAGAGGTCGACGGTGGTTTTGGTGCGGGTGATGGCGGTATAGAGGAGTTCTTTGGAGAGTACGGAGGCATCAGAGGTGGGGAGAAGGACCATGATGCGGTCGAACTCAGAGCCTTGCGATTTGTGGATAGTCATAGCAAAGGCGGTGTCGTGCGGTGGCAGGAGGTGTCCGGTTAATCTGCGGAAGGCTCCTGTTGAGTTTGTCTCTTCAAAAAAGACAGCGTTCTGGTTGTTGTTTTCGGGGTCGGGGAGTACGATGCCGATATCGCCGTTAAAGAGTTTGTAGTTGTAGTCATTTTTGGTGATCATGACGACACGATGGCTATACCATTCGCCCCGTTTGGTGAGTCGTGGGCCACCTGCGGTGAGAGGGGTGGTGAGGATATTTTCAATCACTTTGTTGACATTTTCGGCACCGTATGGGCCGCGACGCAAGGCGCAGAGGAGTCGGAACCGGTTTAAGGCGGCAAAGGCGGCGGCGGGGGTGTTTTCCTGCAGGAAGGCGGCAAAGGCCTGACGGATGGAGGTAGCGAAACAGTGGTCGGCGGCGAGGTCGGGTGGTGTGAGGTGGAGGGTTATATCGGGAGCGGGGGTATTTTGTTGAGGCGGGGTAGCTAGTTTCTGCCAGATAGCAGTGGCATCGGCGAGAGATGTGGCCTTGTTGATGGCGCGGCTGACTTGAGCGATAGCGCCGCCTTCGAGGAAGCGGCGGCTTCGCTGCAAGGTGACGACACAAGAGGAGAGGTTTTTGGAGTCACAGAGTTCGGCCAGAACACTGCCGGGCTGGACAGAGGCGAGCTGGTAACGGTCGCCAAGGAGGATCAGGCGGCACTTATCTGGCAGTGCGCTGAGGATTTTGGCCATTTTGGGAAGGTCGATCATACTGGCTTCGTCGATCAGTACGACATCGGCGTTAAGGGGATTGGCGGCATCATGTTTATAATAAGGGGAGTCTCTATTATATCCTAAAAGCCTCTCGATGGTAGAGGCTGGTTCGATACCGGTGTGATCAACAGTGGCAGCCGCTATTTGGCTGAAAGCTTCTCTGATGCTTTCATCAAGACGCATAGCGGCTTTGCCGGTGGGGGCGGCCAGGCGTATGCGTAGTGGGTTTTCGGTAGGTGTTGTCTCTCCAAGCAGGTAGAGGATGCGGGCAGCGGTGTAAGTTTTACCGGTGCCCGGACCGCCACTGATTATGGTGAGCCGGCGGGTCAGTGCCATACGTGCGGCCTGCTGCTGGTCAGTGTCGGTAAGTAATTCAGAGATCCGGACATCAAGGTGAGGTGCTATAGGAGCTGCGTTAGTGGTAGCCATCTTGAGTAACTGCCCGGCAACATAAGACTCATAGTTATACATACGGCGCAGATAGAGGCGGTTATTATCGAGTACAAACGGTTTGTCAGATACGGCCGAGCCAGCCAGAATTTGTCCGGCTTCGGACGCAAGGGCGGCGAGAAGGGCGCGGCTGTCGGGGAGGGTGATGTTGCACTCGGGTGGTGGTGTAACAATATCGGAGAGGTCGATGTTGAGGTCGAGGCAGATGTGGCCGTCGTCTATGGCTCTACTGGCAAAGGCCAAAGCGATAGCGACATTGCTATCGGCATTGGGGGTGATATTAAGCAAGCGAGCCAGCGAGGTGACCAGATGGCAGTCGATATCACGGAGTAGACCACAACTCAATAGTGGGGTAAGTCTATCTTGCCATGCATTAGTTGCCATTTGTCAGTGCCCCTGAGTTTTAAGGTGTTTGTATCAGCAAAGAGAAAAGTTTTAATAATTAGTGAAATCTTACACAATAGGTTATGGAGCTTCAAGCCGGAAATTTTACCAGTTTAGCTTTCTCTCTTGACCGTAATGGGTAATTGTATGAATATACTGCCCATTTGAAGGAGTATATTATGGAAGTAAAAGATACAGCCCTGCTGGAGACAATTGTCTCTCTCTGCAAGCGTCGCGGTTTTATTTTTCAGAGTTCTGAGATTTACGACGGCATCAGCGGTTTTTGGGATTATGGTCCCTTAGGCTGTGAGTTGAAGCGTAATGTTAAAGAGTCGTGGTGGCGCAGTACAGTGCGGATGCGTGAAGATGTGGTGGGGCTTGATGCTACTATAATTATGCACCCTTCGATCTGGAAGGCGTCGGGTCATCTTGACACCTTTGCCGATCCGATGAGTATGTGTCGCTGCTGTAAACGTCTGGTGAGGTCTGACCAGATCTGGGATATTCTGTCTGAGAGTGGATTAGGGGAAGAGTTGCTAGGGCTTTATAACGACGGTTCTCCTGATGTAAACAGGGTGATTGCGTGGTGTAAGGGTCATGCACGGGGTAAGGCACCCAATATCATGGCATTACGGCAGGGGGCTGATACAGCGGCACTGTTAGATGCAGCGGCACCACAGATAGCGGCGGCGGGTAATTTCAAAGAGTTTTATGCAGCCATTGCCGGCTCAACGCCTGAAAAACCGGTGTTGCCGTGTCCTTACTGCGGTGGTGATTTGACTGAACCGAAACCTTTTAATCTGATGTTTAAGACGATTGTTGGGCCGATCGAAGACCCGGCTAATGTGGCATACCTGCGACCAGAGACGGCCCAGGCGATCTTTGCGCAATTTTTGAATATCCATGCGACATCACGTCAGAGCGTGCCGTTTGGTGTGGCGCAGATGGGTAAGTCGTTTCGCAATGAGGTGACTCCGCGTAATTACACCTTCCGGTCGCGTGAGTTTGAGCAGATGGAGCTGGAGTTTTTCATTAAGCCGGACGAGGCGGTTGAGCTTATCTGCGGTAAGGTGACGACGTTGGCGGACAACCCCGATTTGACAACTATTGACCCTTCATGGGGTTGGGAAGTGTGGCATAAGTATTGGGTTGAGAAGCGTAAAGAGTGGATTGTGGAGTCGGGCTTGCCGTTGGACTCTTTTGTAGAGTATTGGCAGAAGGGTGACGAGCTGGCACATTACGCGCGGGCGTGTGTAGATATTGAATACGCTTTCCCCTTCGGGATACAGGAGTTGGAGGGGATTGCGGCACGGGGTGACTTTGACCTGGCGCAGCATCAGAAACACAGCGGGAAATCGATGGAGGTGTTTGATGAGTCGCTGAAGCTGGCAGTAGCCAAGCTTGACGATACCGCCAAGGCTACCTTTGCCGACAAAGTGGCTACAGAGTGGCAGGCGATGGGGCGTTGTGAGGGAGCGGCACGGGCTTTTGTAGCACGGCTGTTTGAGGGTAAATATATCCCCCATGTGATTGAGCCTTCAGCCGGTGCTGACCGGATGGTATTGGCCTTGATCTGTCAGGCTTACTGCGAAGAGACGATAACGGATGATAAAGGGAAGAGCGAAGTGCGGACAGTGATGCGTTTTGAGCCACGCATTGCACCGATTAAGGTAGGGGTGTTTCCGCTGGTCAAAAACAAGCCGGAACTTTATGGGAAGGCGCGTGAGATATTCAAGGGGTTACAGCGACGCTGGAACTGCTTCTGGGATGAGTCGGGGGCGATCGGGCGCAGGTATCGGCGGATGGATGAGGCCGGT
>JAAYNR010000279.1 GCA_012520735.1 Lentisphaerota bacterium | reverse complement strand
GGCGGGGGTGGCGGGGGCGTTGATATCGCGAACCACGGCGGCGGCGTTGGTGAGGCCGGCCACTGCGGGGGCGGCAGCGGCGGCGGCGGCGAGCTCGGCGCGTTGGCGCTCTTCGATGGCGGCCTGTTTACGCTGTTTGGCCCCTTCGGGGTCGATCCAGCGGTCGTAGATGGTGTTAACGGAGCAGCCGCCGATAACGACGATATGGATAGCGATGGCGACGGCGAGCCAGAAGGCGATCCGCTTGCCGGCGAAGATCGCGAGGAGGCGGTCGAGGTTTTGGGTGGCGGGGTTTTGGTTTGGTTTCATGTGGTACCCTTTCTAGTGAGCTTAGTTTTGCTCCTGTTTGTCGCCTACGGCGATGATCAGGCCGCCTGCCTTGGTGATGGCCTCAAGGACAGGCTCAAAAATACGTTTTTCGATGGTGCGGTCGCAGCGGAAGATGACGAAGCGGTCTTCGTCGGTGGTTTTCCCCTGCAAGGCGTTTTCGACGATAGCCTCGACAGCGGCGTCGCTATCGACCGGTTTGCCGTTGACGTGGATCTGCCCCTCTTCGTCGATGATGATCGAGATCGAGGCGTTTTCGACGATCTCGATCTGTGGTGAGGTGGGGGGGGCGATACGGATGTTAGCTTCGTTCATGAAGTTACTGCAGAGCATAAAGAAGATGATCAGCAGAAAGGCGATATCGCCCATACTGGTGGTGGGAACAGAGATAGCCATACGGCGGCGACGGTGGAGTTTCATTGGTTAGTCGTCCTCCGTCATGATGCCGATGACACCGTCGGCGGCGGTGATAGCGGCCATTACGCTGTAGTAGGTTTGGTAGCCGGTCTCGGCGGAGGCGTCGAGGAGGACGACACGGCGCTCTTCACTGCGCTCTTTGAGACGGAGCGCGGCGAGCTTGGTGCGGAGTTCGTCGATCGAGACATCCTCCTCGTTAAACTGGATACGGTCGCCTTTGAGGCCGACGGTAGGGGTTTTGTCGTCGGCTTTTTGGGTTTGTTGGTCGCGCGAGCCTGAAGGGAGGTCGGTACGGAAACCGGCGATCTTCTGGATAGAGGTTGCCAGAATGAAGAAGATAATAAGGAGAAAGGCGATATCCGACAGGGAGTCGGTAGGTACCGCAGTCTCTTTTCTTTTTCTTCTGAGCGACTCAAACGACATAATTTTACTCTATCAGGCGATGGCGGGGGTATTGGCGTTGTGGTTAGCACTCTCATTGAGGGAGATGTAGTCGAGTATCTCCGAGCCGGCCTCGGCGATCTGGATCTCGATATCTTCGGAGCGGCTGGCGAAGTAGTGGTGCGGGATCACCGCCATCATGGCGATGAGGAGACCGGCGGCGGTAGTGATGAGGGCTTCAGAGATACCGGCGGCAACCACAGCACCGCCGTCGGCGGCACCGGCGGAGGCTAGGGCATCAAACGACTTAATCATACCGGTGACGGTACCGGTCATGCCGAAGAGGGGGGCTGAGGTACCGATAAAGGAGAGGATGTTCATGCGGCGCTCGACGGTGTTGATGGCGAGGCGGGCGTAGTCGGTCATGGCATCTTGGACAATAGCGCGCAGGGTCTCGGCATTGGCAGTAGCGACGCGGTGTTTGAGGTACGATTGGAGACCGGCGGCCATTACGGCTGAAACGGGGCCGGGAGTGGCGAGGCAGATAGCGAGGGCCTCTTCGTATTTAGCTTCGAGGAGTTGGTTTTGCACTTTACTCCGCAGGGAGCGGATATCGACTCGGGCATTGGCGCGGAAAGCGGCGGCGCGGTCGAGCGCTACGGCAATGGCGAGGATGCTCTCGATCATCAGGACGATCATTAAAGGTCCGCCGGCAATAATTGTCTCTAACATGGTTATCCCTTTTTATCAGTGTTGTTTAGTATTTTACTTGCAGAATCGGTGGCCGCGGCTGCGATTTGCGCCAGGGCCCGGGCTGCGGCCAGTGGTGGCAGGGCCACTGCTGGCAGCGGTGCGTGGGTGGTGGTTTTAAAGACCAGTTCGCCAGTGACAGCATTGTACTGGGTGTCGGCCAGTTTTGCCAGTGGCACTAACTGGCAGATTGGGCGGGGGCCGCAGGCGAAGAAGAGCGCGGCGGTGGGGGTGAAGGCGAGGCAGAGGCGGCGTTTGCCGAACCAACTGCCGGTATCGATGAGCGAGCGGCTGACCATGGCGGCGACCACGGTGGTGGGGTCGATAGTGGCGCGGAGCAGGCTGAGGCGGTGGCGCGACAAAGGCCCGAGGAGACGCGCCAACTGCGCCGCAGCGAGAGGCTGCGTGCAGGGCGTGGGAAGGCGGTCGGGTATGCGGCGGTTAATCATGGTAAGGATAAAGGGTGAAGAGAGAAGAGGGAATTAACCTCAGAGAACGCAAAGAGGGCAAGGAGAGAAGGCCCGGGGAGGGGAACCACGGAAGGGAGAGAGAGCACAGAAGCTCAGGCCCGGGGATTATTAACCACGGAATACACGGAATACACAGAAGCTCAGGCCCGGGGGGATGATTAACCACGAATGGACACGAATGGGCACGAATGAAGGGGCTGAAAATGCGCTGAAGGCGCAAGACATACCAGCCTTGGGCAACGCCCAAGGTTTGTGTTAGGAGATGGTTTCCACCCTGTAGGGGTGGTACATAGCAAGTACATGGCGGTAGGGCGTGTCTCTCCGAAACTGCCGCTGGGGGGGTGAAGGCAGACTTTTGTGTAATGACACTTACGCAGCCGCGCACGCAGCTGCTGGCGACGGCGGTCTCGGAGAGGCGTGCCCTACCGCGGTGGCGCAAAG
>JAAYNR010000033.1 GCA_012520735.1 Lentisphaerota bacterium | reverse complement strand
CACATGCCCTGCGAAAAACAAACATTCGACCACCCCAGCGAAACCTAATATAAAACAAACATTTACCGCGTGGCCGTTTTCAAACCTTAAAGCGTTGCGTTAGCCAGTCGCGCACGCGGCCGCTTTCACCGCATTCCGTCAATCTTCCATGCCGTCTGGCGCACCCCTGACAACCGTATCGGCGTGGTGCTGGCAAACTGGACCGGCAAAGCTCAACGTGTCACAATAACCGACCCCCGTTTGGGCAACACCGTCACCATCCATACTGTCGGCCAAAAAGTGCATCGTCCCCGCACTGTCACTATTCAAACAGGAGAGACTTTTACAGTTACACTCCCTGTTTACGGCTTTGCACTTGCGGCCTCTTTAGCCAGATAAGCCGCCGCCGCATGGCCTGCCAGTGCACCACTGGCAAAGGCCCAGGTGAGATTATACCCGCCACAGGGGCCATCAATATCGACACACTCACCGGCACAGAAAAGCCCTGACACCCGGCGCACCGCCAAACTCTGCGGGTCGAGCTCACGGCGATCTATACCACCACGGGTGATGATCGCCCGTGCCCATCCCTCCGTAGCTGTTACCGTCAGCGGCGCATTGGCACAGAGCTCTGCCAGCTCCCGCAACCTGCTGCGCCCGGCCTGACCCACCACTGCCTCGGCCACACCGGCCGTCTGACAAAGCACCTCAGCCACCCGCCGTGTTACCTCACCTGAAAGGAGATTACGACACAACCGTTGCGGCCACTGCCGTTGCCAACTCTCAAAAAGCTGCAACCAGCTATCGACGCCCCGGCTGGCATCAATCGACAGCCGTAACACTACACTCCCGCCACTGGTCTCGAGCCGCTCCGCCACCTCACCCGACACTGCCAGTGTCACCGGTCCACTTATACCGCGATGTGTAAAAAGCAGTGCCCCCTCAACCCCGGTTCGCGATGCTCTCCTGGCCTCAAGCCGCAACCGTGCCCGTGGTAAAACAATTCCACTCAACGTGGTCGGCCACTCCTCAGCCACTACCAGCGGCACCAGTGATGGGGTCGGCCTCACCACCGCCACACCCAGTTGACGTGCCACCCTCCAGCCACTGCCATCGCTCCCCAATGCAGGATACGAACACCCACCTGTCGCCAGTACTAATGCCTCGCATCTCACTACCCCCTTGCCGGGAGAGACACCGATAACCCTACCATCAGCCGACAGCTCCACACCACTTATTTTGCGATTGCATAAAATCGTCACCCCGGCAGCCTCAGCCGTCTCCTGCAACACCCGCAATATATCACCGGCTCGCTGACTCTCAGGAAAAACCGAGCCATCTGCCTCACTCACAGTAGGAACACCGGCAGCAGCAAAAAAATTCCTAATCTCCGCCGTACCATAAAAATCAAGCGCTGGAGCGGCAAAGCGGCCGTGTCGTCCAAAAGCTTGCATAATGTCGACCGTTGATGCTGTAGTTGTTAGATTACAACGCCCACCACCAGTCACCAACAGCTTCCTCCCCGGCGACGGCATCGCCTCAAATAACACCACCTCACACCCCGCTGTCGCAGCACTCAGCGCCGCCATCAACCCGGCTGCACCACCACCCGCCACTGCCACCCTCTTACCGCTCATTTTCACCCCTCTGAAAAAAGAGGCAGCGGTCTCCCGCTGCCTCTTTTACAAATACTACTCTACAGAGCGTCTGATCAGTTGGCGGCACGCCCCTTAACACCGGCAGCAGTAGCGGCATTGGCGTGAGCCTTATCCTTCGGGCGCAAAGCACGGCACGCTTTACCGGCCTGCCTCATCTCACTGTTGCCCATGGCGTTGAGCTCTTTCTGCAGGCGCTCCTTATACTTGGCACCACTGCATGTGCGCATCACGCGAGCAGCCTCCTGTTTCGACTTAACCGCCTTGTAAAGGTCTCTGAACACCGGCAGTGTCGCCTTCTTAAACTTGGGCAACCAATCAAGGGCACCACGCTGCGCAGTGGCTGAACAGTTGGCATACATCCAGTCCATCCCGTTCTCGTCAACCAGACGAATCAGGCTCTGAGTCAGCTCTTCGACTGTCTCATTAAAAGCCTCACTCGGTGAGTGACCATTCTTACGCAACACATCGTACTGTGCCTCCATGATACCCGCCAGTGCCCCCATCAACACGCCACGCTCACCAACCAGATCACTGGTGACCTCGTTCTCAAATGTGGTCGGGAAGAGATACCCTGAACCGATAGAGATACCCATAGCCATACAACGCTCTTCAGCCTTGCCGGTAGCGTCCTGTGCCACCGCGTAACTCGAGTTGATCCCCACGCCATTCAAAAAGTTGCGGCGCACACTGGTACCGGATCCCTTGGGAGCCACCAGCATCACATCAACATCAGCACCAGGCTTGATGCCGGTCAGGTCATTATAAACCAGACCAAAACCGTGTGAAAAACAGAGTGCCTTGCCAGCGGTCAACTTGGCCGCCACTGTTGGCCATACTGCCTTCAAAGCACCATCAGCCACCAGCAACTGGACAATTGTACCACGCTCAGCAGCCTCTTCAATCGAAAACAGTGTCTTGCCGGGAACCCAGCCATCTTTCATGGCACGATCCCACGACGAACTACCCTGACGCTGACCGACAATAACATTTACGCCGTTATCACGCATATTAAGTGCCTGAGCCGGTCCCTGCACACCATAACCAATTACAGCAACGACCTCTTTTTTGAGGACTCTGCGTGCCTTGGCAAGCGAAAACTCTTTACGCATGACGACAGTCTCTTCGACGCCGCCAAAATTAATTTTGGCCATTCGTATAACTCCAGTATCAATTGTGGTTTAACTGCCCAGACTAACAAGTAAGTACTGGTCAAATAAAAAACTCTGTAATCATAATGTTTTCATCACTTTTTTACAAGCGTTTATATAGCTTTAGTTTATCCCGCCAATTTTGTATCTTTATGGCAATTGTTTTTTAAAGGAGAGTCAGCTATGCAAAAAATTGTTAACCTTGCACTAATCGGCGCCGGCAACCGCGGTCGCGGGGTTTTTGGTCAATATGCCATTGATATGCCGCACCGGGTACGCTTTACCCATGTAGCCGAGCCCGACGATGCCAAACGCCTTGAATTTGCCAAACAGCACAATATCCCCCCTGCCAACGTCTTTGCCGATTACCGCGACCTTTTCACCTCCGGCACGGAGAGTCTTGATGGCGTTGTGATCGCTACTATCGAAGATGTTCGCGCTGAACCGACTCGCCTCGCCATGGAACACAATCTGGCAATTCTGGTCGAAAAGCCATTGGCAACCCGCCCCGAAGAGTTTATCCGTTTTTATGATGCCGCCGCCGCATATAACGGTATCTTCATTGTCTGCCATCAGATGCGCCTCTCCCCCATGCTCAGTACTGTCAAAGAGCTGGTCGACTCCGGTGACTATGGTGAGATTGTCACTGTGCAACATAGCGAAAACCTCTCTTACGACCACATGGCACACTCGTTTGTCCGTGGCTTTTTTAATAACGATCGCCTCACCCCCATGCTGCTGGCAAAGTCGTGCCACGATATGGATTTTATCGCCTATCTCATCGGCCGCCCCGCTGTGCGGGTAGCCTCTTTCGGTGCCCTGAAACACTTCACCCGTGCCAACTGCCCCCCCGGTGCCCCCGCTTTTTGTCTCGAAGGTTGCCCCCACGCAGCCACTTGCCCCTATCACGTTATCAAGCTCTACTTCGAGCCCGATACCGACCCCGCCTATCTGCGACAGATGGGGGTAATCCGTGACAAAGACCACCTGCGTGAACTTCTGCAAACCAACCGTTTTGGTCGCTGTGTTTACCAGACCGACAACAACGCCGTTGATACTCAGACCGCGCAAATTGAGTTTACCGATAATATCCATGTCTCTTTCACTATGTGTGGCCATAATGGTGTCGAGCGCCGTATCACCAAGATCAGTATGACCAAAGCCGAAATCGTCTGCGACACTTCGTCCGACAGCCTCATCACTGTCCACCGCTTTGCACCGGTAAAACGCCTTGAGACCTATCAAGTCGATACTCGCGGCACTCACGGTGGCGGTGACCGGGCTATTATGGATAACTTTATTGATGCCATTACCACCGGCAACCACTCTATTCTCAAAACACCTATCCGCGCCTCGCTGGAAGGCCACCTTCTGGTCTTTGCCGCCGAGGCTTCACGTCGTGAAGGGCGTATTATCGATATCCGCCAGTATGAACAGCAGATCCGTGGCTGATATCACCTAATCCTGAAAAGAGATATAACTATATGGAATCAAACTACGCCTCACGTATCGCCGCTATCCGTGTTATAACACGCTGGCTGCAAGCCGGAACCTTTCCCGACCGTGCTATCCCCGACTCCCCCGACCGCGGTTTTATCATGGACCTCGTCTACGGTACAGTCCGCCAACGGCGCACTCTCGAGTGGCTCCTCAGCCAGCAAGTCTCCCGTATGCCGCAAGGGGAGACACTGGCCGCACTTTTAGTCGGCACATTCCAGCTCTTCTACATGACCAATATCCCCGACTACGCCGCCGTCGGGGCAACTGTCGCCGCTGCCAAGCGAATATCAGGCCGCTCAACCGGCTTTGTCAACGGCGTACTGCGCAACCTCGCCCGCCAGCGTGAAACCCTAACCACCACCCTCGCCTCACAACCCGCCGCGGTACGCCTCTCACACCCCGACATCTTATACAACCGCTGGTTACACGCCTTTGGTACTGAAACAACCGATGCCCTGTGCGCGTGGAACAACCGCCCCGCCGAAACCGTTATCGCCCTCTTACCCCACTGCGGTATCACCACTGCCGAATGGATCAAACGAGCCCTAGCTATCGGCGACGACATCAAGTTTGAGCCACACCCGGCTGCCCCCGACACCTCCATTACTTTACCCCATGGTGCACCACCACTCACCACCCTCCCCGGTTATGAACAGGGCTGGTTTATCGTTCAGGACCCCGCCACCAATGCCGCCATCGACCTCCTCGCCCCTCAACCTGGCGACCGTATCCTTGATGCCTGTGCTGCGCCCGGCGGCAAAACTATCCAGATCGCCTCACGCCTGATGGCCGCAGCACCCGGCAGCGACACCCCCGCCGAGCTGCTGGCTCTCGATTTTCACAAAGAACGACTCGAATTTCTACGGGAAAATCTGGAACGGATCGGCATGAACTGGGTAAAAATCGAACACAACAACGCCGCCACATTCAACAGCGATAAACCGTTCAACCGCATACTGCTCGATCTCCCCTGTTCCAACACCGGCGTATTGCGCCGTCGTCCCGATGCTCGCTGGCGTTTCACCCGCCACCGACTCGACAACCTCCTCCACCAGCAACGCGCCATCCTCAATCAGGCCGTTAAACTATTGGCACCCGGCGGCAGAATTGTCTACTCCACCTGTAGCATTGAAAACGACGAAAATATGGCACAGATCGAACGCTGCTTAACCCTACACCCGCAATTGCGCCTGGAAAACACCACCACACACCACCCTGTCCACAACCAAACAGATGGTGCCTTTGCCGCCGCCCTGATACTAAATTAACCATCACGCCGCCACACTTAAACGCTTACTCTTAAACGAAATTCCTTTAACACTCCGCTCAAGGATTTACACGACTAAGGTTCGCGACTAAGAGTACGATTAAGTGTATTTCTCTTCTCTTTCATCTGTTGCACTTACCTTCGCACTAGGGTGTGTCTCTCCGAGACCAACGTCGTCAGCAGCCGCGTTCATGCGGCTGCGTAAGTGTTAAGAGGTAAACTGAAAACAGTAGGTACAGATGCATCCACCTCGCTCTGGAGACTGCCGTCCCCGGCGGGAGCACTCACCACTTAAGGGCAGTGCGACCATGCCGCACTGCCCCTACACTTACTCTTTCAGCACGAACTTGAAGAAGCCGGTAGGTGATTCTGGTGGACGCACCACTACTGTGGTCTTGTCGCCATTGGCCACCAGTGTTGTCAGCACCTGCCACGGCTGCCCCAGCCTGGCGGTTCAACCGTTATCTCAAAGGTCGGCGACTCACTCCCGCCATAGCTCTCGTCCAGCAGCAGGTTGTCGAAGCGATAGTTGCCGTTACTGTCGGTCATGGTGACCACTGTTATGGTAACATCATTGGTGTAAGTGATTGTCAGGGTCACCTTGGAGCCGGCGACACCCTCTTCGCCGTCATCCTGTATGCCGTCACCATTAACATCGTGCCACACTTTATCGCCGATGCTGCCGGTACTGGTCGGGCCGAAGAAACCGAAGTCGCCAGTGTCGTTCTCAATACCACCCGCAATCTCGACCTTATAGCCCTGTTT
>JAAYNR010000229.1 GCA_012520735.1 Lentisphaerota bacterium | reverse complement strand
TGGACGCAAAGGAGTGGTTAAAAGGGGGATATTGCTTCTCTGTCCCCAGTAAGCGGCGGTGATTTCACTCTTCTCCATTCGTTTAAGAGTATTTCTATTAAAATGTGGGTTTTAGTGTTGCCTCTCTCGATATATATGTTTATGCTGTCGTAAAAGTGAGCGAGTTGTATATCACTTACATGAATAAGGGAGGTGCTATGGAGAGCGTGCTGTTTGCGGTTCTGGGGGTGTCACCATCGGTGTTAACCGAGACAATCTGGGCTTTGGCTCAGGAGTCGCCGGCTCTTATCCCTGATCATGTTGTGGTTTTGACAACAACAGTGGGACGTGAGCGTCTCGCAACTGAGCTTTTCTCGGGTGAAAAGCCGGGTTGGCAACGTCTCACACATGCTCTGGCGCAGCAGGGACATGAGGTGGTAGGGAAGTTGCGTTTTGGTTTAGCTGCCGACCATGTACGGCTTTTCCCGGCGCTCTCGGGTGGACACGATTTGACCGATATAGCCAGCAGTGCTGATAATGAGGCTGCGGCTGACTTTATTATGCGTGAGTTACGCAGCTTTACAGCTAACCCTGCTACTGCGGTGCTGGCTTCGATTGCCGGTGGCCGTAAAACGATGGGTGCGCTGTTGATGTCGTGTATGAGCCTGTTGGGACGGGAACAGGATCGCGTTCTCCATGTATTGGTAAATCCACCCTATGATTCGCCGTTAACACCGCCGTTCCTATTCCCTGAAAAGGGGGTCAAACATGCCACTCGCGATGGTAAAAAAGTTAAGGAGCGCCCTGCTATTGAGCTGATAGATGTCCCTTTTGTCCGTATGCGTGGCTGGTATGAGGAGGCTTTTAAAAGTGCCCCACCCAGCTACAAAGCTCTGGTACGGGGGATACAGCGGCAAGCACCGCTGGCGGTTAATGCCCCGCAAATTACACTTGATGCAGATCAGGGTACATTTGATGTGGCTGATGGTGGACGTGTCAATATGTCGGCCACAGAGTTTGCCGCACTGTGGCTTCTGCTTAAAAAAGAGTCGGATGCTGCGGAGATTATAGTAAAGTGGAAGGAGAACAATCCTCCTGGCATGGGGCAAGACTGGCTGACGAAGCTGGCCGAGAGCTCACGCTTTACTGATGCGGATAGCGCAGGGGAAGAACTGGGGAAGTGCCTCTCGGCGGTACGCGGGAAGATGAATAAACACCCATTATTGGCTGGTTTCGTAAACCTTCTGGTGCCTAAACGAGGCGCCTTGCCAACGTTCCCCCGCGGCAAGATACGCTTTAAAGGCAGTGACCCCTTTGCAGATATCTGCGGATATCCATGACAACGGCAGCATAGGAATTAATGTTATAGTAGCACCAACAAAAGGAGAGATGGGATGAGTGAACAACAACAAGAGTTATGGAAACAGAAGCTGATGGCGCTGCTGCATGATGTGCCGGACAAATGCTTTGATATTGCCAATCATGAGGCTTCGGCAGCGGCTTACCAACGGGCAGCGGGTTTTGTTGATGATCAATACGTAGCGCCTTTGCGGGAGTCGTTAAAGCCGGCAGATTGGTTCTCATCTGCTGCTGAACGGTTTGTCTTTCCGCAAAGTAAATGTACACATAAATTTCCCGAGACGCCGCTGTTTTTGCATCCTCTCTCGTCTAAACCATACCCGTTCCCTCTAAATTTCGCGGCGCAAGCCGGTACGCATAGTGAGACCATCCAAGAGGCCATCAAGAGTGTGCCGGATGGCGATTGGCATCAGAAGTTTTTCCTCTACTGGCGACGTTGGCTGGAAAATGCCGCTTACAAAACACCACATCTGGCCTTTCTTCCTGCTGATACCCGGATCCCTGATCATACTATCTGGACGCATATGTCGCTGGCTTCAGCCTTGGCACCATGTATTGCAGGCGAAACGGTGAAGCCTGAGTTGTTGATGATGCAGCTCGGGCCGGTGCAGGATTTTATAGCTCAGGCGCGTACTACGCGCGACTTGTGGTCTGGCTCATATCTTATCTCTTGGCTGATTGCCCATGGCTTGAAAGCGATCACAGATGAGATTGGTCCTGATGCCGTGATTTTCCCCTCGCTCAGAGGCAATGGAATTTTTGATGCCTTGCACAACAAGAAATTTTATAACACACCTTGGAAACATGGTGATGATGGCAAGGTACAGACCACCTGGGAGCGGCTACTTGATGACAAGGGCGATTGGAACAAAATGGCCGACTGGTTGCTTACACCAACACTGCCTAACAGGTTTTTTGCTGTAGTGCCACCCGGCAGGGGCGAAGTGTTGGCCAACAAGGCTGCTATTGCCATACGCAATGAACTTTGTGTTATTGGTGAGGCTGTCTGGCAATGGCTGGCAGCGAAAGGTGCCGACGAGGCGTGGCTGGGGCGTTGGGAGAGTCAGATCAGGGCTTTCCCGGAGATCACCTGGGCAACGCAAGAGTGGCTGGACCGGGAAAAATGTCTGGCTGAGGCGGAGAAACTGCCGCAAGATAAAGATGATGTGGCAGGAGTGGCAGGTCGCCTCAAAGAGATGTTTAAGCTGGCCGAAGAGGGACTGCCCAAAGATGACCGTGATAAACGTTATTACAGT
Organism: Lentisphaerota bacterium; assembly: GCA_012520735.1. Lineage (GTDB taxonomy): Bacteria > Verrucomicrobiota > Kiritimatiellia > RFP12 > JAAYNR01 > JAAYNR01. The sequence goes on along the minus strand of JAAYNR010000229.1, from coordinate 476 downwards.
GATAAAGAGACCAAAACAAGGCTCAATAACTCTGGTCTGCTCTGGTCGGCGCACTACGCATTGCTCGATGCCAAACTGGCGGCACGGCGCAACACGCGCAACTTTGAGCAATGGGATCCGGTTGCTACCGGTGCGGCTGTCAAAGACTCCCTCTCCGGCAAAGAGGAGTGCATAGGTGATGAGGAGTTTTGGGGCAAACTGGTGAAAAAAGGAAACGGAAAGATTTTCACAACCGCTTCTCACCGCTATGGAGCGATGAACTTGATCAAGCGGTTGTGGTGTCATCCTGAGGTCGATATCCCTTATTTGCGCGAAAAGCTGGGGTTAGAACGAGAGCTTCTTAAAAGGGCTGTGCGCAATGCCTCCACCAAAGATATTGCCACGCGCAATGTTGTCGCCACGCCCGGCTCATTGCCCTCGCCCTACATTGCTGTTATCGCCATGGATGGCGATGAGATGGGCAAGTGGATATCGGG
>JAAYNR010000285.1 GCA_012520735.1 Lentisphaerota bacterium | reverse complement strand
CCTTGTTACGCTGCGGCATAACCGCACCGCAACACGGCGGTTTCGGAGAAACACGTCCTACCACCATGTGCTTGTATTTTTTCGCTCCGCCACCCGCTTCGCCTGCAGCATGTAAGCAGCCACTTTGCGGCTGCGTAGCCCTGCACTGCGGGTACTCCGGTAGCTGCGGTCTCCACGGAAACATGCACCCCGCCAGAGGTTTACCCTGAGCGCGGTGCATACGCCATAGTCTATGGGCTTCCCCACGCCGCCGCCGTCGCGGCGGCTCCCGGCGCGCCTTCAGTGGCACCGCCCCTACTCCGCAGAAACCGCAGCACCCGGTGGCACCGTAGCCCGTGCCTTCACCTTCGTCCCTTCCGTGGCTACCCCTTCCCCGTGCATGAACATTAAGGCACTAAGGCATTCCCGCATTAAGGCATTTTTCCACTCTTCACCCTTTCAACTGTGCGCCCCAGCGCGCTGCGCCTGCCTATTCGCCATACCATTGGCGGCTACGGATGTTACGCAGTTGCCAGGGGCTGTCAACGTCGAGTTTTTCAGGGAAATATTTACCGCGTCCATCGAGTGGTGTCCAGTCGGTAAACTCGCCAACCATAGTACCCAGATAGGGACGTGCCGTGGCCAGACACGCCTCAAAATCGAGTCCTTCAGGCTCAACTACTCCCCGACGGGGATTCGCAATGGCCCAGACCATCGCCGATAACACCCCGGCTACCACCTGCATGGTAGTGGCGTTAGTGTGGGGCAGATGTTGACGTGCCTGCTCAATGCTCAGTTGTGAGCCGTACCAGTAGCCGTTTTGTTCATGGCCGGCCAGTAGTACTCCAAGTTCGTCCATCCCTTCAACTATGTCGGCTCCCAGTCGGCGCCGTTTCTGCGGTTTAGCCCAACCGCTCCCTTCAAGTTCAAGTGCTGAGAGCATGGCATCGTCGCAGGGGTGGTAAACAAACATTATGGTTGGTCGGTAAATAAAACCACTATCGTCACGGATGGAGAGGTAGTCGGCCAGAGCAAATACTTCGTCATGTGGCACCAACATCCCCTGGAACCCACCTATTGAGGGTGTCCAACTGCGGGCAAAGGTGCTGGCGCCAGGACGGTCAAAGTAGAGAGTTCCAGAGCCGGGGAGGTGTTCGTGCGCACCACGCGGCCGCCATTTTTCTGCTGTGCCAAAGGCAATCTCTACCGGTTGCATCAACTCGGCGACGTAGCCGTCAATCGACCAGGTATTAACAAATTCTCCCTGTCTTTTAGGACGCTGACTCGCCTGGGTGTCGCGCTCTGATATCTGGATAGTCGTAACTCCCAGCTCAAAAGCGAGCTGTGCCCACTCTTCTCGTGTCGTTGGGGCGACCTCTCCCTGGCGGATCGTCCGGTCAAGGTCGATCAGGGCCTGTTTGACAAAGTGTGAAACCATCCCCGGATTGGCTCCGTGATCAACCACTGCCGTCGGAGAGTTAGAACCTAACTCAGCCGCCAAGCTCAGTATCTCCTGCCGGATGGCGAAGTTGGTTCGCTGGTAGAGCTCAATGATCGGGTTGTCGTATATCCCCGGCCATGGTTCAACCGATGTGTCAACATAGAGCACGCCGTTTTCGGCGCAAAGTCTGACCAGATCAATGCTGTAAACGTCAATTGAGAGGTTGAGCACAAGGTCGCCGGGCTTCATGTAATCTTTGAGTATCTTACGGTAGTTACCCGGCGTCAGGTTGCAGTGGATAAACCTTGCTCCCTGCCGTTCGGCGATCTTGCGCCCTGCCTCATCAGCCGATAACACCGTCACTCTACTGTAGATATCGCCTCCCAGGTGGTTCCGCAACAACGGCAATACCGACTGCCCTATACTACCACACCCGATTATCGTTACTCGTCCCTCAAAATTACCGCCAACATTTGTACTAACTCTATCTACAGCCACCGATCATACCCTCCAATCGCTTGGTTAACTATTAAAAACACCAGTTTACCTTATTCCCAGTTTTTCAGCAACCCGCCCGTTGCATCTCAACTCAGTTCACCCTTGAAACGTCATTATAGTTGTGATAATGTTAAGCTATGAATTTAAATAATATGATAGAGGTTCGTTTTATTGACCTTTTCTGTGGGATAGGGGGGTTCCGCTATGCAATCGAAGAAACAGGGAATAAACTGGGTGTAAAAACAGAGTGCGTACTATCAAGCGACATAGACATTGATTGCCAAAAAGCTTATGCAGCTAACTTTAGTGAAACACCGCAAGGTGACATTAAGAATATAGATCTACAGTCTATACCCAATCACGATGTTTTACTTGCTGGCTTTCCGTGCCAACCTTTTAGTAGCTAACCCGTTAGCTACTGTCAAAAAAAACAAGAAGTTCGAGCAGCTATCTTCATAAGTTGTTGCGTTGAAGCAGCTAAGACAGCATTGAGAGTCATCATCAACTCTCTCTCTTTTAAAAT
>JAAYNR010000043.1 GCA_012520735.1 Lentisphaerota bacterium | reverse complement strand
TGCAGGTGTTGATTGAGGCTCGTTTTGTTTCTACCACCTTTAAGGATATTAACGAGTTGGGGGTAAACTGGCTTTTCGGGCGTCCGGCAGTAAAGGGTGAGTTGTCGGCGAGTGTGGCTGGGGCAGAAGACGGTAGTACTCCGGGAGTAGAGCTGCTGGGAAAAAACCTTGGTATTGTCAGCGGCTCCGGGAGTGGTTTAAGTGCCGGTTATTTCGGTATTCTGGATAATTTCCGCTTACAGGCGGTTGTTAATGCGCTGGAGCAGTATGGTCAGGGGCGTACCTTGACGGTGCCGCGTCTTACTACAGTTAACAACAAGACGGCTACTTTGAGGATCGGTGAGGATTTCCGTTATTACGAAGATTACGATTTGGAGGAGGTAGTTGACCGTAGTTCTTCAGATAACACTACCTATGTATCGCGGGCTGTCCCCAGCGGTGATGCCGCAATCGAAGAGTTGGGTTATGAGCTTAAAGTGACACCGAGTGTCGGGGCCGATCTTTCAACTATTAACCTGACTATCAACCCCAAGATCAGTGATGTGGAGGACAGAGCTGCCTGGGCGGCAGCTTATAAACCGAGTGAGCAGGGAGCGGCTGATAACTTTACGCTGATGGGTAAACTTCCTATTTTTAAGCGTAAGGAGCTGGAGGCTGAGGTGGTGGTGCGAAGTGGTGAGACGGTGGTGCTTGGCGGGCTGGTAAATACGTCGCAAACTAAAGACCATAGTGGAGTGCCCTGGTTTGTCAGGATTCCGGTGTTGGGGCGTTTATTCGGGACCAAAACTGATAACGAGACGGCAGACAACCTGATAATTTTTGTAACAGCTACTTTATTGACCGATTCCGGCGAGGATCTGGTGGCGCTCAACCCGCGCACCTTGCCGGGGCCGGAGGTGACGCCGGCGCAAATAAGTGAGGAGCTGGGTTTTGAGGAATAATTTGATTTTGGGAAGGAGGGCGGATGCCTCGAATTAAACAGATAGTTGGGCTTGATATTGGTAGCCGGCAGGTGCGTGCGGCCTGGGTAAGTGTACGCGGCCAGCAGCCGGTGGTTACCCGTACAGAACAACTTGCCCTGCCACCCGATGCCCAAAATCGAGTAGAGATAATCCGTGCCTGGATCAATAAGTGTGGTTTGTCGCGTCAGTTTTGTGCAATAGCACTTTCAGGTGGTAACACTGTATTTCAGGCGGGTAAGATAGCCAAAAAAGACCCACGTACACCGCGTCAGGTGGCGGCAGTGGAGTTGGCGGCATTCAGTGACATGGCCGGCGATGCCATGAGTTACGATATAACAGACCATACGATGGCTGCTGACTCAGAGAATCGTTACTACTTGATGGCTATGGCTCGTCCTGCTGCCATTGAGCGTGCGCTCAGCCTTGCCAGTCAGATTGGTGTGCGTCCGGCTGATTTAATACCGGCACCAGTGGCGATTTACAACCGCCTGACCGCTTTTGTCGCTAAGGAGAGTCAGCCTGTTATCTATATAGACATTGGTCACAACCAGACTGAAGTGGCAGTTGGTGACGCTGCCGGGATACTTTTTGCCAGAGCGGTACCGATTGGTGGTAAGGCTTTTACCGATGTATTGGCACAAGGAGCGGGCATTACGCCGCATCAGGCCGAAGTACGCAAACACGCCGAGGGGTTGGCTGATGAGACGGCATCCTTGCTGAAACCGGCTACTGACCGCTGGCTGGCGCAGGTCTCTTCGTGTTTAAGTGTTTACCGCAGTACTTTCACAGCCGATGGGATGGCTCCGCAGGGGATTGTTCTCAGCGGCGGTGGCACCGATTTGTCAGGGTTGCGGGAGGTGATTGGAGAGAGATTTTCGATGCGTGTTACGATGGCAACAGAGCTGCCGGGATTTACCGAGAGCGGTGGTGCAACGTGTCGCATGGCGGGTGGTTTTTGTTTGGCAGTTGGCTTGGCTGTAACGGCTTTGGAATTGGGGGCATCTCATATCTCGCTGCTGCCGGGTCATTTGCGTGATGAGGTAGTGTTCCGTGACAAAAAACCGTACTGGATCGCCGCGTCTGTCTGTGGGGCATTAACATTGGCGATTTTTACAATCAGCGGTTTGCGCAGTTTGAAACGGGAAGAGCGTCTGCTTCACGAGGAGCGTCAACGGTTACGTGCCCGCGAGCAGATTGATAAACAGATTGGGGTGATTCGGAGTCGGGGGGATGCTTTACGGTGGCGTTCGCAACGTGTGCGTGATCTGCTGCAAAACGCTCCTGTTTCACGTGAAGCTCTGACGTTGGCTGCTAATAGTCTGGGTGCCGACGACTGGCTGACGCTCTTTTGTAATGAGTGCTGTTACGTCCCACAGGAGGGGATGCCCAAGCCGTCTCAGGGGTCGGCCAGGCCGACGGGGCTAGCGGGGTTACGTTCAGGGGCGATAGTGGTGGCACCGCCTAAGGCAGCCAGAAAAAAAGCGACTCAGCCGAAAAAGAGCGATGTGCCGCAAGTGCTCTCGTTGTCCGATGCGACGACCCAGACATTTATCATCGAGGGGTACACGGCTGATCCGAGCTGGGACTCGGTCAAAAATATTATTGAGCGATTACGGACTTCGCCAACGGTGATTAATGCCGATATCCGGGCGGATGATCGGGTCTTGCCGCCGGAGGGGGGCAATAAAAACACTCCGTTGTCGAATATGCCGGTTTTCAGGAGGTTTGTAATTTCGATGGAGGTTAAGTGTAAATGATCCGTCGCTTCCATATATCTGAACGTCAGCAGGTGGCTCTGATTATTTTTGTGGCTTTGCTGGGGATTTTTCTGGTGTGGTCATTTTTGCTGCGTCCGCAGATCAGTATGCGGCGTGAGAACGCAGAGATTCGTGATCAGCTTGAAAACAGCCGTTATGCCAATTTAAGTATGGAGAGTTTGCGTGAAGTTGCGGCTCTTGAGACGGCAGCCGAGAAGCAGTTGCAGGAGGAGTGGGCTGCAACGAGGATCCGTTTGGGGACATTCTCCAATCAGGACTCGTTGCGCAAGGCTGATGTAGCCCGTATCGATTATAAAGTGGAACTCTTTAATACGCGTCAGAGGTTACAGGAAAAATCGAAGAATCTGGGAATTGCACTCCTGCCGACCGACCTTGGCATTAACGAGGAGCTTAAGACCAATGATCAGGTGCGAGACCGGATGCTGCAACTCAAGGCGGTTGACTATCTGGCCGATTTGGCACTTGATAACCGGATACAGCAACTAGTATCTATTACACCATTGGCATCGCGGGAGCATCCGGGGGCAGATGGGAAAGTTTTATTTACTGAGTATCCGGTACAGGTCACTTTTGATGCCGATTTTGTTAATTTGTATCAATTGTTTCAGTCGGTTTTTGAAGAGAACCGCTTGTTTGTGTTTAACTCGATTCGTGTGGTGTCGGGTCCGAGTGTTGCGTCAATGCTGCGTGTACAGGCAGTGATGAGCGCACTGGTATTTGAGTGAGGTTTTTATGGAGAGACTTTGGCAATTTTTGATGCGGGCTAATGCCCGCGCGCTATTTATCATTGCCCTGATAGTATTGCTGGTGGTGGTAGGGTGGCGTGGTTGGGTTGAGGTGACTGCTACTACAGAGCCGCTGCCTGAGGAGCAGGTTACCGGGCGCATGGAGTTTAAGCAGGGGAAACCATTGGGTTTGATGGAGTTTGCCGCCAGCCAAGTGGCGTGGGCTGGGGCGTTGCCGATTTGTCCATTTTTGCCGACTCTTGAGGCGATGGCCACTGACCCCAAGGTGGCTGAGGCGATGCTGGGCCGTGGAGGACGGCAGGGGTGGCGTGCTTTTGAGGGGGGTGACGGCGGGAGCGGCAGCGATGGTGCCGGTGGTGTAACCGACCCATTCAAACATTTACGCGGTGATCGTAAGTTGCCGCGTAATGCCGAAGGCGAAAATGGTGCTGCCCCGGGGATGGTGAGGCTCACATTTAAAGGTTTTTTCAAGGGGCCTGACGGGAACTCAGCGGCACTTTTTCACGATTCTGCCAGTGGTAGTTTTGATTTTAAGTTGGCCGGTGCCGACATGTATGGAGCTAAATTGATTGATGCCGATATCAACTCTGCCAGAATTGATCTTCATGGCGATGAGATTGAGCTGCGGCGAAACGAGAGTTTTGATGTTAAGCCAAAATAGAGAGATTATGTCTGAAGCTGTTACAACTGTAACTGAGCCGAGTG
>JAAYNR010000309.1 GCA_012520735.1 Lentisphaerota bacterium | reverse complement strand
GGTGGCATTGCAATTGCAACGGCTTAAACAGATTTGGCCGGAGCTTAAAATGCATTTGAGAGAGCAATTACTGACCGCGGATGAGATGGCGCAGCGGCTACGTGTGGCAGGGGCAGCCGTGCTGCCGGAGGAGATAGGTATAGCGAGTGGCGCAATGGCGCAATATGCCCGACGGGCAATGTTTATAAGGCGTCGGTTTACGATATTCGATGTGGCCTGGAGACTCGGCATACCACTTTGAAATAGGCGGTGCACTGAGGCGCACCGCCGTGAAGGTTGAAGGTGGAAGAGTGAAGGGTGAAAAGTGGTGGGAACTTTGACAGGGCTGGTGAATGGCCATCTGCGTGTCGGGAACTTGTTTATGTCACGCCCTTACAGGGCTAAATTCATTATGTGACCTAACCCCGTGGCGTTGCCACGGGCTGGTTTGTTTAGCCCTTTCAGGGCAGGAGCACGATTTGGCAGAGCTGCATCTTTGGGGACAGGCAGGAGCACCGCCGAGGACAGGCAGGGATGTCTGTCGTAGTGCGAGCGAGAACGCACAGAATCAGCCCGTGAAAGTTGGGTCGCCTCTGGACGAGACCAGAGGTGCAACTGAAAGTAACTGCGTTGCCGTAAGGCGTGCTGGGAAGCAACTGGAGGTGGACTTGTAGTCCTAAACGAAATTGAACCTGATTCGGCTGATAACAGTGGCGAGCTTGCTACGAATTGGCGAAGCCCTCCGCAACAAAGCGGATGCCCATAGGCCATATCTCGCTTGGCCTATGGGACTGTTATTGGTGGTTGAGGTAGGAATGCAAGGAAGGTTCTGTGCCTAAGCGTTGAGACCCTCACGGTCAAAACTCCCGTAAGGGAGCCGTGAGGGAGCAAAATGCTGACTAGAGAGCCGTATGCGGGAAATTCGCACGTACGGTTCGGAGGGAGGGGCGGCGCAAATCAATGCGCAGTCTCTACCCCTATCAGTGGGCGAGGTGAGTGCAGAGGGTAGAGCTATTCGAGGAGGTTGCCGGCTTCGGCGATGATGACGGCGCGAGTCTCTTCGTCTTTTGTTTCGGCGAGGGCTTTTTTGAAGTAGTCGGCTGCCTCTTTCATAGCGCCGGTGGCGGCTTCGGCATCGGGTATGGAGGCGAGGATTTCAGCGATACGTTTGGCGTTGCGACCGCGGAGCATGTCACGGCTGTGCTGGATGCCGGTGGAGGGGTCGATGGTGTCGTCCTCTTTGACGTCGTCGATGTATGTCATGAATTCACGGAAGTATTTGACAGCTTCGCGTGGCTTGTTGTTTTTAAGTGAGTTGTGGGCACGGACTTTGGCTAGAGCCATGTTGTGCCAGGGGGTGTCGCGGTCGGGGATACCGGCTTCGAGGTAGGAGATGGCTTTGTCGAAATCGTCGGTGACAAATGCACCATCGAGGCGCATGGTTTTAATGGTTTTGGCGGTTTCGGTATCGGTAGTGGCGATGAGTTTATCGGCTATGGGGAGGAGTTTACCAACAAGGGCGACATCGTTGATGAGATCGTAGAAGTAGCGGGTGTAGAGGGGACCAATTTCGGCGGCATCGATTTTGAGCTCGTCGATCAGTTTGGTGAAGCGTTCTGCCAGTGCGGAGTGGTCGGTGGCCATGGCGGATTCGATCCAGAAGCGGGCAGCTTGACTGACGGAGGCTTTTTTATCGGCCTGGTTATAGAGTATCTGTTCAACGCATTGGTCGACGGCGTCGAAAGCTTTGGCGCGGCGCATAGTGGACATAATCTGTATGAGAAGGCGGCGCAGCGGGGTGTCGTCGAGTGTGGCGGAGGCATCGCTGAAGAGAGCGGTGGTGTTGGCCCAGTCGGCTTTGAGCGCGGCGAGGCGTACTTTAGTAATGGTGATGATTTGAGTGAGGCCGGGCGTGGGGTCGGCGATGGTGGAGGCGATGGCGAGGAGTGCGCTGGTGTCGGCTTCACGTTTGTTATTGAGGAGGGAGTCGATAGCGTTGCCGAAAATGCGGTTGGCGGTTTCGGCGGGGAAGGTAGTGAACATTTTGGTGAGAGTCTGTGAGGCCACCTCCATGTTAGGGGCAGCAAGGGCGGTGAAGAAACGCCATTCGATGATATACTGGGTGAGTTCAGGGGCGAGACCGGGGAGAGCTTCTATTTGGTCGGCCAGAGTGTAGGCAGCTTCCAGACTGTCAGTCTCATGGATATAGGGGATGAAGAGTTGCAGGCCGGCAATACCGTTATCGGTGGGGCCGTTGGCGCAGGCGTCGAGTGTGAGTTCGCGGGCGATTTCTGTATTCCCGAGGTAGAGATGGAAGCGGACTTTTTCGGCAAAAAGACGGTTTGACCACTCTTCCCAGCGGGCATCGGCGTAGAGGTCTTCAAAAACCTGAATGGCCTCGTTTGTCTGGGCTTGTTCGAGCAGTTCGTTAGCAGTGTTGTATGCTTTATCGAGTGCTTCAAAGAAGAGGGACTCGGGGTCGGGCTGTGGTTCAGCGGTAACGGTGGAGGTGGCAGTTGAGGGCGGTGGTGGTTGAATTACCGAAGAGGTGTCTTTTTTGCATCCGAACAAGGTGGCACTAATAACAGCGATAGTTACAACAGAGACGTTTACTTTAAAGCGGGTTTGCATAATTCCTCCATACAGTTCTAAGAGATTAATGTTACTATATTAAAATTTTGGCCGGAGGGCAAATGGAAAGTGCCAGTAAAGTAAAGTTTATTAAGTAAGGTAAGTCAGGGGGTGAGTGTTATCAGGGATTCATCGCAGATGGTGAGTTTTTCCATTCCATCGGGGGTGACGACATAGGTGTTTTCGATACCGACGGCACCGATGCCGGGGAAGACAAATTTGGGTTCAAGAGCGATGGTCATGTTTTCTTCGAGAGTCATGGTGAAACGGGCGGCGATAACGGGTAGTTCGTTTATTTCGATCCCGAGGCCGTGGCCGATAAATTTGACTTGTTGGGAGTAGCCCATGAAGTGTTGGGCGAGGCCGGCCTGAGTGGCGAGGTCGATGGCGAGGTTATAGAGTGATTCGCAGTTAGTGCCGGGGGTGCCGGCCTGAGCAACGGCGTGACAGATGGCGATGGAGAGTTGGTGGGCCTCTCGGACGTGGTCGGGGATAGAGCCGATGGCGTAGGTGCGGGAACAGTCAGAGATGTAGCCGGTGAAATTGCCACTGACGTCGGCCATGATGGTTGTGCCGCTACGGAGGGGGGTGTTGTTGGGGCCAATGGGGATAGTGGGGTTGAGGCCGGCACCGCCGAGGGCGAAGTCGTAAGGGGCGGGGGTGTCGGCGTTGTCGCCGCAGAGGACGCTCCCCATGAATATCTCCATGCGACCACCAAAGGCACGCATCAGGCCAAGGCTCCCGGCCTGTCGGGAGGCATTTTCCATGGCAATGGAGAGGTCGAGATCGCTCATACCGGGACGATAGAGAGAGGGGAAAGTGGCGACAACAGCGGCGTGGCGGCGGCACGATTCACGGAGGAGGGTGAGTTCGTAGGGAGTTTTTACGGCGCGGGCGAGGCGGATGGGTGTGGAGCCGTTAAGTAGTTCGGTAGTGGTGAAGATACGGGCGAACTGGAACCATTCGCTGGCGGGGAGTTCGTCACCTTCAAGGAGGAGTCGTGATGGGAGCGGGTGGTTGTGGTCTTGGAGGGCGGCGGTGATTTGGTCGGGGCGTGATATCTGGATGGTGGTAAAGCCGGGGAGTCGTTGGGGGAGATCGAGCGGGCGGCGGTAGAAGATAAGGGGGGTGCCATTTAGCGGGAGGTAGAACCAGCCGCGGATGACGGTGCCGGTGGTGTAGATGAGATTGTTATTGAGGGTGACGAGGAGGGCGTCGGCGTTGGCGTTGGCCATAGCCTGCTGCAGGCGGGCATGACGCAGTGGGAGATCGAAGAGGAGTTGCTGTGGGAGTGTGTTCATGGTCTCTTGTGTAGTAGGGGTCAATTATAGCGGCGTTCGACACGTGTGCCGAAGGAGCAGATTATTTCGTAGGGGTGGGTGTTTTTGAGTTTGGCCCAGTCGTCGACTGATATGGCCATGGGGCCGGTGCCGCCGAGGCAAGTGACTTCAGCGCCGATTTTGGCCTGAGGCACCTGATCGAGAGAGACGGTGGTGTAGTCCATAGAGAGGCGTCCGAGGACAGGGCAGGGGGTGTTGTTGATAAGTACATAGCCGCGGTTTGAGAGGGCAAGAGGGAGGCCGTCGGCATAGCCGGCGGAGATGGTGCCGACACGGGTTTTACGGGAGAGGCGGTAGGTGAGGCCGTAGCCGATGGCAGTACCAGCGGGGAGGGTACGGATAGCAGTGAGGCGGGTTTTGAGGGTAAGAATGGGGGTGAGGTCGAGTCTACGCATACCTTGACTGTCGAACGAGCCGTGGAGGTTAATGCCGGCGCGGACGAGGTTAAATGGGGCGGCATAGGCGGTAGGGCAGTTGTTAATGGCATCGCTGTTGGCGATGTGGCGCTCCTTGAAAGTGATACCGTTCTGGCGCAGGGTAGTGATGATTTGGCGCAGGGTATTTATTTGGTTTGTGGTATAGTCGTTATCGTCATAGGCGATGGGGAGATGAGAATAGATACCTACAGGATTGAGGCCTTCAAGGGCGGTGGCGGTGGTGATGATTTTAACGGCATCACGGGCGAGGATACCGAGGCGGCCCATGCCGGTATCGATTTTGAAGTGGACGGTAGCCTGTTTTTTCTGTTTGAGGGCTTCGCGGCTGATGGCGCGGGCAGTGGGGAGGTCGGTTATGGGGAGGGTAATGTTGGAGGCGATGAGATAGGGGAGTTCGTCGGGAAGGACGCTGCCGAGTATCTGAATGGGGGTATTGAGGTTGAGTATTTCTTCGGCTTCGTGTGGTTCGGTGACACCGATAGAGTGGATACCTTCATTGATGAGGGCGGACGCTATGGGACGCACACCGAGACCGTAAGCGTTGGCTTTAAGGATGGCCATGATGCGGCAGGGGGCAACGGCGCTGGCAATGTGGCGGTAGTTAAGACGGAGAGCATCTAGGGAGATGTCGAGCCAGACGCGGCGGAAGTCGTTGTTATAGGCGGATGGGGAGCATTCTGTTTTCATGGGTTGGTTAGTCGTAACGGAGGCCACCGGCCTGGGTTGGGAGGTCGATCTGGCGCAATTTGTATTCAATGTTAACACGCTTAAACATAGCGGCAAGTCCTTGAGTTTCGAGATTATTGGTGACTTGGTCGGGGATGGTTTCGAAATAGGCGGCGATATCGTTAATCAGGATGATCGTTGCAAGAGGGGTTTTTTCGGTAGGGAAAGGGGGGGCATCAGTGGCACAGAAACTGAGAAGCCATTCGTTGATGAGGTCGAGAAGTTCATTCCTAATAGTAGGTGAACCTTCACGGACACCAGACATCAGCGCGCTGAGTCTGACGGGGGGCTGTGAGATGGTCTCGAGCATAGTAGCGGCTTCTACGTACCGTTTTTCATCCATGAGTTTAAGGGATTTGAAGAGGCGCTGTGCTTCGTCATAGTCCCTATCGGGTCTCCAAATATCGGTGTGGTAAACTTCTGTCTGGCTAGGTGATTTATTGGATAATAGCAGTGCGGCACTGATTAGACCGATTATAAGGAGAAGCGGGAGGAGCGGGTGGCGTAAGGCGCGCCAGGTAAAGGTGGTAATAACGCGGTAAGTGGAGATGCGGGGGCGGCTGGGGAGAGGGAGTGGCAAACCGGAGCTGCTGCGACTTCTTGAGCTAGATTTACGGCTGCCGGAACTACTGCTTCTGGAGCTACGGCTACCGGAGCTGCGACTGTAGCCGCTACGGGAGGGTGTGTTATTGGAGTGGGAGTCGTTGTTGTGGTTGTGCCGACTGCTGCTATGATTTGTGTTGTTCATAGTAGTGCCCCTATATCTGTGGCTGCGATGGTTAGAGCCCCTAACCTTCTTGCCTGGCCACACAGTTCGTTGTCATTACTGGTTAATATAATGGGGATGGTGGAGTCTGCATCACGTAAATAACGAATATTGGCAAGAATGGATTTATCGGCGCGGTGGTCGCCGATACCGCCTGAATAGGAGACTTTAACATTAGGGGCGGGGCTCTCTTCGGATGGTTCGGGACCATCAAAAACGATCCAGGCACGGCAAGTGGGGTGGGGGCTGACAACGCGGACGATATCGGCGACTAAGCGTGCCCGTTTCTCTTTATCGGGGACGGCTGCACCGGAGGCGGGCATGTAACGGCCTTGGAGTGCAAAGAGGAGGTTATGGCCGTCGATCAGGAGGATAGCGGGGCTACGCCCGCTGAGCGAGCGGCGGAGTGCCAATACCGGTTCAGGGGCATCGCCTTCGGGGGGGGCACCGATGGCCATAAGTGCGGTACGGCGTTGGGCAATGGCTTGATTGAGGCGCTCAAGGGCGGTGTTATCAAAGGTGTTAAACTCCTGCATACGTTCGATCAGGAGGTTGATATTATAGAGAGCGTTGCCGTTAGCGCTGTGGAGGCGGGTGTGGAGCGTTCTCTCTATTTCGGTGGTTGGCTGGGTGATACCGATGAGGTTTTCGAGGCGGGAGATTTCGGCCTCGACCTCCTTAGCAGCGAGTGGCAACTCTGGGGTTTGCACAATGGCATTGGCGAGGGCATCATGAAGACGGTCTTGAATTTGGTGGAGGGTGTCAAGACGGGCGATGATAGTGGTGCGGTTGCCTGAGTGGCGATCAACGGTGGCTTGTCGTTCAAGAGCCTGAGTGGCACGCTCGATAATATCGGTAGTGTTTTGGGATTTATATTTAGATTCGGTTTCAACGGCGTGGCCACTGGCGAGCCAACCGGCAAATTCGGTAGCGAGGGCGGTGGTGAGAGCAGACTGAAGACGGCGTTCGCGATGTTTAAGTTCGTCGGCGAGTTGGGTTTCGAGGGTGGCAATAGTGTTATTGGCGGTGCGGATCGAGCTTTCAGCCTCTTTTAGTGCTGCTTTAAGAGAGGAGAGTTCGCTGGTAAGCGTCTCATTTTGCTGCTGAGAGTTACGGGCGCGGTCTTCGGCACTTCGCAAAGTGCGGAGTTGGGTACGGAGGTCGCGGATCTCTTCAGAGAGGGTGCGGCGTTCATCACTCCAGCTCTCTTTGGTTGTAGCGATGCCGTTGCCGGTAGTGCCACAGGCATCACAGATAGTACCAAGGGCATTGTAGAGCCGTTGAGCGGCATCTTGAGGAGAGAGTGAGCGGAAGGAGGTGTTATTAGTGAGCCAGTGTTCGGCCAGTTTATTAGCCTCGGGACGGCTGTCGAGTTGCAGGGCGAGGATCAGTCGGTGGGTTCCGAAGAGGGCGGCCAGTTCGTGGCGCAACTCAGTGATGGTGTTTTCAGAGAGACGTGATACAACGGTATGGTTCAGCGAGTGGCGGGTCAAAAGACGGCGGAGGGAGTCGGTAAGGGGTACATTGTCGCTGGTGGCGATAGCTAAAAGGCGCTTGCGCACAGGGGCGGTTTGGCCGGGGCGGAAACCGCCGTGTTTAAATGAGGGGTCAACCGAGGCAAAAGAGTTAATGGCATCATCTGGGATCGCATCAATTATTGCCCCTAATTCATAGGTGATACTTTCAGTAATATTTGTAGTAGGTGGCGTCATGGTGAGGTGGGGGTATCAGTCACTCTCAAGCGAGCGGCGTAGCCAGGGGAGGTAATCTCTAGTGTAGATGATAATTGAGGCGAAGTTGAGGAAGATGGCGAAACCTTCGAGTGAGTAGATGAGCCACAGAGGGAGCCATACGGGGTGACAGGCGACGTAAATGTAGACGATACAGGCGAATGGGAAACTGTAGGCGGTACGGAGTTTGCCCATCCAGTTGGCGCGGACATCGGCACCAAAGGAGGAACCGACGGAGCGGAGGAAGGTGACCCATTGATCGCGCAGGATATAGAGGACGGTGAGGATGAGCATCACCAGAGCGTGGGTGGCTTCGGTGGAGCCGGCGGCAGCCAGAAGATAGAGGATAGTGGGGAAGACGACAAGGTAGAAAACTTTATCCATGAGAGGATCGGCCATGGCACCGAAAGTGGTGACTACACTCCAGCGGCGGGCGAGGAGGCCATCAAAGAGGTCGGTGAGGGCGGCGATGGCGAGGCTGGCAGTAGCGATAATGGCCATTTTGAGCGAAGGTTGCCGGAATTCAAGTAGTGCTAGCACCATGAAGAGAAAGACAAAAGGGACGCGTCCGAAGGTGATGGCATTGACAATGATAATCGCTTTCTGGCGTTTCATGATGACTCCTTCTAGTTAGCCATAAAGATGAGTCGGGGTGGAGACCCCGACGGCACAATAACCCAGCAACACCGGGTGAGCGGTGGTGCCGGTGGTTTTGGGGATCAGCTTTTTAACTGATTAAGGCGTCCTCCTCGAGACGTGGCGCATTAGCCAGCAGGTAGTTTTCAGCCTCAATTGACCAGAGACCGTTGTAGCGGTCGCAGATTTCGGCTAGAGCGGCGAAGAGAGGATTCTCTTTGCCGATAGCGGCGAAATCGCTGATGGCGGTCATGGGCATGGAGACGTGGGTATAGACCAGACGCTTGCCGCCGGGTATCTTGGTGAGATCCATCGTGGCCTGAGCAACGGAGTCGATACCACCAACATGAGTGACCATCACCGAGGGCATGACACGGCCGGCAGCGGCGAGGTCGAGAGCGTCGCGGAGGTCGGCGGTGTTACCGCCGGACGAGCCGACTACATGGTGGCCCATATAGTGGACATCGTAGAAGTTTATCGGTGCTTTGAAGTCGGGGCGTGTAGGGCCGGCGAAGAAATTCAGGCAGCCGTTGAAGCCGAGGAGTTCTGAAGCCTGTTCGCAGAGGGCTGCGACCGGGGCGTAGACAAAGACATCATCAAACCCTTTACCACCGGTTAGAGCGCGCATGTCGGCGACAGGCGTTTCGGTTTTGGCGGTATTAAAGTAGTGGAGTTCGATGCCTACCTCTCTGGCGTGTGCCGGGGTGAAGATCGAGGCGGCGCGGTCGAGGCGATCCTGATCAATATCGGTGATCACTAGGAGCGATGGGCGATTATCGCCATGGAGGGCGAGGTCGATAGAGCTGAGACCCATAGGGCCGGCGCCGGCGAGAACCGCCATAGTGCCACCCTCGCGGATCCCCTGCTGGTGAGTATATTCACCGGCTTTATAGTGGTAGCTGGTTTTCATGCCGCCGATGATACAGCAGACAGGCTCGGCCAGTGAGGCCTGATAGTAACCGTCGCCATCGTAAGTGAGGAGGCAGTTAAGCTCCATCACCTCTTTGGGGAGGATAACGCGGGTAGCATGGCCGCCGATATGGTGGAAAGAGTAACCAGGAGCCATATGCTCTTTACCGGCTATGTTAAGCTGGGGTTGAATGGTGAACTTTTGACCAACCTTGTATTTATCGGCCCAACGCTTGCCTACTTTCAGCAGGCGACCGCAAAGTTCGTGACCGATTATGATCGGGTTTTCAGCGATATCTTTGGGGACTCGCTTGTGATCAGAGCCTTGAACAACGGCTTTGTGATCGGACATACAGATGCTGTTTGAGATGATGTCGGCAAGGATGGTGTCATCGTCGACTTCAGGAAGGTCAAATCTTTCCAGTCTCAGATCATTTTTGCCATAAAGGCGTACAGCCAGTGTTTTCATATACCTCCCGTTAATTTTGTACTTGAATTACCAAAACGAATAAGAGATTATGGCACACATCGGTTAAATAAACAAGGGAAAGCATGTATACAATTATTTTAGCAGTTTTTACGGGTCTGATTACTGGGTTTGTTCTGGGTATCAGTGATGTGGCATCATGGGTGTGGAGTGTGGTTTGGGGTGTTTTGGCCGCTCTGGTTTGTCAGATGGTGGTGGGATTCCTCCTTAAGAGGAGGATAGAGCGCGGCATGCGCGATGTGCAGGGGGTGCTGATGATGGGTCAAAAGCGGCTGCAGGCTAAGGTGGCTCAGTGGCAAATGCGCCCGCCGGGGAGTGTTAAGCAGGCACAGATGGATCTGGAGCGTGAACAGAAGGGATTTATTAATCAGGCGCTGGAGGAGTCAAAGAGACTCGATAAATGGCGCTTGTGGAGTCCTTTGCTGGGGAAACAGTTAGCTACGTTGCGGATGCAGCTTTACTATCAGGTGAAAGATTTTAAGAAGGTTGATGAGCTGATGCCGCAATGTCTCTTTATGGAGCCGGTCTCGGCGGCAATGAAGTTGGCGCGAATGTATATGTTGAAAGAGGAGGGGCTGGAGAGCTTTTTTGAGAAACATGTGAAGAGGTCGACACGTTTTAGCGGCGGGGATGGGGCTATCCTCTATGCGGCTTATTCGTGGATACTTGTGCAGCAGGGGGAGATCGACAAAGCGCACAAGGTGTTAATACGAGCCTGCGAGAAATCGGATAAGGAGACTCTTAAGCGCAACCGTGATATGTTAGCTAATAATAAGATTAACCATTTCAACAACTCAGGCTTTGGCGATGAGTGGTATGCACTGGGACTTGAAGAGCCGAAAATCAAAGAGAAACGGCAGCGTTTCGGCAGCGGGCGTCCTTTTTAGGTTTTGATTTGTGAGAGGTAGTCGCTGAGTCGACCATGAACCGACTCGGTGATGGCGGGTGTGATGGCGGCCTGCATCTCTTTTAATGCCTTGATAACCAGAGGTTGGAGATCGCTGGCAAGGTTATGGACTTGTTGCAATGGGGCAATCAGGCGCAGGGCGGTGGTTTCGCTGAGTGGTGCCAGAGCTATCACGGTAGAGGTGAGCCAGGTGAGTCCCTCTTCGGTCCAGAGTCGGGCATTGTTGAGCGAGAAGGGGATGTAGAGGGCGCGATTAAGTCCAGGGTGAGTGGGGTCAAAATCGGCGTGGGCGGCAGCTTGGTCTAATGTTTTCAGTACGTCGGCATGGTGTGAGCGCCCTAAAATATTGAGCCAGCCGATATAACCGTTGAGGTGGGGGCGGAGCTCGTCTCCGGCGGCAGCGACGAGTTCATGACGCTGTTGGTGGGAGGTGCGGTTGATGGCCGATAGGGCGTTAAGACGGTCGGTGGTGTTGAGGGCGGCACAGTAGTGTGCCTCAAGGGCACGTTGGGTGAGGACGGTATCGGCGGCGACGAGTGGTTCCATCAGTGCAGCAGCGAGAAAACGACGTTCGATACCGGCTGAGAGGTCTTGCGTCTCTGTAGCGTCGGCGTGACAACGGGTGTCGGTATTGGCAAGGAGAGCCATTATTTCGCCACTGGCATGACGGGCGACAGCTCGCAGTAGTATCTGGCGAGCTTGCCAACATTCACGCACGTGGTGGAGGTTGTTGCGGTTAAGGGGCTGTTCATCGATCTGCAGCAGGTATCCTTTGAGACCATCGGGGAGGGTAAGGTCACGGATGATTTCGAGGTAAACATCGAGCCAGGTGGTGGAGACATGTCCCGCCAGTTCATCGGGGTGGGTGTGAGAGAGCAGGGCATCGATCAATTTAGATCGTTCGCGGTCGGTGAGGGTACGCATGGCCTCAACGCGGTTAAAATGGTCGGGGTCGTGCAATACCTGAAGACGGAGCTGGCTGGTAGTAGCGGAGGTGTCGGCAAATGTACCATAAAAAGAGGCGTTACGATTAATCGAGAGGAAAGCAGGTTGGGGGATATCGGTGAAGGTGAAAGTCTTTTCGGCGCAATCGAGGATCAGGGTAGTGGCAGTTTCAGCGAGGTCACAGCCACTTTCTGAGACAGCGGCAAAGGTGATGGGGACAACAAAGAGTTCACCAGTACCGCTCCGTTTCTGTTTGAGGGTAAGGGAGAGGGTACGGGCGGAGGGGTCGTAGTAGTGCTTGGCGGTAACTTTCGGGTAGCCGGCACTCTCTAGCCAAGGGGTACTGAAAGAGGTGAGGTTACGCCCTGATACCTCTTCAAAACAGGCTAGGAACTGAGCCGTGTTGGCATTGGCGCCGTTATAGCGGCAGAGATAGAGGGCGACACCTTTGTTGAAATTTTCCGTACCGAGGAGGAGACGTAACATAGCGATTACTTCGGGGGCTTTAACATAGGTAAGGCCATCGATGAGCTCGTCGGGGTGGTTAAAGCCGTGGCGAATAATGCGACCAAAAACTCCGCCATCTTCGGTAGCCAGCGGTCCGGTGCCGGGGGCACGGATGGCATCGACCTCACGCAGGCGCATAAAGGTGGGGTCGAAGACGGTGCGGAGGTAGGTGCGTTCGACATCAACAGTGAAGGCTTCATTGAGCCACAGGTCAAACGGTGACTCCATGGTGACATCAGAGCCGCACTCATTATGTTCGTACTCGTGGATGATTACACCGTGGGCATAGATGAGGCGGGAGTCTGAGGTGTAGCGGTCGATAAGTGCAGCTTCGGTGATAATGGTGGTATTGCCGACATTCTCCATGCCGCCAAAATTAGAACGCTCCATGCAGATGGTGCGGTAGGTGTCGTAACGGTAGGCGTAATTACGGGCACGCCTATGCCATATGACGGAGTCTTTGAGTATGGCAAGGGGGATGCGGGCATCATCGAGACGTCCGGGCGGCACGAGGTATTCGAGTGTGACAGTACTGGCAGGGAGGTCGTCAGTGGCTGTGAAAGAGACAGTTTCTGCGAGTGATTCCCAAGTACCGGCACAGGCAATAAAGAGGTATGGGGTCATGGGGACGTTGTTGATATAAGTGATCTGGCTGCGGTCGAGGTTTTGCGGCAGCGGCAGGGGAGTACCGTCAGGGTTGGTTTGACGGTCGACATCGCCATTACTGATCATGTGGGTATAACGGGTGTCGCCTTCAAGAGTCGTACGCCAGGTGCATTTGGCAGTACAGTCATCGATAACCGGGATGATACACTGAAAGCCCCATTGTTGACATTGTGACATATACTGCTGGGGTGCGCCCGGGGGTGTGGTGTCGCGATAGATACCTTCGAGGATCGTATCAGAGGGGTGGCAGCGGCTACGGAGATAAATTTGGCAGGAGTCGTTTGGTTTAAGTTGCGCCGGCAACTCAATGGTAAGGGTACGGGCATGGGGATCGTATCGCCAAGGGAGAGGTGAGGGGAGTGTGGCGTTAGGCATCTGGAGACTTACCTCAGCTATTTCAAGTTCGTGGGCATTGAGAGTTATGGTATTGAGCGGTTCACGGGCTGTTAAAAACAGCGTTGCAGCGCCATCAACATGACTCTCCCAGAAAGAGAGGTGAACCTCCATGTGGTTAAGCTGCAGCGGTGGGAGGCGGAATTCATCACGCATAAAACGGTATTTTTTCATAATTTAACTCCATAGTGCCATAGTGGCATAAGAACGCCAGGGGCGCCAGTGTTCGGCCAAAGCAAGTATCTCTTTGGGTGTGAGCCCGGGGAGAGCCTTTCTGATGCCGAGGTCGGTGTGGGGGAAAGCGTCGCGCCAGCCCAGAGCACGCATGGCGACATAGTTAGCGGTCCAGAGTCCAAAACCGGGTAGGGCCAGAAGTTGGGCCATGGTAGAGATAGGGTCAGCACCGTAGTTCAGTGAGAGTGTACCGTTATGAAGTGCATGAGCCAGAGCAGCAATAGAGCGGGCACGGGCACCGGTGATACCGATTGGGCCGAGGGTATCTTCGATACGACCGGGGATCGCAACGATCGTGGCAGGTGTAGGGAAGGTTCGGTCAATCTCGGGGTGATTGGTGGTGAGTGGCTGGCCTAGTGTGGCGGCGAAACGTCCGGCTAGAGTATGGGCTGCCTTTACAGTTACCTGTTGGCCGAGAATGGCACGGACTGACATCTCAAAGGGGTCAAAACAGCCGGGTAGACGCGTCCCGATTTGGTATGTATTGTTGGTGTGGCGCGATATAGTGGCGAGCGCGGCAGCAATGGGTTGTGGGTTACAGGAGAGGTCGAGAAGATGTGAAACACGGGCGATCAGATTGGACTTTACGTGGTACAGTGTGGTGGGTAGAGAGAGTATAAAACGGTTAGCAAGCGGCTCATGATACAGCGAGATGATGTCGCGATAATTACGCTGGGCAACAGTGATATTCACAGCACGGTAGTAGGTTTCTCCCTGAAAATATTCGATCCCTTTAATGACACGATAGGCTAGATAACCACGCATCCGATCCCAGTCGTAAGGTGGGGTGTATGTTAGAGGGATAGTAATGATTGAATTATTTTTGGACATGGCAATTAAAGTCGTGGAGTATAGTTGAAGGAGAGGTGTGGTGCAAGTGAGAAAGGAAAATAGCCTCCACCCCGCAGGGGTGGTTCATGGGGACGATGTGGGGGTAAAATGGCGAGCACATAGCGGTAGGGTGTGTTTCTCCGACACCGCCACATCCCGGTACGAAATGCCGCACCGGGATAAGGTGTAATGGCAAACACATTGCCAGTCACAAGCTTTGTCGTGAGCTTTGTCGCAAGCTTTGTCGGAGCTAGCCATAGGTCATTGGATGGCAGGCACTGCTGGAAAGGTTTTCTGTCATGACCTTGTCGATGTTTGCGGGGATTCAACTATGATACAAACGACAAAGCTCACGACACCGCTAGCGACAAAGAAAAATCACCCGGAAAATCCGGTAGCGCCATTTTTCTGTCACCGATAAGCAGCGCTACACGAACTTCTTGCGGTAGGCCCAGAGGCCGAGGGCGGGGTTACTGATATAGAAGACCTCTTCACCGTCGGGCATAGTGTTGTAGCCGTCTTTAAGGGTTTCAGGGTTGTAGCGGGCAGCCATTTCGGCGTAGGGGACGGCTTTGAAGCCGACAGAACGGACTTCATCGAGTGTTACGCCTCCTTCACCTGGGCAGTAGGTGATGCTGAAACGGCCTTCACTGGAGCCGTGAATCAGGTGAGCTGCTGCGCTGAGGTTGTTACGGATATCTTCATTCTCCTCGACAGCCTTGAGAGTAGCGGGTGTGCCGTTGTAGCCGTATTTGCGGATAAGTTTATCGATCTGAGGATCTTCACCAAACTCATTGAGAGCCGGTGCCAGAACAATCAGTTCGCCATCATCAGCGATGGCCATACGTGTACGGTAGACCGATTTGTTACCAAGCCAGGTACTTTGGAATTCGTGGGGGTCGAGGAAAACAACCACTTTCTTCGGTTCACGGTCGAGAAGGATAATGTTCACTTTTTGAGCCAGAACACACGCCTCGTTAAAGGGGGCTTCGCCCTGGCCGGAGTAGTAGCCGCGCAGGATCATCTCCTGAGTGTCGTAGTCCTGTTCCACCACAGTAAGGATGTAGGTGATGGGGAGATCGGCTAGGAAAGTATCGACAGCGTAGTTGAAGAGACGGCGTACCGGTGTGTTGTTACGCCCTAGTATTGTCTCCATGTTGGCGACGGCACCGAGGAAGTGCGATTTGTTGATGATGTCGGCACCGCCGGCACCAACAACGATATTTTTAGTGTAGTTGGCCATGCCGACAACTTCGTGAGGGACAACCTGACCGACAGAGAGGATAAGGTCGTACCCATCAAAGAGGATGCGGTTTACCTCAACACCTACTTCATAATCGACTTTGCCGTTAGAGAGTTTGGCGAGGTAGTCACCTGGCACAACACCCTTACGGACTACACCACCACGCCAATCGTGCACCTTGAAGGTGTCGAGTGGTATGGTATCGCCGTACATCATACGGAGCTGTTTTTCGGTCATGGGGTTGTGGGTGCCGAGTGTAGGCATGATGTCGACCTTAACACCGGCAGCGGTCAGTAACTCATAAGCGATGGCAGTGATAGGGCCGGCTTGTGAGTTGAGGCGGGTGTGGTCGGGGGGGAGGATGAGGACACGCTGGAGCGGCCCGGCCGCATCAAGCGTCCTGGCAACCAGCGCACGTAGCTCCTCGCGTGAAATAGCAAGTTTTTCTCCAGCGTGTACTATCATTACTCTACTCCCTTATACAACGTATGTTGATGCCGAGGTGGTGCCGCCACGACCCGTCCAGTTAGTGTGGAAAAACTCTCCTCGCGGTTTATCGGTGCGCTCGTAGGTGTGAGCACCAAAGTAGTCGCGCTGCGCCTGCAGCAGGTTGGCCGGCAAACGTGCACAACGGTAACCATCGTAGTAGGAGAGTGCGGCACCGATTGCGGGCATGGGGATGCCGAGTTCGGCGGCTGTGCGGATGACATTACGCCAGGCGCACTGTGACTGCTTCATGATGTCGCTGAAGAAGGGGTCAAGCAACAGGTTGCTGAGCTCGGGGTCGCGATCAAAAGCCTCTTTAATTTTGCCGAGGAAGAGGGAGCGGATGATACAGCCACCGCGCCACATCAGGGCGATGCCACCATAATTGAGGTGCCATTTATAGGTTTCGGCAGCAGCGCGCATCAACTGATAACCCTGAGCATAGCTGACAAGTTTAGAGGCGTATAGTGCCTGACGGAGGTCGTTAATAAAGGCCTTGCGGTCGCCTTTGAATGTCTCTGTCGGGCCGGCCAGTTTATCAGCAGCTACAACACGCTCTTCTTTGAGTGCGGAGAGACATCGGGCAAATACGGCTTCACCTATCAGAGTGAGAGGCTGTCCTTCGTCGAGGGCGGCGATGGCGGTCCATTTACCGGTGCCTTTCTGACCGGCAGCGTCGAGAATGAAATCAACAACAGCTTCACCCTCATCGGTACGGTAACCGAGAATATCACGGGTGATCTCAATGAGGTAGCTGTTAAGCTCGCCATCATTCCACTCGGTAAAGACGGAGTGCATCTCGTCGTTAGTCATACCGAGACCATCTTTCATCATCTGGTAAACTTCGCAGATCATCTGCATATCACCATACTCAATGCCGTTGTGGACCATCTTTACAAAGTGTCCGGCACCATTTTCGCCTACCCAGTCACAGCAAGGCTCTCCGGCATCTGTCTGGGCTGAGATCTTCTGGAAAATTGGTTTTACGTGTTCCCAGGCTGCGGGGGAGCCGCCGGGCATCATTGAAGGACCTAGGAGGGCACCCTCTTCTCCACCGGAGACACCGGTGCCGACGTAGAGGAGACCTTTACTCTCAACCAGCTCAGCGCGGCGGATGGTATCGGGGAAGTGGCTGTTACCGCCATCGATAATAATATCGCCGGGCTCCAGATGGGGGATAACCTGCTCAATAAAATTGTCGACTGGCTGGCCTGCCTTAACAAGCATCATCACCTTGCGGGGGCGTTCCAGAGCAGCACAAAAATCGGCAATAGTGTGACAGCCGATGAATTTTTTACCGGCTCCGCGACCTTTGATGAAATTGTCGACTTTCTCGACTGTCCGGTTATAAACCGCAACGGTAAAGCCCTTGTTCTCCATGTTAAGGACGAGATTTTCGCCCATTACTGCCAAACCAATAAGTCCAATATCTGCTTTCATGTTAATTACTCCTTGGGAAGCTCTCTGTTTAGGTAGACCTAATAACGAGTGAAAAAGATCATTCGCTGCTACGTTTTGCTATTATGCAAAATCCGGTGTGTATTTGCAATGGCATTTTTTACAGATTGCGGAGGTTGTAAGCAATAATTTCAGTAGAGAGTTGGAAAATAGGTTGCCACAAGAGCTACTCCCCATGATAAACTGCTGACAACTTGAAAGGGGAATATGCTCTATGAATACACTACACGATCGATTTTTACCGGGTCTCATTGCCACTGCCAGTGCAGTTTTAACACTTTGCGGTTGTAGTCCGGCACAAAAAGAGGAGCTACCTGAAACCAAACCAGCGGCTCCTACCACCAGCCAGCAAGCTCTCGAAGGCTTTACCGGCAAAACAGCGGTTGATGCCGGTTTACGCGCCAAAAAACAAATTGAGGCGATCGACACCATGCGTCGCCAACAAATGTCGGACGCTGAATAACCCTGGCAACGTCAAGTATTCGGGTATCCGGTGACAGAGAAGTTATGAAGAACAGCGTCTCTGTCACCAGAGTTTTTTGCGGTGTTTTTTGACAGTTTCATTCTCTGTCACCGCCAAAAAAGCTGGTAGTTTATTAGGCTCGGGTGTCGCCATAGCCTCTGTTTTACCAGAAAATTCGTTGCTGAAACGTATTTTCAGGAGCTCCATCGCCTCGTTAATGGTGGTGATCTCCTGACGCAAAGCAAGTGAAGGTGCCAGATAACGCTCTACTGTATCGGCAAAGGGGTGATGTCCCTTTTGAGCCCATTCGCCGTATGAGCTGTAGCGGTAGTCGGCAGCGTCTTCGACCAGTCCGGCTCGCATAGGGTTTGCCTCTACATACGACCAACAGTTTAATAACACTACGCCGTCTTCGAGGATGGTGTTTTTAAAGCGACTGCTCCACAGGGTGCCGCAACGTCAGCTAATGCTGGTGCGGATGATTATTGTAATTACAAAGTGGGTACAATAGGGTGATTAAAAGGGGAGTGGCGGGGTGGTCGGGTGGGACATGGAGGAGACAGAGACGTAGAGGGGACAGAGAAGCTATGCCG
>JAAYNR010000168.1 GCA_012520735.1 Lentisphaerota bacterium | reverse complement strand
GGGAGCGGGGGGCGCGGCGGACGATGCCGTTGTTGTAGGGGGCGAGGGTGTAGTAGAGGCTGTAGGCCCAGGGGAAGCAGCAGGCAAAGGAGATGCCGGTGTGGGCGAGGCGGACGGAGTGGTCTTCGGCGGTGGCGGCGTAGGGGTAATGGCCGCTGGTGTAGAGAGAGAGGTCGACCCCGAGGTGGGTGTGGGCATCGATCAGGCCGGTGGTGTTGAGGAGTGTGGTTTTTATCTCTTGGTGTGTCATGGTCTCTCTCTGGGAGGCGGTGAGTTGACTGGCAGGGGTCAGTTTTGGCCGTAGTAGGCGTTGGGGCCGTGTTTGCGATTGAAGTGTTTGTTTAAGATGTGGCCGGGGATGGGTGGAGTGGCGGGGTTGAGGTTGAGGGTGTCGAGAGCCATTTTGGCGACGGCTTCGAGGGCAACGGCGTTTTCGACCGCTTTGGCGGCGTTGGGACCCCAGGCGAAGGGGCCGTGGTTGGCGACGAGAACGGCGGGCATGTGGGTGGGGTCGAGGTTTTGGAAGCGTTCGATGACGACGGTGCCGGTGGAGAGTTCGTAGCCGGCATCGACCTCGGCGGGGGTGAGGCCGCGGGTGAGGGGGATGGAGCCGTAGAAGTGGTCGGCGTGGGTGGTGCCGAAGCAGGGGATTTCGCGGCAGGCCTGGGCAAAGGCAGTGGCGTGTGGGGAGTGGGTGTGAACCACGCCGCCGATGGTGGGCCAGGCGCGGTAGAAGGCGAGGTGGGTGGGGAGGTCGGAGGAGGGGCGCAGGGCCCCTTCAACGACGTTGCCGTGGAGGTCGGTGATGACCATGTCGGCGGGGGTCATGGTGTTGTAGGAGACACCGCTCGGTTTGATCACTACCAAGCCGCTGGGGCGGTCGATGGCGCTAACATTACCCCAGGTGAGGGTGACGAGGCCGTGTTTGACCAGGTCGAGGTTGGCCTGACAGAGGGTGTGGCGTAGTTCTTCTAACATTTGCGGTGTTCCTTGCTGGGTGGTGGGCGGGTGGTGATGCCGGGAGGCATCAGCGAACCCGCTGGCGGATGGCGATGAGTTGTTTCATGACACCTTCGAGGTTGGGATGGCGACCGGTAGCACCGAAGGCGTCGTGGAGGTCGCGGTAGATGGCAAAGAGCTCGGCGTAGATTTTGACGTTCTCTTTGATCGGTTTGTAAACGGTCTCTTTGATGCCGGTCATGGCGCGCTGGGCGGCGGCGGTGGTGCGGTAGACTCCGCCGGCGACAGAGCCGAAGATGGCGGCGCCGAGGGCGCAGGTTTGGGCGGAGCGGCTGAGGCGCATAGGGCGGTTACAGACGTCGGCGTAGATCTGCATGAGGAAGGGGCTCTTTTCGGCGATGCCACCGCAGTTGACCACTTCGCGGACGGCGACACCGTACTCTTCAAAGCGGTTGATGATGGTGGCGGCACCGAAGGCGGTGGCTTCGACGAGAGCGCGTAACATCTCGGGGGCGGTGGTGTGGAGGGTTTGGCCGAGCATGAGACCACTGAGGAGGGGGTCGACGAGGACGGTACGGTTGCCGTTGTTCCAGTCGAGCGCCATAAGGCCTGAGGCACCGGGGGCGAGTTTAGCAGCGGCTTTTTCGAGAGCGGCGATGGTGGCGCCTTCGTTTTCGCGGCGGAACTCGGGTGGGCAACAGTGGTGGGCGAACCAGAGAAAGATGTCGCCGACGGCTGACTGGCCCGCTTCGAGGCCGGTCATACCGGGGACGACCGAGCCGGGGACGATACCGCAGACACCGGGGATATCGGCGACAGCGGTGGTGGCCGGGGCGACGAGGATATCGCAGGTGGAGGTGCCGATGATTTTGACGAGACGGCCCGGTTTGATGCCGGCTCCGACGGCACCGTGGTGGGCATCAAAAGCACCGACAGCAACGGGTATACCGGCGGCGAGGCCGACTTTAGCGGCGGTCTCGGCGGTGAGGTAGCCGGCTATTTGGTCGGAGGCCTGGGCGGTGGAGTAGAGACGGTCGCGGAGATCGGCCAGTTTGGGGGAGAGCTTTTTAAGGAAAGCCTTGGAAGGGAGTCCACCCCATTCGGTGCTGAACATCGCCTTATGGCCGGCGGCGCAGACAGAGCGGGCGGCTTGGTCGGGCTTGAGATTGCCGGTGATCCAGGCGGGGACAAAATCGCACAGTTCGATCCACGAGTAGGCGGCATCGAAGACCTCGGGGGCACTGCGCTGGCAGTGCCAGATTTTTGACCAGAACCACTCACTGGAGTAAGTGCCACCACACTTGGCGAGGTAGGGGACTTTGGCTTTACGGGCTGTTTCGGTAATGATGGCGGCCTCTTCCCAGCCGGTGTGGTCTTTCCAGAGCCAGGCTTGCGCGGCGGGGTGGCGGCGAAATTCGGGGGTCATGGCGAGGGGGAGACCCTCGGCATTGACCGGCATGGGGGTAGAGCCGGTGGTATCGATACCGATACCGGCGACATCGCTACTGTTAAAGGTTTTGATCTTTTTAGTGGCCTCGGCAACGACAGCGGCGACGGTAGCGACAAAACCGTCGATATAATCGGCGGGGTTCTGGCGGGCGACATTAGGGTCTTTGGGGTCGAGGATGATACCTGCTTCACCGGTTGGGTAAGGGAAGACGGCGGTGGCGACTTCGGCACCATCGGTGGTACGGACTAGCAGGGCGCGGCAACTGTTGGTGCCGTAATCGACGCCGATGGTATATTTAACAGCTCTGTTTTTAACTGGTTTCATGGTGTTCTCCTTGGATTATTGGTTTAGCGCGAGCGGGGTTTACGGGGGGTAGCTTTTTTAGCGGTTTTTTTAGCAGCGGCCTCGATAACGGCGACCCGTTTGGCCAGCATGGTAGAGCGGCTGTCGGTAGGTTTAGGCGGTGGTGGCGGCACGGCACCGGGTTCGCGGTAAGTGTGCCAGAGTGAGCGGATCTGTACTGCTTCGCGGAACTCCTCGAGTTTCATCCGCTGAGCCGGGGTGATACGGATCCGCATGGGGCGGTCGGGTTCGAGGCAGATGAAGTTGTCGTCGAACTTAGCCTCCATATTCTTCAGCGAGACCCAGAGCCACAACACGGGGACTTTGGCGGTGAAGGTGATGGCATAGCTGTTATCGTCCCAGGCGCGGAGTTCCATCTTATAGGCGGGTGGTTTCAGCTCAAGGTGTTTGGGGCGGGCGAAAGTGACGATATTCCAGGAGAGGGCGGTCTCTTCATGGTCGAGGAGGGTCATCCAGACGATAATATCGCGTGGGCCGTACTTAGTGACGAGGTCGGCGATATCGGCGGTGGTGACGAGGGAGGTGCTGTTGGGGGCGATCTCAACGGGGATGGTTTCGTTGCGGAGGAGGGTGCCATCGAGGCGCGTGGCGCGCCAACCGACGCTCCCTTTAAAGGTTTTGAGGGTGTCGTTAGCGGTGTGGATTTCGACGGTTCCTTTCTCGGTATCTTCGACACCGGAGATGAGGAGCGGGGCGTAGAAACGGCGCCCCATATAGTGGAGTGCCTTCCAGCGGCCATGATAGTCGAGCGACGACCAACTGGCTACAGGCCAGCAGTCGTTAAGCTGCCAATAGAGGGCACCCATACAACGGGGGCGGTTGCGGCGCCAGTGTTCGACAGCGTATTTCATCGACATCCCTTGCTGTATCTGGCTCAACCAAAGGGTATTTTCAAAGCCATAAGGCATGCGGTACCAGTCGAGCATATACTGCATAATTACGGTATTGCCGATGGCACTGCGCTGGTGGTGTTCCATGACATAGCTGGTGATATTGCGGTCTTCAGGGGCGGTGTAGGTGGCGACACCACGCGGCTCCATAAAGCTCTGAAAGCCGAACTCACTGCAGAAGCGGTGGTGAGAGGTGCGGTACCACTCAAACGGTTGGCGACCGTGCCAGACACTCCAGAGGTGGGCATCGCCGCGGTCGGGGTCGTTAAAGTTCTGGCGTTGGCCCGGGGCGGGGGTGTGGGGACTGCCGGGCCAGTAATCACGCTGGGGGTCGGTCTGTTGTAACACCTCGGGGATGAGTTTATCAAAGAGGGTGGAGTAGTCGGGCCAGCTCATCTGGTGATTACTCCACTCATCACCGACCAGACCCTGTTCGAGCTCATTATTGCCGCACCACAGCGCGAGGCAGGGGTGGTGGCGCAGGCGGCTGACATTTTGGGCGATTTCGGTGCGGACGTTGTCGAGCCAGGCATGGTCGAAAGTGGGGTAAGTGGCACAGGCAAACATGAAATCCTGCCAGACACAGATACCGTATTCGTCGCAGAGGTCGTAAAAGGCGTCGCTCTCATAGATACCGCCACCCCAGACCCGCAACATATTCATATTAGCTACCACAGCGGCTTTAACCAGACGGGCATATTCGACGCGTGAGAGGCGTGGCAGGAGGGCATCGGCGGGGATCCAGTTGGCTCCTTTGGCAAAGATAGGGATGCCATTAATGACGAACTGGAAGGTTTCGCCATATTCGTCTTTTTTACGCTCGAGCTTAAGGATACGCATCCCCATACGGCGCGAGGTACGGTGGATGGTGTTGCGCTCCTGCTGGAGGTCGATATTGACCTCATAGAGGGGTTGGTCGCCGAGACCGGCAGGCCACCACAGTTGGGCATTGCGGATATCGAGGTGGAGGCGAGCCTTACCATTAACCAGTGCGGTGCGGCAATCGGCGATGGTGCCATTACGGTAGAGGACACGGCCCAGGACCTCCAGAGGGGCGGCGTTGGGGCAGACCTCGGCGGAGACATCGATATCGAGGCTGACGATCCCCTGCTTGAAGTTGCTGTGATCCTGCTGCACCAACATATCGGTGATACGGGCGGTATTAAATGCGACGATCTCGATAGGGCGCCAGATACCGGATGTGGCCAGCACGGGGCCCCAGTCCCAGCCGAAGCTGTAGGGGGCTTTGCGGATCCAGGGGCGGAGTTTGGTCTCGTTGGGGCCGGCCCAGCCGGGGAGGGGGCGTTGGTCTTTGGCGCAGGCCTCGATATATTTAATTGGTGATTTAAAGAGGATGGAGAGTTGATTACGGCCGGTTTTGAGAGCGGCTTTGATATCGAACTCCCAGGTACGGAACATATTATCAGCAGAGCCGACAGCGACACCATTAAGGGAGATGGCGGCGATGGTATCGAGGCCTTCACAACGGAGGAGGACGCGGTCGAACTCCTGCAATTCATCGGCGGCAAAGGTTCGCTCATAGAGCCACTCTTCATCACTGATCCACTGCAGAGAGGCTTCATTATCGCGGTAAAAGGGGTCTTCAATAACCCCGGCGGCGAGGAGGTCGGTGTGGACACAACCGGGCACCTCGGCGGCGATAGTCTCCCGTGTGGCGACTCTGGTGAGGTGCCAAGATCCGTTTAAACTCAAAATTTTCATCTTGTCAAAAATCTCCTTTGCGGGCACGATTGGTACCCTTGTTCACCAGAAACCGTCTTAGTAAACAATTACTGACGCTGGTGCGAACTCCAGAGTGCGAGTATCACCGTTTTAGGTGGAGTTGTCAAGATCAGGCTATTAAAATTAAACAAAGGGGGAAAAATGGGCAAAGAGCGGACGATATGGTTGATCAGACACGGTAACAGAGAGGATTTTATAGATAAAGAGTGGAGGCAGAAGACGAGTCGGCCGCACGATCCGCCGTTGTCGGCAGACGGGATTGAGCAGGCGCGGCTGACCGGGTTGCATCTGGTAGGGGAGAAGATCGACCACATCTTCTGCTCGCCGTTTCTGCGCACGGTACAGACGGCAGCGACTATCACGGCGGCGTTGGGGATGTCGATAAAGCTCGAGCCGGGGCTGGGCGAACTCCATCTGGCTGAGTGGTTTCCGGTACGTCCGGAGACGCTGGCGGCGCAGCAGTTGCGGGAGTTTTACCCGGCGGTAGATGCTGGCTACGAGCCGGTTAATGCACCGGGTTATCCGGAGACCTGGGAAGAGGCGGAAGAGCGGGCGGCGACAACGGCACGGCGGCTGTTGGAGCGGTATCAGGGGAATCTGGTATTGGTGGGGCATGGGGGGTCGGTATTTGGGTCGGTGATGGGGATATTGGGCGGGCGGGAGTTTGCGATCCATACGCCATTTTGCTCGCTGATACAGATTAGCGGCAAGCCCGGCGCATGGCGGATAGAGAGAGACGGCAGCGATACGAGCCACTGGGCAGGGGCGCGTGATAGGTGAAAAACACTTAAACGAAGGTGAGAAGGGTGAAGGGTGAAGGAAATGCCTTAGTGGGGAGAATG
>JAAYNR010000200.1 GCA_012520735.1 Lentisphaerota bacterium | reverse complement strand
GGAGTCGATGAGAGTCGAGGGAGTCGATGAGAACTTGGTTCCTATCGAATCCTATCGACTCCTATCGAGTCTTATCGATATCCTCACCCTCCCTCACAGCCTTACAGCCTTACAGCCTTCTCTTCTCCCTCACCCTCCCTCACAGCCTCACCGCCTCTCAGTCTTCTCCTTTGGGGTTAATGATCCAAGCCAGAAAGTTTCACCAACGGCTTGATAAGATGCTTTTGCCGCAAAGCTGCAAAAGCATCGTTAATATTGTCCAGTGAGAATACCTGCCGCCGATCGAGCCATATCGCCGGATTTAGTTTACCCGCGCGATAAAAGCTAAGAACGCGGTCGTGCGCCTCGGCTTCATCGTAGCCGCCAGCATAGCAAGTGTAACTCTGCATCGCTGGAAGCCGGATTGCGCCTGCATCGTCCATGCCATATACGCCGATAGTGCCACCGCTACGCAAGCTAGCCAGTGCCGCAAGTGCGGTCGCCTGAGAACCAAGCACGTCAATAGCCACGTCATAGCCGCCACTCACAGCCGCACGCACCTTGTCCCAGCAATCAGGGGCACGGTAGTCGGCAAACATTGTGGCACCTGCCGCAATTGCCGCCTCCGCGCGTGTCGCCGTGCCAACCAGCGTCACTGTCGCGGCCCCCAGATTACGCGCGTTAGACGCGAAGGCCAGACCGTTGCCGCCGGAGCCCACAATCAATACGTTGCAA
The DNA here is from genome assembly GCA_012520735.1 of Lentisphaerota bacterium. Lineage (GTDB taxonomy): Bacteria > Verrucomicrobiota > Kiritimatiellia > RFP12 > JAAYNR01 > JAAYNR01. The sequence continues at coordinate 1,558 of JAAYNR010000200.1, read as the reverse complement.
CGCTCACGAACGCCTAGGCGTAGCGTGTAGCTCAGCGTCTCGCGCCATGTAATAAACATTGTGCCTGTGGCTGCGTCTATATCGGGTGGCAGTATTTGCTGCACCGTCATCCCCGCCCAGCCGTCAACACCATCCTCCTGCATGGCGCGCCAGTCGGTCGCCACGCCCACCTCGGCAAAACCACCCCAGCCGATGCCGATACCGTCCAGCGGCGGTGTCCCTACGCGGGTAACACGGTCTCCCGGCTTGAGGTAGCGAACCTTTCCTCCGACGGCAACCACCTCGCCCACGCTCTCGTGGCCGAGGATGAAAGGTGCCTTTAACCAATGACAAAAAGGTGGGTGCCCCTGCACAAGGTGGGTGTCGGTGCCTGAACAGACGGCACCGTACAACAGCTCGCAACGCGCCTCGTAATCGCCGAACACCGGCTCGGGCACTTCACGCACAGCCAATTTACCGGCCGCTTCAACAATCGCTGCCTTCATGATGCCACCCCCGGTCCCTTGTAGCCACTAGGATTGCCGAGCGTCCAACCGATGCCGAATGGCTCGCCAAAAGGCCTGTATGGCACTTCCGCCGCTATCTCGTCCAACCGCCGCATCACATCAGGCGGCAACGCCCCGGCCAGTGTTGTTTTGACGTTTTGCTCCACCTCGCACTGCGAGCGCGCACCCATAAGAACACAATCAATATCACGGTTGCTCAGCACAAAACGGAGACCCAGCTCCGGCATCTCCATGCCCAGCTCGTCGCAAAGTGCATAAAGTGCCAGCATCTGTCGGCGACGCGCTGCCGATAGCCAGTATGCTTCTGGTGAGGCGATCTCTTTATCGTAGCGTCGCGCAAAGGCCCCCTGCTGCAGCGGTGATCCGACAATCACCCCCATTCCGGCGGCCTTAGCCGCCGGAATAGCCTCAAGTGCCGCCTCACGGTAGAGCAGGCTGTAGTTGTAGGCTGTCAATAAGACATCAAACTTGCCGCTACGGCAGAGATGCGCTAATACCGAAGTGGTGGTACCGCCCAGTCCGGTATAGCGGATTTTTCCCTCACGCCGTAAATCGTCAAGTAGCCCCAGCACGGGCCCTTCGACCTGTACCATATTGCTCCACCAATCGTATTGGCCAGGCCGGTCAGGCTCATGGATCATCAGGATGTCAATTACGTCACGCCCCAGTAGCCGCAGACTCTCCTCGACACTCGCACGCAGACAAGCCGGATCCTGCGGTAAAAAAGGCTGCGGCCGCCCGCCAAGCTTGGTGGACAAGACCAACGGTGCTTTATCGTCCCGCAGTGCCTTGCCTAACACCTCTTCACTGTTACCATAGCCAGGGGCTGTATCGAAATAGTTTATGCCCATGCCGCGCGCTTGGCGCACCGCCCGTTCCGCCTCCTCGTACTGCGCCGCGAACGATGCCACAAAAAGGCCGCCAAAGCCAATGCGGCTGACATTCATCCCTGTTCGTCCCAAAACTACTTGTTGCATACCATCTCCCTTTTATTATTAAAAACTTCTCCCTCACCGCAGCATCAATATCGTGCCCGGGGCGGGGATGATGAT
>JAAYNR010000086.1 GCA_012520735.1 Lentisphaerota bacterium | reverse complement strand
TAAGATATCTATGCTATACAACATTTGGTTACGGCTGTAAGCAGTTTTAGATAGAGTCGATAGCGATAAGCTGGAGCGAGACAGTACGGAGTTGGCCGTTACGACTGAGAGTGACGGTTACGGAGTCGGCGGGTTGGAGAGTATCTAGGATAGTATTATAATCCTCAACATCTTTGATGGCGACATCGTTGATAGCGGTGATGACATCACCGAGAATCATCCCGTGCAACGATTGAGATATACCCTGTAGCCCGGCTTTGGCGGCTGGTGAGTGGGGGAGGACGGCATAGACAGCCGCACCATGGAGACCGGCGCGGCGGGTGATATGGTCGGGGAGGAGTTGCACACCGAGACCGGCACGGGTGATGCTCCCCTTATCGATAAGTTGCGGTACAATACGGGCAACGGTATCAGCGGGAACGGCAAAACCGATACCGGCATAGGCTCCACTGGGGCTGAGGATAGCAGTAGTGATACCGATGAGGTCACCATTAGAATTGAGCAGCGGTCCACCGGAGTTGCCGGGATTGATGGCGGCATCGGTTTGGATCACCTCAGCGATGCGTCGACCAGTCATGGCGGTAATGGTACGACCCAGAGCACTGACGATTCCGACCGTCAGGGTAGTATCGAGTCCAAAGGGGTTGCCGATAGCGAGGACTGTTTGCCCGACCTGAAGATCACGTGATGAGGCGGCACGAACAGGGTGGAGGCGTTCGGGTGGGGCATCAATTTTTAACAGGGCGATATCCTGATCCGGGGCGATGCCGACCAGTGCTGCATCAAACGAGGTGCCGTCGGGGAAAGTGACAGTAAGCGAGCTGGCTTCATGGACTACATGGTAATTACTGACGATATGACCTTTTTTATCCCAGACAAATCCCGAGCCCGCGCCTTGTGGTACTTCATAAACCTGAAACCCGCCAAACCAGTTACCGCGGCGGATAAGTGCTTTATTGGCAACCGCAACCACTGACGGCGAGACGCGGCTATAGATAGCTGTGACACTACGCTCTTCGGGTGTGGGGGTAAAAGGAGGTGGCTGCGGGAGAGAGACTTTACTGACAGCGTTAGTGGAGGTTGCCACACCATTGGCTATTGGTTGGCCACCCTTTTGGGCAAAATTAAAGAGACGTACGGCCAGTAATGTACAGACCGCAAGCAATAAAATAGTGACTGCTGGTGAACGGTTATTGGTTGGCTGGCGGTTCATGGCAATGTGGTGGTTTTTAGAAAAAAACCGCTGCAAGGAGCAACGGCTAAAATGGGGCGAACGACGGGACTTGAACCCGCGACAGCCAGAACCACAATCTGGAGCTCTACCAACTGAGCTACGTTCGCCACTGTGTAGAAAAAGTGCAAGCGCAAAAAATGTAGCAAAAACGATTTTAAATGACAAGCACGAATTTATTTAGCACGCATTAAATATGAAATATGTTAAACTTCATTATTGCGGTACATTAGTATTATGCTAGCATGTTACTTGAGTTTTTTAACACCCTTTGGAGTTTGGAGGCATCATGAGTTACGACAACCTTAATACAGTATCAGTTCATGCGGGTCAGCAGGCCGACCCGACAACAGGTGCCCTGGCGGTGCCTATTTACCAGACAACCTCATATGCCTTTAAAGATACTGACCATGCCGCGCGACTCTTCTCGTTGCAGGAGCCCGGTAATATCTATACAAGGCTGATGAACCCGACGACCGATGTTTTTGAGAAGCGTGTGGCGGCGATTGAGGGGGGAAGTTGCGCTTTGGGGGTAGCTTCTGGTCAGACAGCGATCACCTATGCACTGCTGGCGATTACACAGTTGGGTGATGAGATAGTTTCCGGCAGTAATTTATATGGTGGAACTTACCAGCTCTTTAACCACACTTTCCCACGGGTATTCGGGCGGAAGGCGAAGTTTGTGGACGCGGCTGATCCGGCTGCTTTTGCCCGTGCGATCACTCCTAAGACCAAGGCGTTGTATGTAGAGACCATCGGCAATCCTAAGCTTGACGTGCCCGATTTCTCTGCGTTGGCTGAGGTTGCTCACAAAGCGGGCATTCCGCTGGTAGTGGACAACACCATTGGAGTGGGGTTGGTGAAGCCGATCGACTACGGTGCCGATATTGTAGTGTGTTCAGCCACCAAATATATTGGTGGCCATGGGACAACTCTGGCGGGTGTGATCACCGACTCGGGGCGTTTCAACTGGAATAACGGCAACTTTCCTGAATTTACTGAGCCCGACCCTAGCTATCATGGTGTAGTTTACTGGGATGCACTGGGCAATGTACCGGGGATGGGGAACATCGCCTTTGTCACCAAAATACGGGTGACGCTGCTGCGCGATACCGGCGCGGCTTTGAGTCCTTTCAGTGCACAGCAGTTGTTGTTGGGGCTGGAGACACTACCGCTGCGGCAGGCACGGCACTCTGAGAATGCTCTGGCAGTGGCACAGTGGCTTGCTCAGCACAAGGGGGTTGATTGGGTAAACTACCCCGGGTTGCAAGGGTCGGCGTACCATGCTGTTGCCTCGAAATACCTGAAGAAGGGTTTTGGCGGGATGGTCGGATTTGGCATCAAAGGTGGATTAGAGGCAGGTAAAAAGTTTATCAACAGTTTGCAGCTCCTCTCCCACGTAGCTAATATTGGTGATGCCAAGAGTTTGGTAATCCACCCCGCCTCGACTACCCACCAGCAGTTGAGCTCAGCCGAGCGTACAGCGGCCGGCGCCACCGACGACTACATTCGCCTCTCGGTAGGTATAGAGAACATAGAAGATATTATTGCCGACATCGATCAGGCTCTGGCCAAGGTGTGAGTTGTCAATTACGACTGACTGGGGTACAATCGGCCTCTCTTGTTTCAACCTCGACGAGGAGTGTCTGGGCAGCGATGGCATAGTACACTGGGATCTAATGAACCCCAACCCACGCGATCACCACTACCACAAAGGGCACTATGTAAGATTGACAGTGTTATTTTGATATTATTTCAATCCATGATTGGTCAAATTTGATAGCTTCAAGAACATTGCTCTGCTCTAAAACTGCTTACAGCCGTAACCAAATGTTGTATAGCATAGAAATCTTATTCCCTTAATATATCTGGCACTTTCATGGACTCGCGCAGTTTTAATAAAAACGCTACGCGTTTGGAGAACAGATTT
>JAAYNR010000183.1 GCA_012520735.1 Lentisphaerota bacterium | reverse complement strand
GTTATACTGTGGTCAGCACTGGCAATCCCTTGGAGAGCGAATTAGAGTCGGTGATGTGGCACAACCCATGGCGTGGCAAGGTAGATTACAGTGAAAATGAGGGGCGAGATGTGGTAGTTTATGGGATATGGCTGGTGCATACAGGGACAGTGGTTGTAGTGAGATAGGGATTAACCACGGGATAGACGGAAGCTCAGGCTCGGGGGAGGGGAGAGAATGCCTTAATGCGGGAACGCCTTAATGCCTTAGTGCTCATGCCCGGGAAGATAGCCACGGAAGGCACGGAGGGGAATGTTCGGGCTACGGAGTCTCCGGGTGCTGCGGTTTCTGCGGAGTAAGGGGGCGGTGCGGTTATGCCGCACCGTAACAAGGTGTAGTGGCAAACACAAACTTTGTCGTGAGCTTTGTCGTGAGCTTTGTCGGAGCTGGTGAAAGGTCATCTGCGTGTTGGAAACTGAGTTATGTCACGCCCTTACAGGGCTAAATTTATGTTGTGACGTAATCTCGGGGCGTTGCCCCGAGCTGGTATGTCACGCCCTTTCAGGGCACTTTTCACGCTTCACTCTTCCACCTTCACACTTTTATTTCGTTTGAGTGTGGCGGCGCTGGGATGGGCGGCTGCCAGTTATATCCGCGGTAGCGCGCCGCACTGGCCAAACCATCTGCTGGCCGACTTTCCTGGGCTGCCAATTGACTTGTCTGAGGAGCGGCTCGACGGTTTTATTGCTCTTACTCCGCTGGTTGGCAGCGAGTGGCGGCGCCTTGCGGCGCGTGGCGTGGTGGGGTGTCGCTTAGACACCTGGAACGGTGGCCAGCAAGGAGTTTATATAGATGTGCCGCGCTTTGAAGAGGAGGCACTGGCCGCATTGAGAGCGGCGGGGTGCAAACGCGTGGCGATCTGGTATGGCAGGGTTTGGGATGAAAACGTCCCTGAGAGCCGGATTATGGTTTCAGAAGAGACGATGCCGGAGACCTATCTGGGGGCTTTTCCGACAGTGACCGGGGGTACCGGCAGTGACAGTTTTGGCAACGGTGCGGATGGCACGGTACGCATTGTGAGGGTGTTGTCGCCGTTTGGAACGGTTTTGATAGTCAGGTAATGAGTAGATAAAATAAAGTGGGATAAACGTATGATTTTTGGGGACAGGGGATCAGTGGCGATACTGGTTCTCTGTCACCGGAGTTTTTGTTCTCTTTGGATATGGCTTTCCTGACAGCTCTCTTATTGGTACAGTCTTCACTGCTTATCTGTTATGATGGTGGTTTTGAGAGGTGGTGTCTTTTGAAATTATTGCATGAGGCGGCTCGTGAATTGTCGGTCACGGGGAGTTATGACGTACTAGTTGCCGGTGGGGGAGTTGCCGGTGTGGCGGCTGCGCTTGCAGCACGACGGTGCGGAGCAACGGTTTGTCTGGTCGAGAAAAATTGTGCGCTGGGCGGTCTGGCTACGCTAGGCAATGTGACAATCTGGCTCCCTTTGTGTGATGGTCGCGGTAATCAGGTCTCTGGCGGAGTGGCTGAGGAGTTGATGAGACTGGCCGTACGGGATTTGGCTGCTGATAACAGAGAGGCCGGGTTTTATGGGATACCGGCCTGCTGGGAGAGTGGTGGTAGCGAGGAGGAGCGTCGGCGGCAGCGTTTCAGTGCAGGGTTCAACCCGGTCTCTTATCTGATGGCTCTAGAGGAGTTGGTATCAGGTGAAGGGGTTGAGATACGCTATGATACGCGGTTGTGCAGTTTGGCACGGCGTGGCGAGACGATAACCCATGCGATAATCGAAGATAAAGGGGGGCGTAGTGCGTTGGCAGCGGCGGTGTTTGTTGATGCTACAGGCGACGCTGATCTGTGCCATCTTGCGGGAGAGGCTACGGAGGTTCTCGATTCTAATGTGTTGTGCGGCTGGTTCTATTATATGGTCAATGGTGTGCTAAGGTTGCGCCATTGTTCTAATAAATATAGTCCTTCTCTGACCCGTGAGGGAGCAGAAGGGCCGTTTTTCCGCGGGGATGATCCGGTAGCTGTGAGTACAATGGTTCAGGAGAGTCGAAAACTGATGGCCGGCACACTGGAGAAACTGCGCGTTGAACTTGCCGGAGCAGAGGTTGAGATTTTTACGATACCGGTAATACCTTGTTTCAGAGCTACGCGCCGCTATGCCGGTGGGTATACAATAGTTGAAGAAGAGGCCCACAAGTGGCACCATGATACCTGCGGTATGGTGAGTGACTGGCGCAAGGCGGGGCCGGTTTGGGCTGTGCCGTGGCGTTCTCTATGTGCGTCAGGGGCAGGTAATTTGGCTGTGGCGGGACGATGTGTGGCGGCGGCAGGTGGAGCCTGGGATGTGTTACGGGCACTGCCTGGGTGTGCTGTGACCGGAGAGGCGGCAGGGACGGCTGCGGCGCTGGTGGCTGCTGGCGGTGGTGATTTGCGTAAATTAGATGCCGGGGTGTTGCAGGCGAGATTGCGAGCGAGGGGTGTGATTTTGGGCCGAGAGAAGTTAGGTCGATCAGGTCTGTCAAACAACGACGGGATAGCGTAAGATAGATATTTGCGGTTTCATTACGGGAGTTTTCCGCTATGATGGTAGCTTCTGATGGAGAAAAACAGTGCGCGTGTATTGTTTATATGCTGTCAGGGAGGATAAAACCGATAAGATGCGGGACAAGGCGTGCCGTAGACTCGGGCTGCAAGTAAAAGGGTGATGGGTAATGAAAAAATTTAATGATGGGCGTGACTGGTTCTTTGAAAAACGGTTTGGGCTTTTTGTCCACTGGGGTCCCTATTGTGTGGGTGGCTTACAGGAGCAGGAGATCAAACGGTATAAGACACCGTGGTCGGAGTATGTAAAGTATGTCGACCGTTTTACCGCCGAGCGTTTTGATCCGGCGGACTGGCTCGATATGGCCCAGGCGGCGGGCATGGAGTATATCACCTTCACCACCAAGCACGGGGACGAGTTCTGCATGTGGGACACGCAGGAGACCCGCTTCAATATTATGAACTCGCCTTATGGTAAGGACATCTTGGCCGAGCTGGCGGCAGAGTGTCATAAGCGGGATTTCCCACTGGTGCTCTACTACTCTAATCCGCACTGGAATGCGATGTCTTATCCCGATATCGACGCTCCGACACCAATGGCCGATAATTTTGTGCTGGCACCTTATGTGGCATTCATTAAGCGGCAACTGCGCGAGCTTTGCACCAATTATGGTAAAATCAGTGGCATCTGGTTTGACGGCAGCTCAAAATTTGAAGACCCTTCAATCAATGCCATGATCCGTGAGTTGCAGCCCACGGCGGTAATTAATAATCGCGGCTTCAGTCCTGGTGATTTTTCGACACCGGAACGCGCATTTCTAGATCACTCCGGTGCGCTACCCTTTGCCACGCCCACCGAGGCCTGCAATGCGGTAGGGTGGAATTCTTGGGGGTATCGCGAGAAGGAAGACTACTACAGCGCAAGGTATTTCCAGGGACAGATGGCGATGTTTATGGCTCGTGGAGCCAATTACCTCCTTAATTTAGGGCCAAGACCTGATGGGACATTCCCGCCCGAGGCGGTAGCCGTGCTGGAAGGAGTTGGCGACTGGTATTGTCGCGTCAAGTCGGCTTTAACTGCGCCACCATGTCCCGGTGCGGTTGATGCCAATCAACGTTTCTTCTCTAATCCGGGCGACCATGATAACGATATTCTGCTTACCGGTGGAGGCCATGAACTAAATCTGATAATGACCCGCGGTACCGATGTCCCGACAGTGATTTTTCCTGGTCTGGAGACAATGCCCGAATCTGCAACCCTATTAAATACCGGGGAGCCACTGGAAGTGACAACATTCACTACCGGCTGGATGGCCGAGTGGCGTTCAACCATGACACGACTGCGCGGTATCCCGGTAGAGAAACTGTATGGCGAAGTGCCGGTGATCCGGCTCACCTTTAAAGAGCCAATTATTCGTGCGCAGATATCGGAGAGCGTAGTTTGCAATGCGACGGATGAAGGTCAGCCGGCTGACAAATAGAGTTGCCGGAGTTATTGGCTGAGTGCTTTGAGGTCGGCATCGGTGAGGAAGGGGTATTGAAAGACAACAACGCCTTCAATGCCGGTGTCGAGGATACCGTCGACATGATCACAGAAACGCTCAGTGGTCATTCCGGCGGGGCGGAGGATGCCGGCCCAGAGACGGCATTTACCGCCGGACGCTCTAACCAGTGACATATTGTGGCGTACCCAGGCGGCGGCGACTTTAGTGCTGCGGGTGCTGCGGAGTGGGGGCGGTGCGCCGTTGCGCAACGGGGGCCCGCTGCGACGGCGGCGGCGTGGG
>JAAYNR010000189.1 GCA_012520735.1 Lentisphaerota bacterium | reverse complement strand
ATCTTGTTCCCTTAACATATCTGGCACTTGCATGGACTGCCGTAGTTTTAATAAAAACGCTGTGCGTTTGGAAAACAGATTTTAAAAGGGAGAGAGTTGACAATGACTCTCAATGCGGCCTTAGCTGCTTCAACGCAACAACTTATGAAGATAGCTGCTTGAACTTCTTGTTTTTTTTGACAGTAGCTAACGGGTTAGCTACTAAAAAGTGTGTATCGCCAATCCCGAGCGTAATTTAGGCTCAAACCAGGTACTCTTAGGTGGCATCACCTGGTTGGCATCGGCAATATCCATCATATCATCCACTGTTACCGGATAGAGCGAAAACGCCACTGCCGCAGCACCGCTGTCGACCAGCCGCACCAGCTCTCCAGTACCACGGATACCACCCACAAAATCGACCCTCCGGCTGGTTCGCGGATCGTCAATCGCCAGTAACGGTGCCAAAACCCTCTCCTGCAGCACACTTACATCGAGCCGTTCCACTGGCCCTGCCTCAAATGGCGGCCATGAGAGTGTATACCACTTCCCACCAAGGTACATATGCGCCTGGCGCGGCTTAGTCGGAGTACCATCGCCACCCTCTGTCACCTCCATTACCTCACCCAGTACACGTATAAACTCCGCCTCACTACGACCGTTCAAATCCACCACCACCCGGTTATAAGGCATAATACTCAAGTGTGAGGCGGGGAAAAGAACTGTCAGAAACCAGTTATACTCCTCACTGCCGTTATGCTCAGGGTTCGCCGCCCGACACTCCCGCGCCGCGCGCCACCCCGAAGCCGCCCGGTGGTGTCCATCAGCAATATAGGCCAACGGTACATCTGCAAACATTGCGCACCATTTGTCAGTATCATCACTGATACGCCACACCGTATGCCGCACACCGTCAGCCGCAGTAAAATCAACCGCTGGCTCACCGCTAGTCACCTGCGTCACCGCCGCATTGATCTCGTCACGGTCACGATAAGTCAAAAATACCGGTCCCGTATTAGCCCGTAACGTCATAGTGTGGCGTGCTCGGTCGTCCTCTTTATCCTGACGTGTTTTTTCATGCTTACGGATCACATTGTTCTCATAATCATCGGCATGACTACAAGCGATGATACCTGTCTGACTACGCCCTCCCATACACTGCCGGTAAGCATATAGAGACGGCTCGGCCTCACGCACCAGCACCCCACGTTGCTGCAAATCATGAAACGCACGCAAGCCCTGCTCATAAACCTCATCATCATGAATATCGACCGTATCGGCCAGATCGATCTCCGGCCGCGATACATGTAACAGACTATCAGGATTGCCTGCTGCCAGCGTACGTGCCTCTGCTGTATTGAGTACATCATATGGAACTGCCGCTACTGCGACTGCCTTGCCGGAAGCCGGTACAAGGGCGGGGAATGGTTTTATCTGCATAGTTACACCTCATCCTCTCTGTTAAAAAACAGTCTGCAGCCGTTGCCCGACCGCAGCCATCAAATAGTATTTCAAATAATGTGCGGCTTAAAAACCAATATTTAGAAATGGCATAAACGGCACTTTCGAGCCACGGATCACGTTAATGGCACCAATCTGAAAACCATAAAGATAATTAGCACGGTTAACCAGCCCTAGCTGAACTCCGTAAAACTCATCACTGGTATTGAGCAGCCCCACCTGCACCCCCTCACCACAGCGGGTATTACACCACAGTCCCGCCTGCATTCCGGTCATCATCCCGCCCACATCATTGTAGAGCCCTACCTGCAATACACCGGCACGATCCCGCACTATGTTGGACAACAGATTAACCTGCAACCCCCACATATACGTTGAAGATCCAAGCAACCCCAGATCTACACCGGTAACAGCGTCATTATAGCTGTATGGCAAGTTCAGGCGTAACCCGGCCACATCAATATGACCCTCCCGCCGCGAACCAAACCCTACCCAAACCGGGCGGGCATCAAACGCAGCTTCTGCGACCATTGTAAACGCAAAAATTGCAACTGCTAACAAACAGGCATGTCTCTTCATAATGGGTATCCCCTTCAAAAATGCTTTCAATTGGCCAATTTTCTTATAACCAACCAACACAAAGTTTGCATACACCTCTCGGGCTATCTCTCTTAAACTATAGAGTACCCCAAAAGCGTGAGACTACTTTACCTTTAAGTGACTAAATCATCAACACAAAATATCACAAGGTTGATCTTTTAAATATAACAGGCCGATTCAACACCCGTCAGGCCTCCCCAACCACTGCAATATACCAGCCTTTTAACAGAAAAAAACCATGATCCCGATTTTTAGCGGCTGCCTGACCAACACCGGAAATCGGGATCATGGCGCACGGACCTGTTCACCTTTGTTGCCGCCTCCCGCACTCGCGGGTTCTCCCGGTGCTGCTTGCCTATATAATAAGCATCTACCATGCCAACCTTAAAAACATCTATTTTATGTACAAATTTCACCCAAAAACACCACCAAACCACCCAGCCCCGCCACCTCCATCGCCCCTAAACAGCCAAGCCCAAGCCATTATGTCGCTCAAACCGGACAGTATGTCGCCCCGGCAGCAGCCACGCTGCTGCCGGCAACTTTTCAGCTTTCATAAATCACCTCACTCTGGAGACCACCGTCCCCGGCGGGAGTAATTACTTCGCCAATAGGTTCCCGAGAACAGAGAAGCCGTGGCCACTGTACTACGGCAGATATTACGGTCTGTCCCCACGTCGGCATCATTTATAGGTCTTTCTAAAACTGCTTACAGCCGTAACCAAATGTTGTATAGCATAGAAATCTTGTTCCCTTAATATATCTGGCACTTTCATGGACTCACGCAGTTTTAATAAAAACGCTACGCGTTTGGAAAACAGATT
>JAAYNR010000006.1 GCA_012520735.1 Lentisphaerota bacterium | reverse complement strand
TGCTTACAGCCGTAACCAAATGTTGTACAGCATAGAAATCTTATTTTCTTAACATATCTGGCACTTGCATGGACTCCCGCAGTTTTAGAATATCATAAACAGTGCCAGACTGCAGGCGTTAAAGGCTACATGCATAGCAATAGGGGTCAACAGAGAGTTGGTCAGCATGTAGCCTAGCCCAAAGCAAACACCAGCAATACTCAATGGCAGGAATGTCGGCAAATGGGCGTGAATTACCCCAAACAGCAACCCCTGCAGAATAATCACCCGTAGCCATGAGCCAGTATGGTTTTTCAGTCCCGGTAGTAAAAGTCCACGAAAAACTGTCTCTTCCGCAAATGGAGCCAAAACTGTCGCAATAAATATCAGAGTGTAGCGAGTGGTTTTATTAATCATCTCGTCCCCAAAAATATTGAAGGCCTCTTGTGGTGTTGTATCAAAACCTAATCGACTACAGATGTTGAAAGAGAAAATCGAGACCGCCAGCAGTGGTATTACCATCAGCAACCCTAGACCTCCGCCAATCCCCAGTGCTCGCCACTGACCGCCATAACCCAGAAATGTGTGCCGCCAGCTCAAACCTCGTTGTCTGGCACAGAAAAAGGCGCAGCCAAAGCAAAAAGCGTAATAAAGCAGTGCCGGCAAAGCCAGACTTAATGGATCGGGTGCTGAAACTGTGCCGCCGCCGCTCTCAGGCGACGCTAACAAAGAGGGTATTGCCACACTCAGAGCGCAGATGGTGGCAACAACCACCTCAACAATCCCAAAAGAGTGATGAGCCGTTGCCTCTCCAGCACCGGCTGGAGGGGAGTGGTTAGGATGTTTTGATACCATTTTCTCTCAAGTAAGCTTTAAGCTGAGGAATAGAGATTATATTAAAATGAAAAACCGATGCCGCCAGAAGTATCGTAGCACCCGCCCGCACAGCCTCGACAAAGTGCAACAACTCCCCGGCTCCGCCAGAGGCCACTATAGTCGCACCTGTCGCCCGCCGCATAGCACGGATTAGCGGCAAATCGTAACCGCTGCGTACTCCATCTGTCGATTTGCTGGTCGGCAGAATCGTCTCTACACCAAAATCGATTATCTGCCGCGCCCAAGCCGCAGCATCAACTCCGGTTGCTGTGCGCCCACCATCAATAAATACCTCGTATCCCGAAGGGAGAGTGCTGTTTTGAGCCGCATCAATGGCCACAGTGACTCGCCCCGACCCAAACTCCCGCACCAGATCGGCAATAAACTGTGGCCGTCTGAAAGCCGCACTGCTGATCGAAACCTTGTTGGCACCAGCCTGTAATACCGCCGCCGCACGTGTAAGATCGTTAATACCACCACCAATGGTAAGAGGTACTGTCGCTACTTCAGCAACCCGACGTACCACATCAAGGGTAGTCGCACGCCCCTCAACTGTAGCGGTAATGTCAAGCATCGTCAGCTCGTCAGCACCGGCCTCACAATACGCCCGACAACACTCGGCAGGGTCGCCGGCATCGCGAATATCAACAAAATTAACCCCTTTGACTACCCGCCCGTCGCGCAGGTCAAGACAAGGCATAATTTTAACACTCTCTACTCTCTTACTATCCATCGCCTCTCCCATATTACAACCCGCTCTCATAAAGAAACCGCGCCCGGCCTGCCTCTTCCAATGCGTTAAAATTAAAACCAAAGCGCGGACGGCGCCGCAACAAGTCGAGGAGTCCTGATGGCTCCTCATAACGGATTACCTGTACAGATTCAACCTCCAGCAGCTCAGCCATCAGCTTTTCAACATAATCACTATACCCGATCTGGTCAATCAAGCCAGAGGCCAGAGCCGATTGCGCTAACATTACCCGTCCGTCAGCCAATGAACGGACTTGCTCTTCCGACAAATTACGCTCCTTGGCCACCAGAGTCACAAAACGTCCGTGGAGAGCATCGACAACCTCCTGCAACATCTGCTTCTGCTGCTCCGACACCTCATGAAACGGATTAAGGAGATCCTTGTTGGTCCCCGATTTAATGGTGACATCGGTGATGCCAAGTTTAGCTGCCAGCTCACGGATATTATAGCTCTGCATAATTACGCCAATCGAGCCGGTAAGCGAAGTAGGGTGTGCCACAATTTTATCAGCCGCCAAAGCCACATAATAAGCACCCGATGCCGCTACATCACCAAAATGAGCCACCACCACCCGCCCCTCGCACGCCTCTTTAAAATCGTGCACTGCTTTATAAATAATATCACTCGCCGTGATCCCACCACCACCGCTGTCAATATCGAGGATAATGCCACGGATATCGTGCGATGCCGTCGCCAGCTTTATAGCCCGCAACGCCGCTGAAGCCGAGTCGCGTTCAGCTAGAAAGCCACTGTTGTCGAACATGATCATACCATGCAACCTGATCCGCGCTACCTTGGTGTCACCACTGCCGCTCGACCACACCTCAACCAGCGATGGAGCTTCGTCTACCCCCATCTCGCCACTGTTGCGACCATGATGACGTATGGCACTCTTTTTTAAATCGCTAACACCGTCGCTGACAAATGCGATCGTCACTACTGCAACGGCACCTATAGTACCCAGCACTATCAAAGCCAGAACGATCAGCCCCAGACACCCCATTCGACACCCGTTACGCTTACTATCCTGACGCTTGCTATCTTGATTATTCATCCATTTACTCCTCTTTAACCGACATAATACCATTTTCTTGAGACAGAAAAAACAGAAAGTATTCATCTCTGCAAACTGCGAGAGCTGCCACTTTAAATTTCCTGATTTTCTTCATATATCCACTCTCCTTTGCAAAACCTCTACTCACAGCATATAATGACCTCCACTTTTATCACCTACTACCGGTCAGGAGACTATCATGAAAAATTCAAGTTCCGTTTCAGCCACTAAACTGCGCCGGAAAACCGAGCGAGACCCCCATCTGGCTCTGATTTTAAAACGACTCCGTCATGAAGCTCTCTATAACAAACAAGAGGTTATTGTCGATTGTAGCTGGTATACCGGTGTCGGTATCCATGAAAACAGTGACCGCCACTACCTTTCACAACCAGCCGATCCCAAGCGGGTATCACAATGGATATCCACACAACTCGCCGATGGTTCATGGCCCGATATCCCCTATTGGCCACAAAAAAAAGACTCTCCCTGGTGGGTAACAGCCCCGCAAACCCATATCTGCTGGCTGCTCGCTCTCTCCGAAGCCTGGCATCATCGCGACTCCCCACACCGCAGCAATGCTGAATTGCTGCAAACTATCGTTCGCGGTCTCGAGTTCTGGTGCCTGCACGACTTCTCCACACTCGGCTGGTGGTGGACTCAAATCGGGCTTCCGCGTTGGCTGTGCCGTATTATCGCTTTAATGGAGCAATCTTTACCTCAAGCTGTTATCACTAAGTCGCTCGAGATTATCGGTCGTGCTGACGGCCCCACCCCCTGGGGTAAATCGCTGGTCGGTACGGCACAAAATCAGGTATGGGCCGCTGAAAACGTCTTTATCCTCGCCTGTCTTGAAAACAACCCGAACCGGGCACGCAGTGCTGTCGACATCATTATCAATGAGATCACTGTACGCCCCGACTGGGGTGAAGGCCTGCAAGCCGATTACAGCTTCCAGCAACACGGCAACACCCTCTACTCTGGTGGCTATGGCTACTACTTTGCCGTCGATATTCCACGCCTGGCTCATCTGGTTCATAATACACCCTACGCCTTACCACAAGCCGCCCTCAACCACATCACCCGCTACCTACTCGATCACCAGAGACTTATCACACGCAGTACCAATTACGCCTACACCGCTGTAGGCCGTCTTATCGCCCGTCAGGGCGATACCGCATGGCTCCTCCCCAATGCCTACCGCGCTCTGGCACGGTTACCCCTTACCACACCGCTACAAACACTGGCGGCCAACACCGCTGCTGCACTTGATGGCGATGTTACAGCCGCAAAACACGCTTTTTATGGCAATAGCTGTTTTTGGCGTTCCGACTTCATGGCTCACCAGCATCCCGACTACCACGCTTCTGTTAAACTTCACTCAGACCGCCTGCTCAACAATGATGTCCCCTGTAATGATGAGGGTCTGCAAAGCCACCACCTCTCAGACGGTGCCTTCTGTCTCATGCGACACGGCCGTGAATACGCGAATCTCTTCCCGGCCTGGAAATGGCATCGTATCCCCGGCACCACCGCCATACAATTACGCAGCCGCCTCACCACCGCTACCCCCATCCCCACTGCCGGCCGTCGACCCTTTGCCGGCGGGGTCTCAAATGGCACTACAGGTTGCATCGGTTACGACTTCGCTACTGCCGCCGACCCCGCAGCGGCAGACGAACTCGAAGCACGCAAAGCGTGGTTTTTCCTCGACGACTCCATCGTCTGGCTCGGTGCCGCCATTAACGGCCACACCAACGCCCCTGTCATTACTACCATCAATCAATGCCGTGGTTTCGGCAATGTTACCATCGGTCTGCAAGAAACATCCCAACGCATTCGCAGCGGTAAATTCAGTTCAAATAAAATAGACTGGGTCCACCACGACCGTGTCGGCTATGTAATCCTCACACCCAACCGTGTTGAAGGCTCCATAGAGAGAGTTGTCGGCAATTGGAACACCATTAACGGCCAGATTAAAAACCGTCCTGTGCATGAAAACCTCTTCTACCTTGGCCTCCCTCATGGTCGCCAACCAAAAGATGCTACCTACGCCTGCGCTCTTCTCCCCAACAAAACCCCGACACAAACCGCACGCTGGAGTGCCTCGCCGCCATTGCAAATAATCGCCAACAATAAAGAGATTCAGGCTATCTGGCTTCACCGGACACAAACACTACACGCCATTTTTTATAGTGCCGCCACACTAACCATCCCACAAACAGGAACCATTACTGTTGACCGTCCCTGTGCCTTACTACTCACTCTTGTAACTGGCAGCACCCCCACCATCCACGCTGCTGCCCCCGACCACAGCAGCGGCAAACTCACCATAACCACCAGCGGCGCCGCTTTTGGCGCCACCAAACTACAAAACTACACAATCACCCTACCCGAAAAACCATATGCAGGTCAAACCGCCACACTGTCTTAAACACCACACTTAAACGCATACTCTTCACCGCACCCATTAAGGCATTTCTTTCCCTCTTCCCCTTCACTCTTCGTTTAAGTACATCTTCGACTAAGGAGCGCAACTAAGAGTACGATTAAGTGTAAGATACGACTAAGGAGCGCGATTAAGGGATGGGATTAAGTGTATTTGCCTACTCCGCAGCTTCCGCAGCACCCTGCCGGATCTGCGCCCCCTGGGAACCCCGAGCGCCTGCTCGGGCCGTGCCTGCGGTGCGCTTTGCGCCACCGCGGTAGGGCGTGTCTCTCCGAGACCGCCGTTGTCAGCAGCAGTGGCGTTCACGCCGCCTGCATAAGTGGCAAGAGGCAAGCTGAAAACAGTAGACACGGAAG
The DNA here is from genome assembly GCA_012520735.1 of Lentisphaerota bacterium. Taxonomy (GTDB): domain Bacteria; phylum Verrucomicrobiota; class Kiritimatiellia; order RFP12; family JAAYNR01; genus JAAYNR01. Next base: position 383 of record JAAYNR010000006.1, on the reverse strand, counting down.
CACTCATCTCGCCAAGAGGCGGTGTGCCAAAGGCACCGCCGCAGTAGGGCATGTCTCTCCGAGACCGCCGTTGTCAGCAGCCGCATGAATGCGGCAGCATAAGTGTTCAGTATGTAAAAGTCCGCCTTCTGCCTCTAGTGCCATAACACACCTTGTTCCGGTGCGGCAAGCCGCACCGGAACGCGGCGGTTTCGGAGAAACACGCCCTACCGCCATGTGCTTGCTATGTACCACCCCTACAGGGTGGAAATCATCTCCTAAAACTGCTTACAGCCGTAACCAAATGTTGTATAGCATAGAAATCTTGTTCCCTTAATATATCTGGCACTTTCATGGACTCACGCAGTTTTAATAAAAACGCTACGCGTTTGGAAAACAGATTT
>JAAYNR010000083.1 GCA_012520735.1 Lentisphaerota bacterium | reverse complement strand
TGGTGCACCTTAACAACCCCATGGTGGACTCAAGACCCACGCCCCAGGACTCAGCCACAAAAACACGGAGGCGACGGTATGCCGCCAAAGTTGAGTGTTGATTATTCCAATGGGGTGAGGATACGGAGTTGGAGGCGGTTGTTGGTTCTGTAGCGCATTTTTCCTCCTGGGTAAGGTGGCAGAGTTGAGCAACCTAGTTGCACAGCATATAAGTGTGCTTTGCAAAATTACAATTATCAAAATAAGATTTAGTTGTCAATAGCTAAATTTTAAGAGTTTATGCCAAGTTTAAGTGGTTATGGGTGTGAGGTGAGGGCGGCTTGGATGAGTGGTTGGCGTAGATCCCAGGCGGTGACGGGTTCGAGGGGGTTTTCACGGGAGCGGCGGTCGGCTTCGCTGGGGGCTTCCTGGAGTGATTTTATTTCGCGGGTGATGGTGAGACGTTGGATGGGGTCGGTATCTGACAGGGCGGCGCGTTTGCGTTGCAGGTGGTCGATCCAGAGTCGGGTGACCATGTCGCGGGCGGCATCGAGGGGGGAGAGTTCGTCGTGTTCAGTGAGGGGACGATGGTGGGCAATTATAGAGTTAAGAAAAGTTTGCAGCGATTTATCGGCATTGGAGTAGAGCTCGGTCAGTTCGTTGCCGTTAGTGTGGGAGTTGTTAAGCCAGGCGGTGTAGGTTTTCAGTACATGCGGGTGGGTGATTAGGGTGGGCGGGAGGAAGTTTTGCAGCAGGGTGGTGACTTCGGGGATATTATCGTGGTGGAAGAGGAACTCTATCAGGGCGCGTTCGGCGGTTGGTGCCAGGAGTGGTTTGGCAGGAGGGGGGGTTATTTCGGTGGGTTGGTGATCTTCTGTTGAGGGGGGGAGGGCGGGGATGTAGATATCGTCGTTGGTGTCGGTGTCGTCACCGCCAAAAGGGTCGTAAAGAGGGGCACCGTCGTCGTCGACTGTGGTGGCAGGTGCGGCAGATATGGCGGCAGATGCTGTATCTCTGGCGTAAGAGGCGGCACGTTTGGCGGCCTCTTCTTTTTGTTGTAAGAGGGTTGAGATCTCGTTGGAGAGGAGGTCTTCAGGGACATTGAGGAGTTCGGCGGCCTCTTGTTGGAGACGTACACGGAGGAGTGGTACGGAGCAGGCGACAATAGTTTCGGCGACGGCACGGCTGATCCGGCTGAAGGCGTCGAGGTCGTCGGGGCGTTCTTCGGCGTGGCGCATGGTTGCGATTTGGAAGGCGACTACAGAGCCGGCTTGGTCGATGAGGGTGCGTGCGGCGTCGGCGCCACTGGTGCGTATAAGGGAGTCGGGGTCTTCGCCGGGTGGGAGGGTGGCGACACGCACAGGCAGACCTGCTTCGAGGATGGTGATGCCGGTACGGACAGCGGCTGTACGGCCGGCGTCGTCGGCATCGAAGAAGAGGACGACGGTGTCGGCATAGCGTTTGAGGATATCGGCGTGTTCACGGGTAAAGGCGGTACCTTGCGAGGCGACGGCGGTAGTGATACCGGCGGCATGGCAGCGGATAACATCGATTTGGCCTTCGCAAATTACGGCCTCGCGGCGTGGGTGTTTGACGAGTGGTGCGCGTGCTTTGTCGAGTCCGAAGAGGGTTGAGCTTTTGCGGAAGATTGGTGTTTCGGGCGAGTTGAGGTATTTAGCAGGGTGAGCTTTAGGGTCGAGGATACGGCCGCTGAATGCGATGATGCGGCCTTGGGCATCACTGATTGGGAACATTAGGCGACCACGGAAACGGTCGTAGTAGTCGTTTTGCTGTTGTTCGTTCTGTGGCGGGATGAGGAGACCTGCGTGAACCATCTCCTCCATGGTAAAGTTGTTTTTGGTGGCCCAGCGGATCAGGGTATCCCGGCGGGTGGGGGCATAGCCGATAGCAAAGCGTTCGATGATATCGGGGGGGAGGTCGCGAGATTCAAGGTAGTTGCGAGCTACAGCGGCGGCGGCGGTTTGTTTCAGGCAGCGTTGGTAAAAGGCGGTAAGTTCAATATGGAGAGCGTAGAGACGGTTGCGGTTTTCGGCTTCAGGGTCGACGGTAGAGTCGATATTGATGCCTACTTTTTCGGCCAGTGCGCGGACAGCCTCCATAAAGGTCAGTCCTTCCTGTTTCATGATAAAAGTGAAGGCATCACCATGTTCCTGGCAGCCGAAACAGTGGTAGAACTGGCGTTCGGGATTAACATGGAATGATGGTGTTTTCTCCTGATGAAAAGGGCAACACCCTTTAAAGCTGGAACCGGTCCGTTTAAGGGTTACGCCGCGTGAGCCGATCAATTCAACGATGTCGACGCGAGCTTTAACCTCCTCAATGGTGCGCTCTGTGACACGACTGGACATCAGGTGAGTCCCATATGTACCTTTAGCCAGGGGCAGACTAATCGACCGATTGACGATTGCTCTATAAAGACAGTTTGAGCCGGTTTATAGGGGAGTAGCATACCAAAGGCGTAGATTACGGTGATAATTACCACGGCATAGACTAGGCCGGCTGCCATGCCAAGGAGGGCATCGGCGGGCTGGAAGATGACGATCTGCAGAATACGGACACCGGCATAGCGGGTAAGGATACCGATGGCAAAGGCAAACACGATAGTGAGGATCAGTGCACTCAGAGCCACGGCTGCAACGGTAGCACTGCCGCGTACGGCGATCATTCCGGCATAAATTTTGGGGAAGAGAAGGGTGCCTGAGTAGACACCTCCAAAGAAGCCAAAGAGGCGGGCTATCTCGACAGTAGCACCGCAGGTAAGACCACGGATGACAAACAGGATGGCGATGATGCCGGCAATGACATCAACTACACTCCCCAGGGTAAAATGGGCCAGAAACATAAACACTCCTTCTGAAATTTAACAGATTCTATTATAAGTTATAACGGCAGTGACTTCAACCAGTTCTCATATTTGCGGCGTTGCTCTCCCGGTGGTGCTACCTCAAGATAGTATTCTCCATAGGCGCGGGCTCCGGCCAGATTTTTCTCGGCACTACGCAGCGAGATCAGCAGGGCAAAAAAGCTGTCGCGTTCGGGCCAACGGGCGGCTGCGCGGTGCAACAGAGTGGCGGCTTCGGGGAGTTTGCCTAGTTCGAGTGCGGTAAATGCTCCCTGATAATAGGCATCGGCGTGGTTGGGGTTTAGTTCGGTAGTGAGGGTAAAGGCGGTGAGGGCTTCACTTTTGCGGCGACTAGCGAGCAAGGTTTTACCGAGACCAAAGGCAGCGTTGGCATTTTCAGGGTTATCGGTGAGGGCGGCACGGTATAGGGTCTCGGCACGTGTCCACTGGCGTGACACAGCGGCGCGGTCGGCATCTTTAGTTTTAGTTGTCGAGGCGGCGGTGTCGCGGTTGGCGGCTGGAGTGGCACGAGCACGGGCGTTACGGAGTTTGGTGAGGGTATCGATAGTTTTCACAGCACGCGGCAGTTGGGGGTCGTTGCTGTTGGCCATGCGACGGAAAAGCTCAAGCTCGTCGATCGCTTCGTCAATCAGATCAAAGTGGTCGTTATAGAGCATCGCCAGATTATAGTGAGCCGGGGCGTACTTCCAGTCGGCCTTGAGAGCCTGCAACAGGCGTACACGGGCGAGATCGGGATTCATGGCACCTCGTTCGACATTGGCGATGGCGCTTAACAGACGTGGGGCATCGGTCGGCAGCTCTTTGAGGACATTATTAAAGCAGGTACGGGCTCGCTCCCACTGGCCGCGTTGCAGGGCGATTTGTCCTTGCAGCTCGACAGCCTGAGTATCGCCGGGGGTTAGTTCGAGGACTTTTTCGAGAGCTGTTTCGGCGGGGATAAAGCTACCGAGGTAGAAGTGAGCTGTAGCGAGGTTGTATTGCAGGGCGGCATCATTGGGTATACGGGCGGCTGCACGGCTCAGGTGGCGTATAGCGGCTTCGTAATTGTGGTCTTTGAGTGCCGCCTCGCCTTCACGCAGCGAGTGGCGCAGGGAGAATACACCGCAACCGCTTGTAGAGAGCAGCAGGATGAGCCCCAGCAACGAATATGTGAAAGATTTTACCATTAGTTTTCCATCAGTCGGCAGAGATGACTCTTATTCCAGTTAAAGATAGTGGAGAGTATAAAATAAAAACCCTCACTTGAAAAGTGATTACTTCCGGCTTGCCAAGAGTTGTTTTCTCTGGCATTTTGTATTTTATGAGCAAAGATATTGGAGTGCAACTGGGGGAGGTGTTGACCCTTGATAGCAGTGCCGTGTTGAATCCCGGTGCGTCTGAGTGCTATGGAGGGGTAAGTGCGGCACCGTGGGTACTGGTTCTTTTGGCCGCCGGGAGGGGGTCGCGCTTTGGGACGGCTCCCAAGTGTGTGCAGCAAGTACGCGGCAGACCACTGGCGCGGCATACGATTGATGCCTTCCGTGATATTGCGCCGGCACCGTGTATTGTACTGGTGGGGTATGCCCGTGACGAGGTGATGGCAGAGCTGGGTGAAGATAATATATATGTGGAGTCGGCCAATTCGGTGGGTGGCACAGCCTGGGCGGCTTATGAGGCGTTGTCGGTACCGGGAGTGCTGGAGGCTGACCCGCTGTTGCTTATCTCTATGGGGGATAGGGTTATTCCGGAGGTGATACTGCGGCGCCTCCATGAGGTTCACACGGCTGGCAGTGAGGCGGCATTGTCGCTTTTGACGGCATCTCATACGGCTCCGGCCCAACATGGCAAAGGGCGTATTTTACGTGGGGCGGATGGTGGTATTGTAGGGATTATAGAGCAACGCGACATAGATGCTGTGGTCGACCCACCGGAGCGGCAGCGTTTAGACAGCATCAACGAGGCAAACTGTCCGCTCTATCTGGCTCGTGCCTCTACCCTGCACCGATTACTGGGGGCACTGACCAACAATAACGCCCAGAACCAATACTACTTTACCGATATAGTGGCGGCACTGGTGGCTGAAAAAGGGGAGATTCGCGCTCTTACAGTGACGCCGGATGATCTCGATTATCCTGTTTTATGTGCCGACGTGACACGTCCACCGGATTTGGCGCGGTTGGAGTCTCTATTAGCGATTGCGGGCAGCTCGGTGGGCAACGGGGCGGCCTCTGTGGCGGCGGCGGCGGGGGTTATTGCGGCAGATCGGTCGCCGGGGCAGACGGCCTCGATAGCGGCACAGCTTCGCGAGTTGCTGGCTGCCGGTGATGTGAAGGTGCTCGATCCGGCTCGGCCGGTAGCTATCGGTATTTCAGGCGGGCGGTTTCGAATAGCCTTTATGCACCCTGACATGGGACGTTTTTATGGGCCCGCCTGGCAGATGCCGACCGGGGCGGCAGATGCGGAGGGGCGCGGCCAACTCGCTCTGCTGGCACAGCAGAGCGACGACGGACGTATTCACCACTTGCCGGTACAGGAGAGCTTCAGGGAGAAAGTGACTTCAGTAGCTGCGGATGAGCCGGCGATGTTCCCTTCGGCAGAGGTGGACTGCTTAACTAAATATGAGTCGTTTGGCACCCATCTGGCGGAACACTTGCTCCTGTCACTCGGTTATTTCTCTGATGGAGAGATCAGAGCACGCCGCGAAGCGGGGTTGCCGCTACCGCCAAATGCGCTGTGGGTAGGCAACAGTATGAGGCGTCCATTCGCTCTGATCTGCAATGCAATCGCTTCATTACGTACTTTACGAGAGGGGCCGATAGGTAACAGGGTACAAGAGTGTTTGTGTCGGGATCGTTTCCGAGGTTTGCGTATTATTAGTACCGGCGAGATACCGCAAGGGGGATTTTCCAGTTCATCGGCATTGACTGTAGCGGTAAAGAATGCCTTGAATGTGTTGTACGGGTTCGGTTTGCCGGAAGATACCCTGATCCACCTCGCCTGTCAGGCCGAGTACGGTACCGGCGTGCGTGCCGGCTCGCTTGATCAGGCGACAGAACAGAAGGGGAAGTATGGTCAGGGAGCACTGATATCTTCAAACCCGCGCGATAACTATCGTGTTTTGGGGGTGTTTCCTGTTCCGACTGAACGAGTCGCCTTTGTCTTCCCCTACTCGGTAGACCGCGACCGCGAGGCGTGGCGGTGGTCGGCGGGGGTATATGCCGATGCCCCCACGGCAGGAGAGTTGACAACAGCCGAGATGCGCAAACTCACCGGCAAAGCTACCGAGTTGGCGGCGTTACTGGCCGGATTACCGGCAGATCGAGACCTCTTTACCCTGATTGAAGAGGATATGTTGGATGGTGGTGTAGTGAAACCTGCGACCCAGACCACAGTTTACGCCTTTTTGCGCAGTTTGCCGCTACTGATATCACGTGAAGTACTGCACCAGCGGCTGGTTGCGAGTGGAGCTACCTATGCCACACTGGAGCCACTTTTTTCCGGTTGGCGCGATCCGCTGCTACGGCGAACTGCGGGCAATGGCGAGGTTGTTACCGAGCGCGGCATACCGCTGCGGGCCATTGTGGGCTACCTGTTTGTTGAGATGGCGCGCTGTTTCCGCCTGCTCAATGACCACGACAGATGGATTGACCATGTAACCAGCTCACAGCGCGGTGATTGCAGCTTTGAGATTGACCCAGCCAACCTACCGGAACCGGCAGACCTGTTGACAGAGATGGCATGGGAGCGGGGCATCAACGGACCGGAGCGACTCACAGAGTGGCTGCGGCAGTGTCGCGCCACACCGTTTGACTACAACCGTGACCTCGATAACGAGACGCTTGCCGGCGGTTCGCGAGCCCTACACGAATTGCGTGGTGGGGCATTTTTCCGTGGTCTGGCTTTGCTCGATCTGGCCGAGGCGATGCTGAAGCGGTATTTTGGGGCTGAAAATGTAGCCTTGCGGGTTAATGCGGCTGGTCAGGGCGACTATTTTCAGGTACACATCGACACCGGTAAAGTTTCGACTGAGGCGGTTAAAGAGTTTTTAGACCGAGCTTTTTACGCCCGTTTCGGACTACGTCCGGTCAGTCGCTACGTTGAACCTCACCCGGGAGGCGGTGCTGTAGGTGTACGCCTTGACCGTGCTGAGCTTTTGCCGCAGTTGATTAGTGAGCTTGAGACTTGCGCAGGCTTGACATCGTGCGGTTAAAAGGTGATTATCTCACGCAGATCACTTTTGCGGCAAAAGGCCGCTAAAACATCATTACATGGAGTTTGATATGGGAAATCTTGGTTATACAGACACACCCGTTATTCCGGGTTCAAAATATCTTGTCCACGACGGCGACCGTCCGCAGCCTCCGGTTGTGACACCTGGTGCTATGCCCGGTGCTGCCCCTTCCGACGCAATCATACTTTTCGACGGCACCACACTTGACGGCTGGGAGAATTTCAGTGATGGCTCCGAAGTCAAATGGAATCTCAGTGGTGGTTTTATGGAGGTTAAACCCAACAGCGGCAGCATCGCTACCAAGGCGAAATTCGGCAGTTGCCAGTTGCACGTTGAGTTTGCCGCTCCGGCAATTGTAAAAGGCGAGGGACAGGGACGCGGCAACAGCGGTGTTTTCCTGATGGGTCTTTACGAAGTTCAGGTTCTGGATTGCTACGAAAACCCCACTTATCCCGATGGCACAACAGGTGCTATTTACGGTCAGTTCCCCCCACTGGTCAATGCCTGCCGCAAACCGGGTGAGTGGTCGTACTACGATATAGTCTGGGAAGCGCCGATTTTTGATGGCGACGAACTGGTCAAGCCTGGCTACATGACCGTACTTCTCAATGGTATTGTGCTCCACAACCGAGTAGAGCTGCAGGGACCAACCGAGCACCGCAAAACAGCCAGCTACAAACCTCACGCTGACGCCCTGCCGTTGGTACTGCAGGATCATGGTGATCTGGTTCGTTTTCGCAACATTTGGTACCGCCCCCTTAAGGGTTACGATCAGGCATGAGTATTACAAACAGCCTGAACCTCTGGCCCGGCAAGGCTCCGGGCAGTGTGGTTGCGGAACATGCCGGCGACGAACGGGCGCTGGAGGTGCCTCTTCTTAAGCCTTTTCTGCTTGATAAGAGAGCCACGCCGCGTCCGCTGGTGATTATACTGCCCGGCGGCGGTTATGGAGGGCGGGCCGGTCATGAGGCCGACCCGATTGCCCAGTGGCTGAATGGACTCGGCCTCCATGCTGCTGTTTGTCACTACCGTGTATTCCCGTGGCGTCATCCGGTGCCTTTGCACGATGCCCAGCGGGCTGTGCGGCTGGTACGAGCCAATGCCGCAGAGTGGGGAGTTGACCCCGACCGTATCGGCATCCTCGGGTTCAGCGCCGGTGGCCACCTAGCCTGTTCAGTGGCTAACTTTGGCGATGATGGCGATACAAATGGCGACACTGTAGCGGCCATTTCATCGCGCGTAAACGCTCTGATAGCCTGCTATCCGGTGGTTACTATGGGTACTGTAACTCACGGCGGTTCACGCACCAACCTGCTTGGGCCGGAGCCTGATCCGGCTTTACTGCATAAGATGTCGCTGGAGAATACAGTGACTCCACAGAACCCGCCATCGTTTATCTGGCACAGTGCCGACGACCAAGCCGTGCCGGTAGAGAATGCCCTTATCTACGCTACAGCGTTACGGCGTGCTGCGGTTCCTTTCAGTCTTCATATCTACCCACATGCTCCGCATGGGATAGGTTTGGGGCGTGATTTTCCCGGCACGGCACGGGAATGGACACTGGCTTGTGCCACCTGGTTGCATGAGATAGAGTGGCGCTGACGGATAACGAAGCGTTTCTGCTACACGCTATGGCTTCTGCTTGAAGCGAGCCATAGCGTGTAGTTTAATTGACTCCTGAGCTTTAATGTTTTTATAGTACACATTTAATACGCAACCCATGAACCGGAGGATGAAATTTATGGGCGAGACTACCACTTTTAAACTTGAGAACCTTGGTCCCAAAGCATTCGGTGATGTCTGGATGGCATGGCGACATTTACGGCGCCCCGCTGACGGCGTTGTACTGGCGGCGGCTACGTTATCGCGCGGTGGATTTGTAATTATCGATCATCTGGCGCGTCAGACACAGCAGGTAAGGGGTCCGCGCACTCTAAACTGCGCCTGGGCGTTGTGTCAGACACCCGACGGTACGGTTTACCAGGGTGATTTCGGTGGTTACCTCTACGCATGGGACTGGAAGAGCGAGCATTCGGTGTTGGCCTGCGACGAAAAAATCGGCAATGTCTTCACGCTTGATGCCACACCGGACGGGTTGGTCTATATCCCTGAATACAGCAAAAACATTATGCGGCGCTTTGACCCCAAAACGGGCAAAATCGAAGATCTCTGCGACTATAACGAATATGGCAAACATATACGTAACGTCACCTGCGCCTCAGACGGCTGGGTATATGTTAATGCCTACACACCAGACCCCAATAATGCCTGGTCGCAACTGGTGGCACTCAACCCGGCTACAGGTGAGCGTTATGTTGTGGCCGAGAAGGGGCACCACATGGCCAAAGATTCCGGCGGTCGTGTCTTTCTGCCGCGGCAAAAGTGGGGGCGGGTAATCTGGCAGGAGATGATTAACGGTAAGCCGCAAGCGGTTGATCAGGAGGAGGTACGGATAACCCATGAGGGGAAACCATTTGCCTTTGAAGATGGCGGTTTCATCAAAGCAGTCAGCAACAAAGAGGTTTGCTATGTCGATGCCGACGGTACAGAGGTGAAGTTCCCAATGACCCGTGAAGACTCTCCGGTGCGTATTTGCAGTGTTGAGTATGGAGCCGGCAAAGTGTGGCTCGGCACATTCATACCGCTTACCCTTTTTGCTTACGACCCTATCACCGATACATCGGAGGGGTTTGGCAATCCTACCCAGACCAACGGTGAGATCTACAACATGGTCTACACCCATGATAAACTATACATGGCCTCGTACACTGGTGCCAGCATAGACCGCTACACACCGGGAGCACCCTGGCGCAAGGACAATTCGACCCACGCCAATCCGGTGCATATAGGGCGGATGAAACAGACCGAGATATACCTGCACCGTCCACATGGGCGGGCGGTTGATCCTGCCGGCAACGTATACTTCGCGGCACACGGCAGTTATGGTTGTGTAGACAGCGGGATTTGTCGCATCGATCCTAAGACCGACGAGATGACCTCATGGCTCTATCCCAACACCAACTTTAATGGTCTGGGGTACCACAAAAAGAGCGGCTTGCTGATAGTGAGTGAGCGTCGGATGGGCGAAGACGATCTACGTTTGACACTGATATCACCGGTTGACGGCTCTACAGTCTGGTCAGAACGGGTCTTTGAAGGGCTAGGTTCAATCAACTCCTGGCTCGACTCCGACGGCGACACCATTTACGGCATGTTTGCCTATCGTGCCACTATTTTCGCCTTTGACATGATACAGCGCAAAGTTGTCACATCACTTCCCGAGTTGAACGTAGGCGACCACTGTTACAACGTATTAGCTAACGGCTTGGATGGTCGAATATGGGGTGTTACCAACAAAACTGTTTTTGCCGTTGATCGCGAGCTCAAAGAGGTTGAGGTACTGGCCGAGCTTGGTAACGAAGTCGAAGGCAGTTTCTACCATTTTGGCTGCTGCTTTGACGACCACGGTGCCTTCTACTTTGGCAACGGAGCCGACCTTATGCGCCTCACCATGCAAAGTTGAAGCATTAAAATATCATTATGGCATGGGGCGGAATTTGTGGTACACTGAGATTTGATTTTTCCAGAGGAGGGTTTATATGAAAAAAACTTTAAAGAGCAAGAGCGGTGCTTTTGCTGAAAAAATTGAGTTGGTCAAAATTTTAAATGGCGGTGTGATCATGGATGTGGTCACTGCCGATCAGGCTAAGATTGCAGAGGATGCCGGGGCGTGTGCGGTGATGGCTCTGGAGCGGGTGCCGGCAGATATCCGGGCTCAGGGCGGCATTGCCAGAATGTCTGATCCAGATCTGATCGAAAAGGTCATGGCGGCGGTGAGTATTCCGGTGATGGCGAAGTGTCGTATAGGCCATTTTGTGGAGGCTCAGATACTGGAGGAGATCGGTGTTGATTGTATTGATGAGTCAGAGGTGTTGACACCGGCTGATGAAGCGTATCACATCGATAAACACCAGTTTAAATCGACCTTCGTCTGCGGTTGTCGTAATCTTGGTGAGGCACTGCGCCGTATTGGTGAAGGCGCAGCTATGATGCGTACCAAGGGCGAGGCGGGGACAGGTGATGTGGTTGAGGCTGTGAGACATGCACGTACTGTAATGGGTGAAATCCGGCGGCTTACCACTATGGCTGATGAGGAGCTGATGACTTATGCCAAGGATATTGGTGCTCCGTTTGACTTGATTAAAGAGACTAAGCGGTTGGGGCGGCTGCCGACAGTGAATTTTGCTGCTGGTGGCATTGCCACTCCGGCTGATGCGGCATTGATGATGCAACTTGGCGTGGATGGTGTCTTTGTGGGCTCCGGTATTTTCAAGAGTGGAGATCCTGCTAAGCGTGCCAAGGCCATTGTTGAGGCGGTAGCGGCTTATAAGGATCCGGCGGTGTTGCTTAAAGTGAGCCGCAACCTCGGTGAGGCGATGGTAGGCCGCACGGCTGCCAGCCTGCCGGAGGGTGAGCGCCTGGCCTGCCGTGGCTGGTAAGTAGTGGCGTGCGAGGCTTCTGCAGTGGTGCGGCAGCAGTTCTGCAGGAGTCTTGGCGGGTGGAGTCATTCGGTGGCGAGGGCTCAAAACAGGGTCTTCGCTAGTTTATCAACTTTTCCGGAGGTGGGGTTGACCAACCTCTGATGTCGGTCTGTAAAACGATGACCAGTTTTGTACGTGCCGCCTATTATGCTGCTATAAGACGTTGCCGATATTATCCCGGCAGTGTGGCAGAGGTAGATGAAGGGGCGTTGCGGCGTTGGTCGGAGCGGCATCTGCAATGTGTCTGGTTTGATGAACGTTTGCGCCCCGGTGATATCACCATGGCAGATGGTGAGTCGATTAAGGTGCTTAACCCAGGAGAATGGAATCTTGAAGCCGGCCCCGATTTCAAGGCTGCCACTATTGTGGATGGCAAGGGGAGAGAGCTTACGGGCAATATTGAGATCCATGTTCATCCGCGCGACTGGGATGCGCATGGTCATGCCGATAACCCGCTCTATAAAGATATAATTGCACATGTCACCTATTTTTCGGGGAAGCCGCCCAAAACTCTACCGCCAGAAGTGATCAGGATAGCACTGGCTCCGTTGTTACAGGACGACCCCTCTTTCAGTTTCGATGATATTGACACCACTGCCTATCCTCATGCCATAATACCGGCCACGCCACGTCCTTGTGCCAGAGCATTGGGTGGAGACCCCGACCGTGCGGCTATGTTGTTTGATGCTGCCGGTGAGTTCAGGATACAAGCCAAAGCATTGCGTTTGAGTGAAAGAATCGCTGAGGGGAGTAGTTCGCGCCAGATACTATATGAAGAGATTATGGCTGCTTTGGGCTACAAGCAGAATACGGGTTGCTTCAGGAAGTTGGCGCAAGTTCTGCCACTGTCTGAGTGGGATGAGGCGTGCGATACTACCACCGCCTATGGGCGTTTGCTGGGGGCGGCCGGGTTGCTGCCACAGCCTGAGAGTGTGACTGACCCTGCACTGGCTCCATTTATACGTCGACTCTGGGATGCCTGGTGGCGTAATCCGGTAAGCGAGCCACTTGAGTCGACTGAGTGGATTACCTACAGCTTGCGGCCGCAAAACCACCCGATACGGCGTCTGGCTGCGGCGGCGGTATTATTCAATGGCCACCACAATATATTTGATCGGCTGGCTAATTTTCCGGCGACACCGCCACAAGCGTGGTTCCGGGCTGCGGTACTGCTTTTTGAAGAGGCTTCAAAATGGCCATTCTGGAATGATCGTCTGACCTTAAGTGGGCCGGCGACACCCCGGGCCGGGGCGTTACTTGGGGTCAATCGAATTGCTGCTATGGTGACCAATGTGGTGATACCGTGGCTGGTGAGCGAGGGGCGGTTCAATCTGGCAGCACTAGATTTTCTGGCTCCGGAAGATATTTCATCGCCGGTCAGGGCGACAGCCCACCATTTGCTGGGTCGTGATCACAACCCTTATGCTATCTACGCCGGTAATGGGTTGCGAGTGCAGGGGATATTGCAAATTTACGCCGATTTTTGTCTGAATGCACGTGTAGATTGTGAGGGGTGTATGTTGACAACAGCTTTGCTGGAAGAGAGAAATAAGTAATAGGTGATACGTGAATTTACCTCAAAGAACAAGCTGCCGGGAGGTAAACCACAGAAAAAACTGAATATGCGGAACTCATGCCCGGGGAGGGGATTATTAACCACGGAATAGACGGATGATGAAGAGTGAGGGGTGAATTGTGAAGGGTGAAAGAGATGCCTTAGTGGTGAAAAAACTTTGTCGTGAGCTTTGTCGTTAGCTTTGTCGCAAGCTTTGTCGGGGCTGGTGAATGGTCTTCTGAGTGTCGGAAACTGGGTTATGTCACGCCCTTACAGGGCTAAATTTATGCTGTGGCGTAATCCCGTGGCGTTGCCACGGGCTGGTATGTTTAGCCCTTTCAGGGCAGCTTTTGCACTTCACTCTTCACTCTTCGTTTAAGCGTAAGCGTTTAAGTGTAGCGTTTAAGTGTGGCGACGTGAACGCCGCTGGGGACGGGCTGGTATGCATAGCCCTTTCAGGGCAGGGCACGATACGGCAGAGCCGCATCTTTAGGGACAGGCAGGAATGCCTGTCGCACATAGGGCGAGGTGATTGCTTCCGCCGGGGACGGCGGATCGGTTACATAGCTTATCTCTCCCCGGTTAGGAGATTTTCAGGAAGGATCGTGTAATTTGATGCAATATTCGGTTGACGTGGGCGAATTTTACATGTAAGTTAGGGGTGTTTTAGGAGAGGTATCTATGTTGGCACGTAATTTACACAATAAAATTGAAAGTTTGCTGCAACAGTTTCCCGTGGTTGTGATTGTCGGTTCACGACAGTGCGGCAAGACGACACTTGCACGTATGGTTGCACCGGAGTGGCATTATTTTGACTTGGAGCGGGGTAGTGATCGTGATCTTATAAGTCGTGATTTCGATTTCTTTTTCCGTGAGTATCCGCATCAAGTTATTATTGACGAGGCGCAGTCGCTACCGCAGCTTTTTACTGAGTTAAGGGGTGTGGTAGATAGTGACCGCACGCGGCGAGGGCGCTTTCTATTGACAGGTTCTTCGTCGCCTGAGTTGCTTAAAGAGGTGAGTGAGACTCTGGCCGGGCGAGTGGCGGTAGTGGAACTTGGCACCCTGACAATGAATGAGCGCCATACCCTGCCGCTCTCTCATCTGTACGATGTTTTGAATAATCCGACACTCAGCGAGCACTTGACGGAGTTGCGTAATCTGCCGGTACGTCTGGAGTATAAGCAGGTGCTGGATCACTTTCTTAAAGGGGGCTATCCGGAGCCAACAGTGGTCGGTTCAGATCAGTTTCAATGGCAATGGAGTGAGCAGTTTCATCAGAGTTATATTATGCGAGACATCCGGGCTCTTTTCCCGGGACTTAATGTTGAGAGTTATCGCCGTTTTATTCTCATGCTGAGCCAGCTCTCCGGTACTATTATCAACCGTTCGGAGATCGGTCGCTCACTTGGGGTAAATGAGAGCACAGTGCGAAACTATCTTGATATTGCGCAGGGCACTTTCATCTGGCGGAATATAGGGAGTTATGAGAGTAAGGTTATCAAGTCGGTCGTCAAAATGCCGCGTGGTTATCTGCGTGATAGTGGATTACTGCATTTTTTGACTGACACCTATAACCGTGAGCAGCTTTTCAGTCGATCAGGTAGCGGGGCTGCCTTTGAGGGGTTTGTGATTGAAGAGGTTATCCAAGGATTGGAGTGCCGCATAACATTGCCGTGGCACTACAGCTATTATCGTACGCGAGGAGGAGCTGAGGTTGATTTGGTGCTACGATCACCCACTGGCACGATAATTCCGATTGAGGTCAAGTTTGGTACAACGGTCAAGGGTGGGGATTTGCATACTATACGTAATTTTATTGAGCAGGAGCAGGCACCTTATGGCATTGTACTTAATAATGCCGAGCAGGTAAAGATGTTGGCGGACAAGGTTATTCAGATACCGGCCGGTTGTTTGTGAGGGTATAAATGACGAGATAGTAGCTAAAACTGCTTACAGCCGTAACCAAATGTTGTACAGCATTGAAATCTTGTTCCCTTTATGAAGATAGCTGCTTGAACTTCTTGTTTTTTTTGATAGTAGCTAACAGGTTAGCTACTAATTATGCCCGCGGAAAGGAATTAACCTCAAGGAACGCAAAGAAAACAAAGAGCTTATGACCGGGGAAGGTAACCACAGAATACACGAAATACACAGAAACTCATACCCGGGAGAGGTAAACCACAAATGGGGACTAATTAGCACGAATGGGGGGCAGAAGAGGAGTGCCTTAGTGGCAAACACAAACTTTGTCGTAAGCTTTGTCGCGAGCTTTGTTGGAGCTGGCCAATGTCCTGTTGCGCATTGGAAGCCATTTATTGTTTTTAATCTTGTGGTGGACTGGGGAGATTTTTTGTCTATACCGGTTTCAATGCTTGGTTTTTTTTGTCATACCTATTTATTAAAAAAAGGTGAGGATAAAACAGATGGTTGCATGTTTTTGCAAATAGTGTTATTGACCTAAAACTGCTTACAGCCGTAACCAAATGTTGTATAGCATAGAAATCTTGTTCCCTTAATATATCTGGCACTTTCATGGACTCACGCAGTTTTAATAAAAACGCTACGCGTTTGGAAAACAGATTT
>JAAYNR010000182.1 GCA_012520735.1 Lentisphaerota bacterium | reverse complement strand
TAGCCGGCGATAAAAAGGCGAATATCGGCCTTAAAGGTAAGGCTGTAACCGTCTCCCCGGCCGATATGGAGATCACCTGCACTTGCAGCGACTGCGCCAAACTCTGGGATGCCGGTGCCGGTCAATACGGCACAGCCTCACGTATCATGGCCAATTTCGTCAATAAACTGGCACTTGAAATGAAAAAACGGTGGCCCGATCTAACTATTGTCTATCTCCCCTATCTAAACTACACCACAGCCCCCAAGGGTTACAAATTCCCCGGTAATGTCGAAGTGCAGCTCTGCGGTATGCCGGGACTGGCAGCCTATAAAGAGCCTGCCATCAATAGTGCCGAGCAGGCCAATATCGATGCCTGGGTAGCAGCCACCGGACGCAAAATCCAAAACTGGCACTACAGTTGCTGGCCTGAAGACCGCACCAAGGCCCCTTACCACTACTACCACACCGTCCGTGACCACTACCTCCATAACCGTAATAAGACCGTAGGTACATTTATCAACGGCGTTACCGACCACTGGCCCCGACAGCACTTCTCGCTCTATTGCTGGCTAAAGGTGTTGTGGAATCCCAAGTTTGATGTTGATGCCGCAGTAGACGAATTTGCCCGCCGTATGTATGGCCCAGCCGCAGCCCCGATGTTAAGCCTCGTTAAAGAGGCAGCCCACGGCTGGGAGGATAGCCGCTGGCCTAAAGGCAAACTCACTTCACAGGCGATCTACGCCGAGAGCTTCCCACGTGAACGGGTTGAGAAAATGCGCCAGCTCCTGCTGGATGCCCGTAAACTGGCCGCCGGTAATGAAGAGATTACAGCACGTATCGACTACTTCGAACAACCCTTTGCCGCCTTCTATACCGAGGCAGATGCGGTGATCGATGGCGTAGGTGTCCGCACGTTGACAGCTCAGAAAGTCGGCGCGGCACCTAAAATCGATGGCAAACTTGATGACGAAAGCTGGCAACGTGCCACAGCAGTCCGCCTGGTAAAAAATGGCATTGATGAGGCCAAAGCACTCTACCCCACCGATGTCCGTGCCCTCTGGACCACCGAAGCAGTCTACTTCGGTTTTCAGATGGCCGAGCCTACCCCCGACAAACTGACACGCGATATTGAAGGTCGCGATGCCTCTCTGGCCTGGTGGAACGATAATGTTGAGATGTTGCTCGATGTCTCTGGCGACGGTACCGGTGAAACATTACATTTTATCATTAATCCTAATGGTGCTGTCTACGATGCCCGTGGTGGTGATACGAGTTGGAATGTGGAAGGGATGGAGGTAGCGGCACTGATCGACAAAGATTCGTGGAGTCTGGAGATTGGCATCCCCTACAAATCACTCCCCGACCTCGCCGTACCGGGAACAGGTGTTGAGTGGAGTGCCCAGCTTACCCGCCACCGGGTTGCCGACAGCGGCCTAAAAGAGGGGAAAACTGAAGGCAGTGTGCGTGAGTATCAGCTAATGAATGGACGCTTCGGCGGCTTCAGCAGCAACCGCGCTAACTTCGCACCGATCCGTTTCCAGGAATAGTAGACAACTTACGGTAAAATTACGGGGACAGAGAAGCAACACCACTTCTCTGTCCCCTCTCATTTTGATTTAGAGTTGCAACCTACGTGGTGGTGCCCTGTAACTTCAGCAACCGTGTAGCATTGCGCCACCTAAGCTTCTCCAGAGCCTCTACTGAAAGGAGCTGTTCGCCCTCAATTTTACGCAACAAAGCAACCGTGCGGTAGATGCTGTTAACATCACTGCGGAAGCATGAGTCGGTGCCAAACATCAGCCGATCCTGAAATTCATCGAGAAATTCGAGACCAAACGCGAGGTCACGAGTCAAGGCATTGTGTCCACTGCCAGCCGATATATCGGCCCATAAGTTAGGATACTTGCGCAGCAAACGCGGCACGGCACCTCCCGGCACAACCGCACCGCCGGGGTATCCACTACGGTTGTCAGCCGGAACTTCAGCCGATATCTCCGCCCAGAAAGTAGGGCCATGACCGATAAAAACAGTTTCAGGACATTGCTGCAGGGCACTCTCCAGTAGCGGTAGACCGTAATTATCGCGCAGACCATAACTGTAAACGCTGTCGTTCATATCAAAAAGAACAGGAAAGTCGAATTTTGCCGCCTGTTTGTAGAGATTTATACAGAGTGGGTCGTTAAAGTTTAGTTTGGGCAGAAACTCACCAATCCCCTTGCAACCCCTACTTCTATACTCTTCAAGCAGATAAGAGAAGTCCATCTCCGGATGATTGCCGAAACGGGGGTCGATCAGACAAAAAGGGATCAATCGCTCCGGATAACGTGAGCAGGCCGTGATAACATCTTCTGTATCACTGTGAAGGTAAGCACCCTCCGGGTGCTCACTGAGCGCCAAAACAACACTGCGGTCGATCCCCCAGTGATCCATTTTGGCCAGAAGATTAGTGACATCAATAAACTCAAGTGGGTTTGGCACTACACTACCGATATGACCATGAACGTCGATCAGCATATTTACCTCACAATCTAAAAAAATAGCCCCGGGCAGCGGTGCCCGGGGCCGATTTATAGCACCTCTTAGCAGTGGTGCCGTCTACTGCTCTCCTCTGCTCAGGCAAAAGGGTTGCAGAAACGTGCAGCAGCACCCAGCTCCGCCTCGATCTCCAGCAGACGGTTGTACTTGGCAATACGCTCACTGCGGCAAGCCGATCCTGTCTTGATCTGCCCGCTGTTCGTAGCTACGGCGAGGTCGGCAATAAAGGAGTCCTCAGTCTCACCCGAACGGTGCGAAATCACATAAGACCAGCCAGCCTTCTGACACATCTGAATTGTAGCGAGTGTCTCAGAGACCGTACCAATCTGGTTGAGTTTAATCAACACCGAGTTGGCCGCACTCTCGCTGATACCCCGCTCCACAAACTTCGTGTTGGTCACAAAAAGATCATCACCAACGATCTGAACCTTATCGCCAATGGTTTTGGTCAGGTCTTTAAAGCCGGCCCAATCGTGCTCATTGAGGCCATCTTCAATAGAGACAATCGGAAAACGCTCGGCCCAGCTCTGATAGAGAGCAATCATCTCGGCACTGCTCTTTTTGCCCTGACCCGACTTGGCAAGGTTATAGCTGCCGTCGTTGAAAAACTCACTGGCTGCCGGATCAAGTGCAATACCGGCATCTTTACCAGCCTTGTAGCCGGCATTAGCCAGAGCCTCTATAATCAACTCACAAGCCTCTTCATTCGACTTCAGGTTAGGGGCAAAACCACCCTCATCACCCACGCCGGTAGCATACCCCTTCTTAATAAGTAGTTTACGCAGCTCATGGAAGGTCTCGGTTCCGCAACGCAAAGCATCGCTGAAAGTAGCTACGCCAACCGGCATAATCATAAATTCCTGAAAGTCGACGCTGTTATCAGCATGAGCACCGCCATTAAGGATGTTCATCATAGGAGCCGGCAGAAGTGTCGCGGCTGAACCGCCCAGCCAGCGATAGAGCGGTATCCCCGCCGAAGCCGCACCGGCGCGCGCCACTGCCATCGAAACGCCCAACAGTGCGTTGGCACCGAGCTTACCCTTGTTAGCCGTGCCATCAGCCGCCAGCATGGCATTATCAATTGCCTGCTGATTACAAACGCTCATCCCCTTAAGCAGAGGGTTCAAAACATCATTAACCGAGGCTACTGCCTTCAGAACACCTTTGCCGCCAAAACGGCTCTTGTCGCCATCACGTAGCTCAACAGCCTCATTCTCGCCGGTAGAGGCACCGGAGGGGACTGCCGCCGCCGTGGTGATACCACTCTCAAGCGTTACAAAAACTTTTACAGTGGGGTTACCACGTGAATCAAGAATCTCCATCCCTTTGATAGAGGCAATTTTATCATTCATTAATCTATTCCTTTATTTGTTTGTGGCTACATAAGCGAACCGCTGGCCAAGGCGGCTCCGGCAAAGTGGAACCAACACTTTACCACAGCAGCGCCGTTTTATGCAATCTGTTAAGTCAACCGATTTATTATAACCAACCAACCATCCAACTCTGTTTGGCAAATCGTCACATAAATGTTATTCTACTCTTTTTACAGCTCAACAGGATGTTCCAATTATGACATATTTATTTTTGCAATCGTTGCTGCAGGGGGTCACAGCCGCTATTGTAGTGGTGATTCTCTTTGGTCTGGCGATCTTTGTCCATGAGTTTGGCCACTTTCTCGCTGCCAAGTGGCTCGGTTTTCAGGTTAATGCCTTTGCTATCGGCTTTGGCCCGGCTTTGTGGCGTAAAAAATATGGCCAAACTGAATATCGCATAAATGCCATCCCTTTTGGCGGTTATGTCGCCCTGCCGCAACTCGATCCTGCCGGTATGGAGCAGATTCAGGGCGACAGTGGCTCTGATCCTAAAACTCTCCCCGATGCCCCTGCCTGGAAGCGAATTGTCGTTTCGCTCGCCGGTCCATTCGGTAATGTTGTTCTGGCTGTTATCATCGCCTGGATGATCTGGCTGGCGCCGGGAGCCGTTACCGGAGTGGTCAGTACTGAGGTCGGAGAGGTTGTTAAAGGGACAGCCGCCTGGGAGGCCGGCATCCGTGCCGGTGATGTCATTGAGCAGGTCGGCCCGCGACGAGTCACCACCTGGAGTGATTTTATGGTGGAGTGTCATCTCCTGGCCAACGATGCCGACCAGATCGACCTCACTGTGCGTACTCCGGGTAGCGCGGCGCGTGTCGTCAATGTCTCTGTCACTAATGTCGTCAGTGGCGTCCGTGGTGTACCGGGCATCTATTGGCTTGGCAAGTGTCAGATCGGCAGCGTCGATCCCTCTATGCCGGCTGCCGCTGCTGGGATGGCGAGCGGTGATGTAATCAGTTCGTTTGATGGCGAACCGGTGCGCAACAGTCAAGATTTTGTGATGCGGATGCGCGATGCCGGTGAACGCCCTGTAGAGCTCGGTGTTTTGCGCAAGGGTCGCCCGCGCTCTATCACTGTTACGCCAAAACTCTCAGGCGAAGGTTTCACGATCATCGGTGTCAGTGTGCAGGACTCGGCTGATGCCGCCATGTGGATGCAATATCGCGACCCGTGGCGCCAGATCAATAATGATGCCACTCAGGTTTTTCGTGTCCTTCAGGCTATGGTAGTCCCTAAAGTCGAGGGTGAACGCGGCCGTGTGGCTAAGTCAATCGGTGGCCCGGTTATCATCATCGCCTATATGTGGCGTATAGTGCAGGAGAGTTTTCTCAGCGGCATGGGCTTTTTGCGGATGATCTGCATCAACCTCGCCATTATTAACCTGCTCCCCCTCCCGGTGCTCGATGGCGGGCATATCATGTTTGCACTCTGGGAAATTATCACCCGACGCAAACCCCACCCGCGTGTGGTCAGTATCCTCGTTACCGGCTTTGCCGTGCTGTTAATCGGTCTCATGACCTTCCTCTCTTTCAAGGATGTCCGCCTTTTGAGCAGCCGCTTTACTCAGGGAAAGGCGGCACAGACAGAGTAGGTGCCTATGGTTGTTTTACATGCCTCGTGGCTTGATGATCAACTGTTGATCTGGGGAGAATCCTCTCCCAGCACCACACCCGTACGGATACCCACTAAGAGCGGATCGCCGCTTCTCTGGGGTTGCACTCATGCCGAGCTGGTCGCAGCACTAACGGCAGTTCTAACTATACCCCTGCCAAATACTCCGGTCTCCCAGTGTGTCGTCTGGCTGCCTCAGGACGATAACCGCCCGGTGCCTTCACGCCTCTGGCTGAGACGTTTCGCTAAGGGTCAGCCACAGCTCATCCCTTGTAGCATAAACACCCTCTCTCTTGCAATAGAACCGCTGATAGATCTTCTTGCCGCCGCTGCCGAGAGTCAGAACCTGAGCCGCGGTGTCGTCGCCGGCAATGACCTCCGCGCCTGGGCCGACCTCATGCGTTATGCCGGTGCCATTACTACCCGCCGCCAGTTTCTCCCTACTCTCCAATACCATCCCCAAAACACACCCGAAAACACCGCCGACAGTCTCGTGGCGATCCGCGAAACCAATTATGAGTCGCGTTGGGTTCCCGCTCTCGACCGTCACAGCCAGCAGCTTCTTAACAATCTGGCCACGCGCCTGCCAGGTGCTGCGCTCGCCCTCTCCACTGCGGCTGACGCGCCCCCACTAACCACTCCCCATACTGCTGCCGCTGCTTTTTTGACCGACATCGTCGACCGCCTGACACGCCTCTCAATAACTACCACTCTCTCACGCAGCTATGCTGCCCGTGGCCATTATGCCTGTGCCCATGATGCCTGGACAGCCTCACTCCGCAGTGAATCACGTGTGATCCGGTGGGAGAATAACGGTGACTTGGCCAACCTTCTTAATGAAATCGAAAAATGGCGTCGCCCACTCGATCTAGAACGTCACGCCGAGTACTCATTGGTCATCACTCTAACAGAGCCCGACTCTGAAGAAGAACCCTGGCAACTCCAATGTAGCTTGCTCGCCTCCAGCGGCCTTCAGCTCACATGGCACGATTTCTGGCACGCCCCTACCACCTCCACCAGTGAACGTGAGGCGCTACTGTTAAGTCTCGGACAGGCAGCTCTTCTCGCGCCTCTTCTCGATGACATCAACGCCGACGGCACATCGCTCTCTACCGCTGAAGCCCACCGTTTTATGCGCCATGATGCCCCACTGCTCGAAGCAGCCGGCTTTACTGTCTCATTACCGGCATGGTGGCAACGTCGTAGTACCACTATCCAGTTAATGGCTTTTATTAATAGTGGCACCATGCCGGCAGCCAGCAACTTCTCGCTCGCATCGCTGGTCGATGTCGACTGGCAGATCGCTATTGGCAATGAGGCCATCACTGAAGAAGAGCTGGTCGCTCTGGCCAATCAGGGGCAGGAACTTATCCGCTTCCGCAACCAGTGGATTGAGGTCGACCCCAATCAGGTAAACGATGCCCTCCGCCTCTGGCGTAAACGCCGTAAAGAGGCCCGTAACGCCAATGATGCCATCCGCCTGATGCTCGGTATCGACCGCGATAACCACGGCCTGACTGTCGCCGGTATCAACGGCAGCGGCTGGATTGATGAGCTGTTGCGCTGCCTCAAAGGCGACGAAGCTCTCGCCCTTCTCGACCCACCCGCCGATTTTAAGGCTACCCTGCGCCCCTATCAGGAACGTGGCTTTGCCTGGCTCGCTTTTCTGCGCCAGTGGAAACTCGGTGCCTGCCTGGCCGACGATATGGGACTCGGCAAAACCGTCCAAGCCCTCGCCCTCCTGGCACGCGAATATGAGCATGGTGAACGCCGCCCCACGCTGCTCGTGTGCCCCACTTCAATTCTGACCAACTGGCAACGTGAAGCAAAACGCTTCACCCCCAACCTCCCTCTCTATCTCCACCATGGCCCCGAACGTAGCGTTGGCAGCTTCTTTGTCGATGAAGCCGCCTCTGCCGCTCTGGTTATTACCAGTTACTCTCTCCTCTATCGTGACTACCGTAGCTTGCGCCAAATCGAGTGGGCCGGTATAATTCTCGATGAAGCCCAGAATATTAAAAACCCCGACACCCGGCAGGCACAAGTGGCACGTGCACTTCAGGCCGACTTCCGTATCGCCCTCACCGGAACCCCCATTGAGAACCATGTAGGCGATCTCTGGTCGATCATGGACTTCCTCAACCCCGGCCTGCTCGGCTCACGCAGCTCTTTCCGTGACTCATTTGCCTTGCCGATAAAAACCGGTATTGACCTCACCGCCAGTGACCGCTTGCGCCAAATGACCGCCCCATTTGTTTTGCGGCGCCTGAAAACCGACCGCGATGTTATCAGCGATCTCCCGGAAAAACACGAAACATCGGTCTACTGCAGTCTTACTACCGAACAGGCCTCCCTCTATCAGGGTGTCCTCGACGAGCTCACCACTACCATCCGTGACAAACCACAAGGTATCGATCGCCGTGGTCTGGTACTGGCTACCATCACCCGCCTCAAACAGATCTGCAACCATCCGGCACAGTTTCTCGCTGAAGAGTCTCCCCGGCTCACCGGCCGCTCCGGTAAACTCGACCGCCTCTGCGAAATGATCGAAGAGGTAGTTGCTGTCGGCGATGCCGCCCTGGTCTTTACCCAGTATGCTACTATGGGCTCCATCCTGCAACACCACCTTCAGCAGGAGTTCTCATGTTTCGTCCCTCTCCTCCACGGCGGAACCCCACGTAAAGAGCGCGACAACATGATCAACGCCTTCACCAACGAAACCGGCCCCGCTATCTTCATCCTCTCACTCCGAGCCGGTGGCACAGGGCTTAACCTCACCCGTGCCAGCCACGTCTTCCACTTCGACCGCTGGTGGAACCCCGCCGTTGAAAACCAAGCCACCGACCGCGCCTTCCGTATTGGCCAAACCCGTAATGTCATGGTCTATAAATTTATCTGTGCCGGCACTATGGAAGAACGGATCGAAGCCATGATCAGGGAGAAAACCGCTCTGGCTGATGAAGTAATTATCAGCGGTGAAGCCTGGCTCACCGGTCTGGACGATACCGCCCTCACCGAAGCCCTTGCACTATCGCAAGAGGCCGTTAGCGTGGAGGAGTTGCCATGAGCCGTCGTAAAAAATTTTCACCCCGCACTCCAGTCATCCTCCACGGCGGCATCCGGGCGCAAGGATCACGCAGCATCAACAAACGCCCCTGGTGGGGACGCCGCTGGATACTTATGCTTGAAAACCTCCGCCTCGGTGCGCGCCTCGGGCGTGGCCGCAATTATGCCATTAGCGGACAAGTTGCCGAGATCACCCTCGGTAGTGGGAGTGTCGCTGCCACGGTTCAAGGCGGTGCTGCCACCCCCTATAAAGTGAACATCACCTTCACCAAGCTCAGCTCGAAAGCCCGGGCTGAAATCATCACCTCGCTGGAAAAACAACCGGCTACACTCGGGAAACTCCTCGTAGGCGACTTCCCGCCGCTCATCGAACCGCTTCTGCTGGCTCACAAAACCCCACTTTTTCCCCAGCCGCATAACGATTGGCAAGGCCGTTGCACTTGCCCCGACTGGGCACGCCCCTGCAAACATATCACCGCTGTTCTTCTGCTGCTCGGAGAAGCCATTGAACACGAACCGCTCCTCCTCCTTGAGCTGCGCGGCCTTAACCGTAACGACCTTATCAAAGAGACCTCCACCCCCCCGCCGCTATCCGACACCACCACTACCACCCCCTCTGCCCTCCCCGCTACACCTTCACAATTCTGGGGCGACACCTGGACTCCTGCCACTGACTTTGGCCCGGCCGCCGGCAACAAGTTTGCCTCGCCTTTGGCATCACGCCTGGGACCTCTCCCCTTCTGGCGCGGCACCGAAAAATTCCTCCCTATGCTTGATGAAGTTTACGAACGAACCTCTAATACCGCCCCTCATGTCTGGAACGGTGACAGAGTCGCCACCTGGCGCCCACCCCAGCCAGCCGCCACCGAGCCCGGTTTTCAGCGCCGTCGCACTCGACTCCGTATAGACGATACCCTCTAAAACTGCTTACAGCCGTAACCAAATGTTGTACAGCATAGAAATCTTATTCCCTTTGAATTTCTTGTTTTTTTGACAGTAGCTAAAGGGTTAGCTACTAACTCCTCACAAAACACTCTCCCCGACAATCCGCTGCATTACCTTCCCTGTTTTGTTGTTGCGGCGTACCACACACCACCCGCCCCGTTCGTCAACGCCACCGGCCTGTAACACCGGGTGATCAAAACTCACAATCAGAACATCGGTTACTTCAGCAAAGGTAATCTCCAGTGCGATCGAACCCGGCACACCTTCAAGCTGCTTCATCCGCGGCGCGGCCGTACCTTTCACCCGCGGCACCATTAGCACCAACGACCGCCCATTCCACCCCTCATAACGGATCACCAAACGTGGCCGCTCGTATACCGGCCCATGCTCAACCATCGCTGCCGGTCTCGGATACTCCGCCACCTTCTCTTTTATCTTCTGAGGATCATCAAACCCCAGATAAGTTATGGCATTGGGATGCGCCACGTCATCAAAAACCTCCACTATGCGGTGGGCATCTCTACTATTGCGCTGGCCCGGAAACAGCGGCAAAAACATCTCCACCCCTAACTGATTACCATGCCGCAAACCAGTCACCACGGCACCGCGCCGTTGGGTACGGATCTTATTCTCCGGTGCCGTATGAAGCTGCCAGTCAAACATACCCCATTTATCATTGGCATTGATCGCATCCTGCACCCACACATACGGCTGTGCCCCCGGCCCTTTTACCAATCCTACCCGACGTTCCGCCTTCCGCACCGCTCCACCATACTGTGGTGTTGCATCAGCCGCGGCGCTATCAACAAACCGCTGCGGAGCATACTCTGTCAGGCGTCCCTCACACAGAGCCTGTGACCATGAGTCACGGTCAACATAACCTTCGCTATTAACCAAAACTACATTATGACACGGCTGAGTCACGTTATAACGCCCCGCATCAATACCAAAATGCTCCCCCAGAGCAAACAGCGAGAAACTCCCTGCACTGTCGTGATGATGTCCCTGCGCACCATCCGAACGTTGCGAACCGTCGAAAATCAGCAATGTGTCATCATCACGCCAGCCACTGCGGAACGACACCAAACCACGTCGCCCGCACACAAATGCCGTTGCTGCTGTTCTCCCTGTCGGACGCTTCGCCTTAGCCAACTGCGGCCCCTGCAACAACGAAAACACCGACGGCGGAGTCTGCCGTTTATGCCCCAACGCCACCTCCCTGAAAATATCCTGATCCAGCGTCTCCGGATCAACCGTCCCAAAATTATAACGCATTGTCTGCCACAACCATAAAACTGCCGGATCATTCGTTGCCGCTGCGATACGCCCAAAAACAAACTCCCGATTACCCATCGTCGGTCCGGCATCACCCGTATTTACCAGCCACTCCCCCCACGGCTGAATAAACTTAAGCGCAGCCCGCCCAAACTTATAATAGCGGGGCATCCTGGCGGCGACATCATCCACTCCCAGACGCCGCGCACACTCCACCGGCAGCGCCAACACCGCCGCCACCTCCGTCCCATACCCTGTATCTTCCAGTGGAAACCCACTCGGTGCCAGAGCTCCCCCCACCGCTACCTCAACCATCGCCATCAACCGCTGCAACACAACCCCATCACCCTTAGCATACTTGTCACCATGCAGCGCAAGAGCCATCATCGTTGCATTACACAACCCTACAATAGCGATATTACCACCCGGCCCAAAATAGAACTTTGGGTCAAGCTGCCGCCAAACAACCTGCACCACCTCCTCCTCAGCCCACTTACAAAAAGTACGCCGCTCATCAGGACTCATCTGCGGTGCCACCATATCATAAGCCAAAGCCAACGTCCCGCCACCCGCATAACCGATACCCAACCGTCCCCTCTCCCTCTCCAGCGCCGATACCTCACCACACGAATTCAAAATCCGTCGCACAGCCTCATAAGCCGCCTCATCCTTCGCCAACACCCCATACGCCGCTAAGTCGCGCAAAAACCGTAAAACCGTCTGCGCCTCCTTAACCTCACTCCCCGCCACACCGGCCAGCCCAGCCGTAAGATTCTCCGCCTCGCAAACAATCCGGCATACCCTCTGCGCCCGCCGTGCAAATCCCCGCCACAACCTCCGTCCCCGCACAGACTCTAACCCCCGACGAATCACCGCCACATCATCCGGTCCAAACAACAGCCGTGGCCTCACATCACCTGCAACCAACTCCGCCGCCGCCTTAAAATCATAACTCACCATATCCATCTCAAACCTCCCTCAACCATAACACCGGCCAGCTACATAAAACATAATCCCAGAATACCACGCCATTAAGGCATTTCTTCATTTTCCACCACAACATGGTGGAGCGAAGGGGATTCGAACCCCTGACCCCTACGTTGCGAACGTAATGCTCTACCAACTGAGCTACCGCCCCATGTCAGAAATGCCGTGACAATACCATAAAACCAGATGCTGGGGCAACAGGTTTATTGTTTGCTGAAAGAATCGCCTTCTGCAACAGCCTGTTCGTTGGCTTCGCCAACAATCCAAACCGCCATCATCCCATCTTCACCGGTGGCCACCTCAGGCGGCAGTGGCTTGCCGGTGCGCACCGCCCGACTAAAATCCTCTACCAGCAACATAATTCCCGATGCATGTCCCTCAGCGCCAATCGATTTTGTCTCGCATTTGGTTGCCGATGTCAGCTTGATACAACTCTTGCCGGTGTCATCCACGCCCATGGTTATCACCCCCTGCTGACCCAAAATCGCCAGACTGGAATAGGAGTCTCTCTCTTTAATGTAGGCAGTAAAGGCAAAGCTGGAGTTGAAAGTCGCCATAACACCATTGTCAAGTCGGGCCTGAATTGCGATATGAGGTGCGTAGCGGACCTTTTCGTCAAACCAAACCCCATAAGCCCTCACATCCTGCCATTTGCCGCCACCCAGAAAGTAGCGTATCAGATCGAGCTTATGGATACCGCAATCGAGCGTCCCGGAGCTGTCGCAAAACCGATGCCGCCGCTCTCCCAGAGGCCCTGTTGTCTTGTGCCCATCCCACATCTGATCAAAGTGAACAGCACCGATTCGCCCCAGGTGGCCTTCAGCAATCCATTGCCGAATCTGCCGAAACTCTTGTGAGTAGCGTAACTCAAAGTCAACGGCCAGCAGTAAATTTTTCCTCTTGGCGGCATTGATCATCCGCCGACACTCAGCAGCGGTCGGAGCCATCGGCTTCTCAACTATCACGTGTAACCCGGCGCGTAACGCCGCCAAAGTCACCTCAACATGACCCTCTACCGGCACCACCACATATACGGCATCGAGCTGTTCGTTTTTAAACATCTCCCGATAGTCGTTGTACGCCGGAACCTTATGGTCAGGACGCAATGCCAGATTATCACTGCTGAGATCAGCCACAGCAGCCAGTTTGGCACCTTTGGCACTGTTGATTGCCGGTAACACAGCCCACTGTCCATGCTTGCCGTAACCAACCAGGCCAATACGTATTACTCTCTTGGTTTTTGCCGTTTTCATTCGCCAAATTATAGTACTACCCAACAAAGGAAGCAAGCGGTAGCTTAAGGAGAGGAGGTAAATCTGCAAAGTGGAGCGGGCGAAGGGAATCGAACCCTCGTATTGAGCTTGGGAAGCTCACATTCTACCATTGAATTACGCCCGCAAAAAGAAAGCACCAATTTAGCGTAAAAGTGCCTGTTACGTCCAGCCCAAATTGTTGTTACTGCAAAATTATTTGCATCTATCTAGCCGTTATGCCATATTGAGCCATCTCTATCGGAGAAATTTATGTATCATGAATAATAGGAAAAACAACTGCTTCGGTAATACCGTAACTGATGAGCGTACAACACCGGCTCCACCCGACTGGCCAAGCCGCATCGCTTTTTTTGACCGCCTGGCCACGGTGTGGGACAACACCAGCAGTCTGGAAAAAATTGCCCCACCTCTGGGAGCTGTGGTCGACACCTGGGACGTTAAACCCGCAGAAACCATACTCGATGTTGGCTGTGGCACCGGCAACCTCACCGCCGTGCTGTTACAGCGACTGGGAACAGATGGTCGTGTCGTCGGCCTCGACATCTCCACGGTTATGCTACAACACGCTAAAGCCAAAGTTAACGACCCCCGCGCCACATGGCTGGAGTGCCCTGCCGAAGACGTGCCGCTACCCGAAGCCGTTTTTCACCGTATCATCTGTTTTTCTGTCTGGCCACACTTCACCGCTCCGGCTACCGTCCTCGCCGAGTTTTACCGTCTCCTCAAACCAAACGGCTATCTCCATGTTTTGCACCTGATCTCACGTAGCGCCGTCAACAATATCCACTCGCAAGCCAGTGATCCATCAATCCACCACGACCTGCTGCCACCTGTTGCCGACCTCGCCGTGTTGACACAGACCGCCGGCTTCAAACTGATCACGGCCGCCGAGGACAACTCCTCATACAGCCTCACCGCCACACGCCCTGCCTCGTAATGCGCCACTTCGCCGATATCTGGGGCGGTGGCCGTGGCATAGCCTGTCGCCTGCGCCCCCCCCTACGCCTGCTTTGTGGTATAGCCGTGTTTATCGTCTGTATCATCGCTACCTTAAACAGGACCTCCTTAATATACACCCTAACCACCTTAACCGCATGGCTCCTCCTCTCACTCCCTCCATTACGTCGCCTAGCCGCCACTGCAGCTCTGGCTGCCGTTATTTTTGTGCCACCGGTTTTACTCGCTTTAGTAGCCGCCCTCTATAGTTCCACGTTAGACTACACCGCTATCAGCTCTACTCTGGCACTGCGCGGTACACTCTGTATGCTCGGTGCTGTGGCTACTATGGCGACACTCGATATGACCGACTTCGCCACAGCACTTGAGGCTATGCCTTTGCCACCCCTCCTGAAACGGCTTCTGCTACAGATAGTCTGGCAAACCGCCCTCCTCAGTGATGAAACAAACCGGCTCTCAGCAACACTCAAACTACGTGGTGTCTCCGGCGGCACCGCTGCCACCCGGATACGTGCCATCACCGCTCTGCCGGTAGTCTGGCTCCTACGCCTTATTAACCGCGCCGAAAGAGTCGGCCAAGCTATGGAATTACGTGGTTTTGGTTGTGGCGTGACAAAGCCGACAAAATAGAGTAAAGTAGCGGTTTTAATTTTTAAACGGCCTGAACAACGAAAGACCGCTTAGACTGCTTTATGGAACAACGGATAGAGAACACCCGCAATTTTTGCATTATAGCTCACATCGACCACGGCAAAACTACGCTGTCGGATCGTATTCTTGAGGTTACCCAAGCTATTGAGTCGCGCCTCATGCGCGATCAGGCACTCGACACCATGGACCTCGAACGCGAGCGTGGCATCACCATTAAAAGCCACCCCGTATCCATGACCTATGTGGCGCGCAACGGCAAGGAGTACCGCCTGAATCTGATCGACACCCCCGGTCATGTCGACTTCGCTTATGAGGTCTCCCGCAGTATGGGTGCCTGTGAAGGTGCCGTTCTGGTGGTCGATGCCTGTCAGGGCGTTGAGGCTCAAACCGTTGCTAACGCCTATCTGGCTGTCGATGCCGGACTCGAGATCATCCCTGTTTTAAATAAAGTAGACCTCCCCGGTGCCGATATCCCCGAAGTGACTAAACAAATCGAAGATGTCCTTGGCATAAGTATGGAACACCCCATTCTAATCAGTGCCAAAACCGGCGAAAATGTCCCCGAAGTCCTTGAAGCTGTTATTGAACGTATCCCGCCCCCACTGACTCGCGGCAGACAAGCCCCCCTGCGGGCTCTCGTCTTTGACTCTGTCTTCGATGCCTTCCGGGGTGTCATACCTTATGTCCGTATTGTCGACGGCTCTATCAAGCCGGGTGACTCCATCCGCCTCCTCGGTAGTGGTGTCCAGACACAAGTGCGTGAAGTTGGGGTTTTCAGTCCTACCCAACGTCCTATATCAGTACTGGAAGAGGGGCAAGTCGGCTATGTTATCGGCACCCTGCGTGACACTCAGGATGTAAAAAGCGGCGACACCATCACCACCGTCACCGCCGGCTCCGATGAAGCCCTCCCCGGCTACAAAGAAGTCCGCCCCATGGTCTTCAGTGGTATCTACCCCGTCAGTACCGACGAATATGAGAAAGTTCGCAACGGCTTGGAGAAACTCCACCTTAACGACTCCGCCTTCACCTTTCACCCCGAAAGCTCCGTCGCCCTCGGCTTCGGCTTCCGCTGCGGCTTCCTTGGTCTCCTCCACATGGAGGTAGTGCAGGAACGACTGCGCCGTGAATTCGACCTCGATATTATCAGCACCCATCCCGCTGTAGTATATAAGATATTCATGAACGACGGCTCAATCATGGAGATCGATAACCCCACCCTCCTCCCCGATGTCACCCGTATCGATCATATCGAAGAACCGGTTATCAAAGCCACCCTCATCACCCCTAACGTCTCTATCGGTGAAATCATGCGCCTGATCATGGAGCGCCGCGGCACCATGGAGGGGACAGAGACGCTCGATAGCAAACGGGTTATCCTCACCTGTATCCTCCCCCTTAATGAAATCCTCACCGACTTCCACGACACCCTCAAAAGTGTCAGCCGTGGCTACGCCTCGATGGACTACGAACCATACGGCTATCAGGAGAGTAATATTGTCCGCATGGATATCCTCCTTAACAGTGAGGTGGTCGATGCCTTCTCCTGTCTGGTCCATAAAGATCGCGCCGTCTACCGTGGCCGCCAGATCGTCAAAGCCCTGAGCGAAGAGATCCCGCCCCATATGTTCAAAATTCCGGTTCAGGCAGCTCTAGGCAGAACCATCATCGCCCGTGAAGATATCCGCGCCTTCCGTAAAGATGTCACCGCCAAACTTTACGGCGGCGATGTCACCCGCAAACAGAAGGTACTTAAAAAACAGGCCGAGGGTAAAAAGCGTATGAAAGAGTTCGGCACCGTCAACGTCCCCCAATCGGCATTCATCGCTGTCCTAAAAGGGAGTGCCGAGTAACCCCCCCCAACAAACTGATCGCATATAAAAGAGACTACCTTTATGACTATATTCGACTCGCTCAAAAAATCCCGCAACATGCGCCGAGCCCGCCGGACACTGCGCGATGCCACCCGCAGTGCCGTCACCCTCCGTGCCATGCGGCAAGACATCCTCCCCGCCGACGACCTCGCCGAACTCTCGCGCCTCATTACTACCGCCCGCCATACTCCAGCGTCGGCCAGTCACAATGACCTCGACTCCCTCGCCAACGAGTTAGCCGAACTGCTCAGCCGTCTCTCACCGCCACGCCCACTCTCCGGATGGCGCGGCAACTTCGAAGTCATTGTAGTCGCCCTCTCCGTTGCCATGGCCTTCCGCGCTTACTACTACCAACCATTTAAAATACCAACCGGCTCCATGCAGCCCACCCTCTCCGGCATCTCCTCCTTCGAGCTCAGCCAACCCCGCCTCCGTGACCGCATGCCACTCAAAATTGTCAATTGGCTCTGCACAGGCGAATGGTACAAAGAGGTCAACGTCACTGTTGGTGGTAAAATTGCGCCCATTCAACGCGACGAATCAAAACCCGGCTACAGTGCCTTCCAAATCGCCGGACGCCGCTACTACATCCCCAGCGATGCCCTCCTCCGCCCCAACACCATCCGTGTCAATCGCGACGGTAACGTCGCCAACAATGCAAAACTCTGGTCAGGTGTCGTCACTGCCGGCGACTTTGTCTTTGTCAACCGCTGGATCTGGAACTTCCGCCACCCCTCCCGCGGAGAAGTCATGGTCTTCTCCACCGAAAACATCCCCTCCCTCACACCCGGCACCCACTACATCAAACGAATGTGCGGTATGCCCGGTGAAACCATCTCTATCCGCCCCCCCCACTTGCTCATCAACGGCAAAGAGGTCAACCAACCAGCCATGATCGGTAAAATAGCCGCTTGTGAAAAATTCGCCCCCTGGGCTCCCAACTACGCAGGCTTCACCCTCCCCGGCATGCCACGTCAATTTGCCAAATCACTAATGATGCCCGAAGACAAAGTTGACCTCGCCCACAACGAATACTACGCCCTTGGCGACAACAGCCGCAACAGCCTCGACAGCCGCTTCTGGGGTACCGTCCCCGAGCAAAACCTCCTCGGCCCCGCCACCCTTGTCTACTGGCCCTTCACCTCACCTCGCCTCGGCCGCATCCGCTAACCCTCTCCCCTCTTCTGCCCTTCACACACACCTCGCCCTGCACACCGCCATCCCCGGCGGCGCTCACGCCACCACGCTTAAACCATTGAGGCATTCTCTGCACTTATTACCCATTACTTCTCTCTCCCCCTCACCTGAGCATCAGGATGGTGCCGCCGGAAGATAGCGACTCGTAAGCGCCCATATCGACCCGCTTGCCAAAGATGCGCGGGTTGCCGGCAATGTCGGTGGTGCCCTCCATCCAGACGGCATTGAGGCCGGCGTTGACGCAGGGCGAGCCGAAGGTCACTTCATAGTTGCCCGGTGTCCAACTGATGCCATAGCCGGAACCGGCGTTGCGGAAGCGCGGCTCACCGTCGACATTGTTGCCGTTACCGTCTTCGGGATTTATCCCTGGTATGCAGCAATAGGAGAAGGCAGTGGAAGTTCCCGTCAGGTCGCCACCCTCGTTATAAGCACTGATGACGTTGCGCAACGTGCCGCCCGTGTAGTAAATGCCACTCCCCTGATTGCGCACCACGGTGCAACTCTCAAGTGTGCCGGCGCCGATGTTGATCGCATAGCTGTTCCCGCTGCCATTGCCGGCGATCAGGCTGTTGCGCAGCGTCGCGCCGCTGCCGGTCATGAGCACGGCACCGTTCTTGCCGTTACTGGTGAGGTAATTGCCAATGATGACCAAATTCTGCGCCGTGCCGCCACTCATGCGCAGCGCCCCGGCCGCCGGGCCGTAGTTGCTGTCGTAATTAGGGCCATAGTTGTTCAACAGTTGGCAGTGTGTCAGCAAGCCGCCACTCATCACTACCGCGCCAGCCCCTTGGGTATTGCCTGATGATGTGCCGGTATCGCGATTGGCCTCAAAAAGGCAGTTGGAGACGACTCCGGCCGACATGAACAAGCCTCCGGCGTCGCGCACCTTCTGGCCGCGCTTTATGATACAGTTTATGACCGTGCCACCGTTCAGCAGCACATTAGATGCCCGACCATCATCGAGGGTGAAGCCATCTATCACAGCATCTGCATCTTTAATCCAGAAAATACGCGGTGAACCTGAACCGCGCCGGATAATAGTTGCGTCGCGCCCGTTAACGCTGCTTATTCTGATCCCTTTGAAAACTTCGAGCTGGGTGGTAATCAAATAGGTGCCGTCATCAATCAGAACATCCGAGGCAGCATCCGTAATCACACGGGCGGCGTCGATCGCCGCCTGAATGTCGCTGGCTGCCTTCTCCCAAGTGTCAAAGGGGAAGGTATGTGTGCCGTTAGTAGAGACGTAAATCACCGACGGAGCCAGATAAATGAAATCGCCCTTGGTCATCGCGTCCGTCTCAGAGGCACTATTTACAGCCTCTAAGGTAACGGCATAGAGTCCGGGTGTCGTGTATAGATTGGTCACGACCGCCGCCGTGTCGCCAGAGGCCGTATGGCCGTCACCAAAGTCCCAGGTGTAACTGGTGACATTTGTATTAGCACCAACCACCATGGCGGTAAAGACCACCTCCACCGCACCAACGCCAACAACAGTGCTGGCCTCAAAGTTACAGTGGAAGGGGGCGTTGCCCATGTCGGGCGCTTCATAACACCCCATATCGACCAGTTCCATCTCAATACGCGGGGAGCCGTTGAGGTCAGTAGCACCGACCATCCATGCCTGATTTGTGCCGGCATTGATCAGTGGTGAAGCAGGATAGAGGGTGAAATCGCCATTAACCGGATCGGTGAAGACCGGATCAATAACAGAGTACCCTGAGCCATCTTCCAGTGGTGCCATGTTGCTATACTCAATCGTCCCGCCATTGCCCAGAATGCCATACTCGCCATTGTTACCATAGATAACCGTATTTTTGATAGTACCGCCCGTAAAGTGAACGCCGGCATCCTCACTGCGTGTAATAGTGCAGCTCTCGACCGTGCCACCGGTCACTTTCAGACCGTAGCCGCTGTTATTGTCGATCAGGCAGTTACGCAATATACCAGTGCCGGAGACATTGACACCGCCGGCCCGCAAAACATCGCCGGAGTAATATCCGCCGCTGATTTTAGAGTATTGCAGGGTACCTTTTGTAAGCTTAATTGAACCGGCACCGCTAGTGAGGCTACCACTGTTATTGTTAATAAACTCACAGTGCGTCAGTAAACCATTCTCCATGATCAGAGCACCGTAGCTATCCCTGTAGTTACCGGTATCGTTATTGGCATAGAAGAGACAGTTGGAGACAAGACCGCCAGTCATCCACATCCCGCCTGTCGCCCGGTAGCCGGTGCATTTGGAGATGTCGGAATTGATCAGCGCACCCTTCTGCAGCTTGACGCCGCCGTATGTGTATTCGCTGGTGTAATAGCCATTGGTGATGGAGAAGCCGTCAACCACAGCACCATCATGATTAATGGTGAGCATTGTAAACTTGGTAACGGCGGGATCCCGTTGCAGCTTGGTGACTTCGCGGCCATTGACGCTTTTGACCAGCAACTCCTTGGCGATATTCAAATTGCCCGTAAAGAGATAGACACCATTGGTGACGATGATAGTGTCTTTATCGCTGGCATCTGCCACAGTGGCGTGCAATGTCAGCTTGGCATCGCTCCAGGAGAGGCCGGAAGCGAGATCATCGCCATTGGGACTGACGTAATAGATGGCTGAGCTGGCCAGCGGCTCGCTCGACGAGCGCACCGTGCCGGCCTGGTTTTGAGCGACAACACAGTATTGGTACGGTTGCGCATGGAGAAGACCGCTCACCTGGGTCTCGAAAACGCCACCCTGTAGCCCCATCGCCACAATGTTGGTGGTCGCGTCGCCACTGATCCAATAGTGGAACCAGACTTGCGGCGTTTCAACGCCGACATCGGTGATCTCACCAGTCAACCGCGCCACGCCAGGCTCGATATTGTGCGCCCCATGCGCCACCACGCTCGGCAGGTAGATGGTGGTCAGGGTGATCGCCTCCACCGACCAGGCGGTGCCGTCAGTACTGGCGGCAAAGACGCGGTAGGCGTAGTTACTGCCCGAGTGGAGGCCGCTGATCGTCTTGCCGAAAGTTTGGCCCTCGCCGAACACTCCGACGTAAGTGACGTTGGCCCAGTCGCTGGTGGCCGTAAAGCCTTTGTCGCTGTAGTCCCAGCAGAACCAGACCTGCGGATCATCGGCTGCCACCGCCGTGACCGTGCCATTGAACTGCGCGCTGGTGGGGGTGAGGCTGGAGAAGGGCAGGGCAGTGACCTTGACACCCTCGACGCGCACCTTGAGCCAGCCGTCTTCAACGAAGAAGGTGTAAAAGAGATTGGCGGCCGGGGTGTCGATGACCAGGCCGGACGGATCGCCAACCAGAACGCCGTTGTATTGGATTAGGTTGTAGGTGCCCGACTGCGCCCACGGTGTGGCTGTGCCTGCCACCAGTAGTGCGATCTTGGCACCCGGAGCAAGCGATAAGCCGCCATTGACAGTGATGGTGTCATTGGCCGGAGCGGCACTGAACTCAAACCGTGCCAGACTGTCATTGTCCAGAGTCAAGGAGCCGGCCGTGAAGTTGCCGCCCGCCGTGCCGCCGACGCCCGGCGTGAGCAGGCCGCCTGCCGCCACGCTGACCGCGCCAAGGGTGCTGCCTGTGCCGCCCAGCGTGGCGCCGCCCGCCACGGTGACGGCCGAGCCGGCGGCAGTCGATCCACTGATGTTCAAGCGACCGGCCTTGAGCGTTGTCGGGCCAGTGTAAGTATTGGCGCCCGCCAGCGTTAAAATGCCGCTCCCCTCTTTGGTGACGCCACCACCTGATGTGGCGATGGGGTCGGCGACGGTGATGCCGCCCGCGCCGCCGAAGACCACGTCTAGGTTGCTGCCGTCGATCGCGTTGCCCGAGGCCACGTCGAGAATCAGGAGGCCGCTGTCGCTACCGATGCGCGCGCCGTTCTGGCCGATAGTGACCTTGCCACCGTAAGTGTTGGTGCCGGAGATGTTGCGCAGGGCGCCGCCGCCAGCGACGCCGCTGCCGCCGAGGGTCAGCGCCTCGGCACCGATGGTGATGTTATCCTGCAACTGCAGCTCGCCGCCATCTTTTACGGTCACACCACCGGCCGTAGTGCCAAAGGCGTTGTTGTGGCGGGCGCTTACCACGCCGGCATTGATGGTGGTGGCACCGCTGTAAGTATTGGCAGCGGCGAGAGTTAATGTGCCGGCACCGTTTTTGACTACGGTGCTCGTGCCGCTACGCACGCCTGTGAGCGCTGTGTCGCCGTCGCCGTTGATGGTCAGGGCATAATTGCCGCCAACCGCGCCAGAGATGGTCAGCGTGCCCGCCAGCGAAGCTATATGACTGGCTGCGGCCAGCGTCACCGCACTCGACACCTCGTTGGCACCGTCGAGGTTAACCAATGCACCGCTGACCGGGCCGATGACAGCGCTACCCACGCCGTTGAGGCTGACGGTATAAGGAGGGGCGATATTGATGGTGCCATTGGCCGGATCAAGGGCGACGGTCGCGCCACTGTTGACAGTCAGCTTGCGTTCTGTACTGGGGAGGCCGAGCGCCTGCGGATGGGCGAGGCGCAGGACGCCGGTCACGGTGACCGGCCCGTCGAAGGTGTTGGCGCCGCTGAGGCGCAGCACGCCGGCGCCGCCCTTGGTGAGGCCGTTGGCCACGTTGCCGGTGAGCACGGAGCTGACGTCGAGGTCGATCGCCGCGCCTGGGCTGTCGTTGACGGTGAAGGCGCGCGTGGCGCCGTTGAGATCAAGTGTGCCACCGCTGATAAATGCGGTGCCGGGGTTGTTGGCGATGTTATAAGTGACGGTGCCGCCAAGCTTGAGGGTATCGCCGGGAGCCAGCGCGACCAAGGCCGATGAACCCGCCGGCCCGGCACCCATGGTGAGGGTGGAGATGGTGAGAGTTGAGGCGGTCTCTGAACCGGAGTTAGTCACGCCGCCGTCGTAGAGCGTCAGTGCGGCTAAGGT
Source organism: Lentisphaerota bacterium (assembly GCA_012520735.1). Taxonomy (GTDB): domain Bacteria; phylum Verrucomicrobiota; class Kiritimatiellia; order RFP12; family JAAYNR01; genus JAAYNR01. The sequence continues at coordinate 1,737 of JAAYNR010000182.1, read as the reverse complement.
CTCATCACCCTTGCCGGCCAGATCGAGGAAGCCATCGCCATAGGTGGTCAGGTTGATCGACCCGAAGTCACCGTCCGGGCCGTACTTGACCAGCCCCTCGTTGATCGCCAGCGCTCCGGTGTGGTCGGAATTAACTAATAGTGTACCGGGACCGTTCTTGCTGATCGCTTTGGTGGTCGGTGCGCTCAAGGTGAGCGTAGTTGTTGGTTCGACGATATTGAGTGAAAGATAATTCGGCGACCAAGTGAAAGTGCCAGTGCCGGTGCTACGCTTGATCTCAAAGTCGTCATTGCCCGTCAGGGTAAGGTGCCCCGAGGCGATGGTTAGAGAGTAATTGCCGTTAGTGCTCAGATCAATGAATTTGCCGGTGCCGGGACTGTCTATCCAAATCGATCTGACGGTATGTTTGGCAACAGTAATGGTGGGGTTGACGTTAGCCGTAGTGAAAACAGTATCAATGGCGTTTTGCAAAACGGTACCGTCAAACTCTGTCCCCTCACCAAGGGTAAAGGCGCGTACCCCGTAAGTGGTATCGTACCAAGCCGGGATATTGCCAACGCTGCCGTTGCCAATCACTCCCTCGGCCAGGCCGTTGAACCTTACGCGCGGGTTATCGCCAGACTCGCCCAGTGTACCGTTGTGGACCACAAAGTTGACTGTGCCGGCCGGATTAGCGGTCAAAGAGGAGAAGAGCAGATCAGCCGATGAGCCAGTGCCGCTGCCATTATACAACTCAATAGTAGAGGCACCGCCGGAGAAGGTCGCCGCGCCGAGTGCCTCACCGCTGGCCGCGCCGTCCTTGCCGGTCAGGCGCAACGTGCCGCCCTGAAAGGTGATGCCCGGCGCGGCGCCAGTCAGGCGGTCGGTGAGGTTGACAACCGAGTTGTCGAGATGTAGCGTGCCGCCACTGGTAAGCGTGAAGGCGGTGGCACCGGTCTGCCCCAGTCGGCCACCGCCGCTCAAAGCCAGCTCACCGCCACTGACGTTGACTGTCCCGCTGAAAGGACTCTCGCCACCTGTCAGGTCGAGGCGACCAGAGCTGACCTTGGTCAATTTCTTGGAACCATCCAATATGCCGCTGAAAGCGGTGGCGGCGTCGTTGGCGCCGACGCTGAGATCGGCCGCGACCGTCACTACCCCGGTGCCGCTGATCGAGCCGATGGTGTCTACCGCCGCCGCATAGAAGCTTCCGGCCACATTAAGCGCGGCCAAATCAGGTAGGGAGTTGGCGATGTTACGCAATTCCGCGCCAGACAGCACAGTGATGCATCCGCCAAGGTCGGCGGTGCTGTAGTCAACACCCGCGCCGAGCGTGACTGTCCCCAGCTTGGGCTCGGAAACACCGTCGTAGCGGTTGGTGTCGCCGATGATCAGCTCGTTGGCACCAATGGCCACAGGGGTTGAGACGGTGAGCGTCTTGCCGCTGGTGGCGGCGATCACGCCACCGTCGGAGCCGACCTCGATGAATCCGCCCGCCGTGGCGCTGAAGGTACCATCGTCCCAGCCGCCCACGAGGCGCTTGTCCGCGCCGCCGCCGCGGTTCAAGCGCAGCACAGCACTGCCCGCCGTTGCTGGCACCGCCGGCCCGCTGGCACTGCGGTATAGCTCAAAAATGGCTCCGGTGTCCTCGAAATAGCCGTAAAGCTGGTCGGCGGCGCTGTCGAACGTGGCCACGTTCAGCCTGACAACCACCCCCGGCTCGATGACGGCGGCGGCGGCCTGCGGCCCGCTGAAGCC
>JAAYNR010000280.1 GCA_012520735.1 Lentisphaerota bacterium | reverse complement strand
TGTCACGCCCTTACAGGGCTTTATATGATTTGTTGCGTATTCCCGGGGCGTTGCCCCGGGCTGGTATGTATAGCCCTTTCAGGGCAGGGAGGGCATCGCTGACCCGGGCTGCGTACCTGGGGACAGAGATAAGAGTTGTTTACAGCGCGGCGGAGCCGCACTGCGTAAGTGGTGAGTGGTGATTTCGATTAAGTGTGGCGGCGTGAACGCCGCCGGGTGGGCAAATTACCAGAGGGTCACCTATCACTGATTACTTAGCAGCCGCATTGATGCGGCTGCTATTTGATGAAGCCGAGGAGTTTCTGGATGGCGGGGGAGAAGCGGATAATCATTGGGGTGAAGACGATGGCGACCATGCTCATCAGTTTGATGAGGATATTGAGGGAGGGGCCGCAGGTGTCTTTGCAGGGGTCGCCGACGGTGTCGCCGATAACAGCGGCGCTGTGGGAGGGGTTTTTGGTGCCGTCGGTGAGTGTTTTGCCGCCGAAGTTGCCTTTTTCGATGTGTTTTTTGGCGTTGTCCCAGGCACCGCCGGCGTTGTTGAGCATGCAGGCGAGGGAGAAGCCGGCGGTGAGTCCACCGGCAAGGAGGCCTATGATGCCGGCTACGCCAAGGATCAGGCCGGTGCAGACGGGGACAAAGATGGCGAGGAGGGAGGGGAGGAGCATTTCGCGTTGGGCTCCTTTGGTGGAGATGGCGACGCAGCGGGCGTAGTCGGGGCGCTGGGAGCCGTCCATGATGCCGGGCATCACTTTGAATTGGCGGCGAACCTCTTCAACCATGGCACCGGCGGCGCGTCCAACGGCTTTCATCGACATGGCGCAGAAGACAAAGGCCATCATAGCGCCGATGAAGATGCCGCAGAGGACAAAGGGGTTGAGGATGCTGAGGTTGAGGGTGTCGATGAAGAAGCGTAGTTTGTCGGTGGCTGCGGCGTAGCCGGTTGTATCGAAGCTGACGGCACCTTTGGCGGCGAGTTTGCGGGTCCAGACGTCGACCTCCTGGACTTCGGCGGCGAGGAGTGCCATGGCGGTGAGGGCGGCGGAACCGATGGCAAAGCCTTTGCCGGTAGCGGCGGTGGTGTTGCCGAGCATGTCGAGGGCGTCGGTACGTTCGCGGACGTGTGGCGGGAGGCCGGTCATCTCGGCGTTGCCGCCGGCGTTATCCGCGATGGGACCGTAGGCGTCGGTAGCGAGGGTGATGCCGAGAGTGGCGAGCATACCAACAGCGGCAAAGGCGATGCCGTAGAGACCGTTCATGGTTTCAGTGAAGCCACCGGCCAGGCCGAAGGCACTGATAATGGCGACGACGACAACTACCACAGGGACTAGAGCTGACATCATGCCGACAGCCATGCCGTCGATAATGACGGTGGCGGGGCCCATGAGCGATTGACCGGCGATCCCTTTGGTGGGGGAGTATTCATCGGAGGTGTAGTATTCAGTGGAGTAGCCGATAATCACGCCGGCGAGGAGACCGGCCATAACGGCACCGAAGATACCCCAGGTGATGATGTTGGTGGCGGCGAGGATGGCAGTGGCCACAACGATGAGGACGGAGCTACCCCAGGTGCCGAGGCGAAGGGCTTTGAGGAGGGTCATCATGCTGGCTTTGTCGTCGTTACAGCGGACGGCGAAGATGCCGAGGACGGAGAGGACGATACCGATACCGGCGATCACCATGGGGGCGATTACGGCGTTGATGCCGAAGAGTGCGCTGGAGGCGGGGAGGCAGGCACCGAGGGCGGCGGTAGAGAGGATGGCGCCGCAATACGACTCATAGAGATCGGCACCCATACCGGCTACGTCGCCGACGTTATCACCGACGTTATCGGCGATGGTGGCGGGGTTACGGGGGTCGTCTTCGGGGATTCCCGACTCGACCTTGCCGACGAGGTCGGCGCCGACATCGGCTGCTTTGGTGTAGATACCGCCGCCGACACGGGCGAATAGCGCCTGGGTAGAGGCACCCATGCCGAAGGTGAGCATGGTGGTGGTGATCTCGATCAGTTTATCGGAGAGGGGCGTGTTGGGGTGAACCAGCCAGACACTCTCGGTGATACGGCCGAATCCGTTTACCATGTGGGCTTCGGTATAGACCAGGCGGTCGAGAATCCAGTACCAGAGGGAGATGTCGAGGAGGCCGAAACCGACGACGACCAGCCCCATAACGGCACCGGAGCGGAAGGCGACCTGCAAACCGCGGTTCAGGCTCTCGCTGGCACCCTGAGCAGTGCGTGATGAGGCGGCGGTGGCGGTGCGCATCCCTAGATAGCCGCAGAGGCCGGAGAAGAAACCGCCGGTGAGAAAGGCGATAGGGACAAAGGGGTTTTGCACACCTAAAAGAGCCAGCGCACTAAAAATAACGACTAAAATGGCGAAGACCAATCCGACGCGGCTATATTGCTGACGAAGGTAAGCCATGGCACCTTCACGGACGTAGCCAGCGATCTCGACCATGCGGGGGGTGCCGGGGTTGGCTTTGATCATCATACGGTAGAAGAGGTAGGCCATTATCAGAGCCAGCAGTGATCCGGCCGGTGCCACCCACCAGATGGCCGGTGTAGAGGCGTTGGCAACAGCGGTAGTGGTGTCGGCGGCCTGCGCCACCTCTGTCATAGAGCCAACGGTTAATAGAGCGAGAGATATCTTTTTCAGCAAACTCATGATAATTACTCCTTAGGATGGTTTATCATGAAAACAGGGCATAGCGCCAGTTACATGACATGGCGGCATTATATAGCAAAGTTAGCCGGTGTTACAAATGAATAAGTGGCGGCTGCGGCGGTGGCGCCGCAGTCGCAAGTAATAGGTGATAGGTGAATTAACCACAGAGAACGCAAAGAGAGCAAAGAGAGAAGGCTCGGGGAGGGAGAAGGGAGCCACGGAAGGGACGGAATGGGGCGGAAGGCACGGAGGTGGGCTGAAAATGCCCTGAAGGGGCAAGAGATACCAGCCCAGGGTGAAACCCTGGGTCTGGT
>JAAYNR010000220.1 GCA_012520735.1 Lentisphaerota bacterium | reverse complement strand
CTGCCCTGAAAGGGCTATACATTCCAGCCCGGGGCAACGCCCCGGGATTACGTCACATAATAAATTTAGCCCTGAAAGGGCGTGACATAACCCGGTTTCCAACACGCAGAAGAACATTCGTCAGCCCCGACAAAGCTCACGACAAAGTTTCCCCCATTAAGGCATTCCTCTTCCACCACTGGCGACCATGGTACGGTAATTTTCAGCGATTAACGACCCTACTCCGTAGGAATAAACTTCCCATACCTATTGGTTATTGCAACGCACTGCTGCGCCTCGCCGCAGCAGTAGCGTTGCTATCCCATAGGGCTTTACGCTAAAGCAGACTCGACCATCGCGTATCTCTAGGCTCTGCAACGGTGTCTCATCAAGCCTTACCAGAGTGGCACCACTGTAATACGATGGCAATATAACTTCACCACTCTCTTCGCGTTCCGACGCATTCCAGAGTCGCAGTATATCACCACTGCCACTCTCAGCCCGCTTCATCCCGGAGTACACCCAACACCGATTACGAAACTCCACTCCACTCTCTGGCTGACGCTGCGGCTCGGCAAACAGCGGCAATACGCGCGGCTGCATAGCATACTCCTGTGCCGCCGCTAATGCCATATGCGGCTCGCCATAGGGCATTACCCCAACAGCATAGGCAAACTGCTGCGCCCCGTGCGACTGTCCACCTGATGCATCGTGTTCAGCCAACTCAGTCATAATCTTCCCCACTCCCCGCATCAGTGTCAGGCGCGGTTGTTGACAATGCTCCCAGGTGTATTCGTACAGTCCCCGATTATACAGTGCCAATCCCTCCCCATCCGCTATCTCAAACAATGCCAGTGAGTGCATCGGCTGACTCACCGCATTAACTCGGAACCGTTCACCTCGTACATAACGTGGTGCCTCACGCGGTGCTATCGGCTGCCGTGGCGAAAGCGAAAACGGCGTATGCGCCAAACCCACACCAGTAGCCGTTGCCAACGGCATAGCCGCCTGTAAACGGAAGTCATTAAAACGGTTGTCAAATGCCACCTCAATTTCAACCTGCCCCTTCTCCGCTGTTAATGAGATGGCAATCTTCAGCGGCACACGCTCTCCACGCAGGGTTATTGCACAATTGACCTCCACAGCCTGACACAAAGCCGTGTCTGATATCCGTGTCAGGAAACCGCTCTCTGTCCCACTGATCTCATCTTCTAGTGCCGGTGCAAAACGGTAAAGATCACCATGGTCAGCCTCAATACGGAGCTTGTTCAACCCCTCCAGTGTTACCCCACTACGCTTGTCGAATAAGTCAAATGAGCCATCGGCATAAACTTTCACCCGCAGTTGTCCATTCTCCAACATCTCCAGCCTGCTACCCAGACTTGCCAGACCGGCCACAGCACTGCCATCGCCGTCACCGGTCTCCATGGCATCAACCTGCACCTGAGGCGCATCGTCAACCTCCAGTAGGATTACTCCACTTGGCGGCAGGTCTTCAACATAACACTCCAACCGCGCCACCAGACACGCCTCACGGGTCGGTATCTTATACTCAAAAAACTCACTATAGTAACCGTTACGCATTGCCACGATCCTGCTCTGAACTACCCGCCCTCTGTTGTCGCGCAAACGGATCTCACCCACATTCAGTGGTAACGGTAAATCAAGGCTCACTCTCTCACTCCGACTCCAAGGCAGCGGATTATAAACCGCCACTTTACAAGGCAACCCCAATGCACCTGCTCTGGCACGAAGTCCCAGCAGTGCCGTTATCGCCCGCTGCTCCACCTCATCTGTAATCTGTAAACCACGGTGCAGCCGCATCTCCATATCACGTGCTACGGTGTCGGTATGGCAACCACAAATAGTATCGTGGGGATGACACTTCAGCAACAACTCCCAGGCTCGTGCCACAAATGGCAGCAACGGCACTTCTCCCAGCCCGTCGGCCTGCAATGCCAACGGTTCTGCATAGACAGCCAGACTCTCCTCCAGGTGCCGATTCAGCCGCTTCTGCTGCGGCCGGTTTGAGAGACAACCATCAAGCCCTGCCACTTGAAACAGCTCTCCGGTCAGCGGCTTGCTACCGCTGTGAGTCACCGCCACCGCCTCCAGATAATCTTCCAGTGAGCCGTGTTTGGCAGTCACTTCCGGAAAACGCTCTTCCACCCGCCGGATCACCTCAGCTATCTGTGGTGTCGGCAGGGCATGGTCAATACCGTTCATCAACAGTAGCGTACCCGAGGCACAATAGTGCTGTAAACGTCCCAGCATCACGTCTATTCTGTCGGCCGTATTGTCAAGGTCTACTGTTATGCCACGTGAATTAGAGTACCCCCCCACCAGACAAACCACCTTAACTTCACTACCGTCACGCCCTCGCCATAATGTCTCGGCACCATCTATCTGTTCAAGACTGTATCCTCGCCAGAAAAAAGCGTTGTCCAGCCCAAACCCCTGCAAAATCTGCGGCAACTGATCAATATGACCAAAAGTGTCCGGTGCGTAACCGATCGCCGAATTCTGCCCGTACTGACGCATCTGGCGCACCCCTGTCAGCAGATTACGCACGCACGCCTCCCCCGAAACCAGGAACTCATCAGCCAGCACATACCATGGGCCTATCTTGATCTTCCCCTCTCTCAGCCGCTGTTCCAGCTCTTCGCGCCGCTCCGGACGGATCAGCAAGTAATCGGCCAGCGGTGCAGTATGACCATCAAGCCAAAACGAGTGATACTCAGGCTCGTCATTCAAAATAGCCAACAGCCGATCAACTAGCTCTATCAGTCGGAACCGATACTCCTCCAGCGACTGATACCACTCTCGATCCCAGTGCGAATGTGTCACCACAACCGCTTTAAACTCTTTACTCACTACTGCTGCCATATTTAAAACTCCGTCCTCTCTCATACAAAAAATTACTCTCTCCCGATCAATCTCACATTGCCGGTAGCCTCCCCACTTTACGCGTCACCGCAGGTACAAACACCAACAGTGCCATGGCCATAAAAACGCCAACCGCATTAGCCAGAAAAATTGTGTGATAACGGCTGAACTCCAGCGCTCCCAGACTCCAACTCTCAGCCAGAATACCACTCCCCAGAACCAGTGAAGCCAACGCACGCGCCCCACCCAACCCGGCCGCATAGAGGCTGTACCCAAAAGCAATCGACACCGCTTTATTTGAGGGTGATGCCAACTCCAGTAACTCACTCGACACCGCCACTGAAGCGATCGCAAAGATAAACCCGTAAAGCACCAAAATCAGCGCCAGCACCACCACCGATACCATTGCACTCGAATGGACACACAGTAATGCCAGATTAAGTAGAGCAAAGCCGCTGTGTGCCACTAACAGCACGCCCTTTACCCCCATACGCTTCACTATCAAACCACTCGCTAAAAACCCGCCGATCAAACCGCTCATCGCTACAGCACTCAAAGTAACCACCATGCTATCGGAGAGTAGCAGGTAGTTACGCGCAAATACTATCACCACCGGAATTGCCGCATTGGCAGCCAGATAGAGAAAAAAAAGGTATACACCAAAGCCGGTCAATGAACGGTTGGCCACGGCATCACGAATCGCCGCCCCCAGCCGCATCGGTTCAATCACCACCGGCGACATTTTAACACGACTTATAAAGTATCCCCTCCCTAAGCTTAAAACCGCCGCCACTACTATGATCAACTGTAACTGGCCAATAGTGGCATGGTGCCCTACATACCAACCGGCACCAAAGACAAACAGTGCCGATGTAAGTTGCCAGGCAAAGCGCATCCGACCAAAAAACCGGCTCCGCTCACTCAACGGCACAATCCGCTCTAACAATGGAAACCATGACGAGGTGTAGGCACTCATGGCAATAGCAAACACAGTTAATGATAACATCATTATCAATGTCGCCATCATCGGAAACCATGCCGCCGCCGCTGCTATTAAAATCGCCACCGCTGCCGCAAATACCGCCAGAACAATCTGCCGCTGTACCCCGATTCTGTCTGATAACGCCGCCAACGGCAACATCAGCAGACAAAGTGCAATATCCTGCAGCGCCGTACTGAGCACAGCAACCATCTCGCTGGCGCCAATCAGAGCGGCGAAGATCACAAAGACACCGCTGTCTTTAACCAACACCTGTGGTATCGCCCCCCAACACGCCGACAATGTAGCCAGCCGCATATTGCGCCGCTCGCAGGGGGTCGGGGCATCTACCTGCCCCGACCCACCACTACCACGATTACAATGTTGTTGGCTAACCATACCCATCGTCACCTATGGCCGGTGGAGAGATAACTCCACTTATCGGGCATCAAGCCGTACCGGCTCAACCCCGGGCACATAACGCAACGCCTCCTCTATCACATCACCGCAATGATTATACGCCGTAGCCGTGTGGTGAATCCACGGCCCCTGTATCAGCGTCCGCTCCCAGTGCAGCCAATCATCAACCTTCATCCAAACATAATTGTTCTGCGTCTCAGGCCCGGGAATAGCCTCACCCTGACCAAAAGCGAGCTTGTAAGCACCACGGTCGCCATCAAAACGGGCTACTGTCAATGGTCCATCACGCAACGGGAAGTGCGTCATCCCTGAAACCGGCGAAGGCAATATCCAGTGCCGCCCCAGTTTCATAGTGCACCCCGGCTTAGCCAGTGAGAGCGGTGCCCCGCAATGCCAGATCAACACCCCGTTATCGTCGGTCGGATGCCGCACGGTCACATCGGCCACAAAGGGCGACAACCCACCCGTTGCCCGGTGGAGCAATAGCGCACTCAATGCCCCATGCACATCCGACTCCATCGCCAGCGGCAGTTTATCGGAGATGAAACTGTTAGCCAGCATACAATAGGCACCAAACTCTTCCACCAGCGAGTCAAAATCCTGAATTGTAATTGCATCAAAACCGTGATCTGTCGCCAGCGCAAAAGATTGATCGCGAATCGCCAGAATATTGGCCAGTGTCGCATCGTCGAGACTGTCAATCTCCCAGCCACGCCGCAACTCCGCCACCTCATCGGCATATTTTTTGGCCTCAGCCGCCGCACGCTGCCGTACGTCACGGATAAAGAGCACCATATCTACCGGCAGTATCTCCACACCAAACTGCTCCAGCAACTCGCTCTCATTGATAATCGTTGTCCAGAAGAAATCGATCCTCTGCCCGATCTGCCCTACCTTGCACCCCTGGCGCAATGCGTTGGCTGTGTGAGCCGCTCGGATAAAGTTACGCACGCCACGCTCCAAAGCCGGCTCGTCTATACGGCAATTCTCAATATAAGAGTAGGTCACACCCAACTTATTCAACACTTTGCTCGATGCCATCAAACCACAAAGTGAGTCGCGTAAACGCCGCCCGTCCGGCAGCGGTGCCTCATCGCGTGGTCCCCACAGCAACACCGGTACACCCACCTCACGCCCCACTACCCCGACAGCACCCTCGGTGCCGAAGTTACAGTGCGGCATGAACAAACCATCCACCCCCGCCTTTTTAAAATGCTCAGCCGCAATCCGTGCATGAGACTGATCACGTATCATGCCATCTTCCAGCACCCCTTCAAGATCAACATACCTGATCCCCCAGCGTTGCAGGCTCTCTTGTAACAACACCTTGAAACGCATCGCATCTTCATGACTGAAGACAAACTTCCCAATCGGACATAAACCCAGTAATGGCCTCGTATCCGTGGCAACCGCAGTGTTAGACATAACGCAACTCCTTAATGTAGAAACAACCAACTCACGTTAAATGGCAAATACTCTACCATAAAACAACCCCACAATGCAAAGAGAAGAAATACCCTGTTGACTAACACCACTTTATGCCGCAAAATACGCCACCTTATGAATACATCGTCTACTAATAATAATAGTGCCATTGCCCCAAAGATCCGTAATGGCATCTGCTTTACTATCAACCCTGAAGGCCTCGCCCGTATGGTGCAGCGGCAAATCACTGCCGCCCGCAAATTGCCTCCGTTGCAAAATCCACCCAAGTCGGTTCTCGTCCTTGGCTGTTCCGGTGGCTATGGCCTCTCCTCGCGTATCATCGCCGCCTGTACCGGCGGCGCCGACACCTTTGGTGTCTCGTTCGAGCGCTCCCCCGGTGATGCCAATCAGGGGACACCCGGCTGGTATAATAACCTCGCTTTCGATAACGCCGACTGCGGCAATAACAGCCGCTCAATCACGCTGGTTGGCGACGCCTTTCTACCGGAAGTTAAAACCGCTACCATAAAACAGGCGCAGGAAGCCGGTTTTGCCCCTTTTGATACTGTTATCTATAGCCTCGCCGCCCCCCAGCGGAAAGACCCCCATAGCGATACGATCTACCGTTCAGCCATCAGACCCATCGGTGAGCCGTTTCGCGGCATCACCATCAATGTCGGCACCGGCCACGTTGTCGATGTAGTAATCAATCCCGCCACCGAAGAGGAGATCAAAGGCACTATTAAGGTAATGGGCGGTGAAGACTGGGAACTATGGTTGCAGGCACTCAATAGTGCTAATATGCTTGCCCCGGGTGTCAAAACTGTCGCCTTTTCGTATATAGGACCCTCCTGTACCTGGCCTATATACCGCTCCGGGACTCTCGGACGCGCCAAAGCCCACCTCGACCAATCAGCCCGCTCGCTGCAGCAACTCCTCGCCCCGCTCAATGGTACCGCTCTTGTCTCAGTCAATAAAGCTCTGGTTACACGAGCCAGTTCTGTAATACCGGCCATGCCGCCTTATATCAGTGCCCTCTATGCAGAGATGAAAGAGCGCGGCCTCCACGAAGGATGTTTTGAACAGGCCGTACGTCTCTTTCGCGACCGCCTCTGCACCGACGGCCCTATCCCCGTCGATGCCGAAGGACGCATCAGGCTCGACGACTGGGAGATGCTCCCCGAAGTTCAACAGGCCGTTGCGCGCCGTCTGGAAGGGCTAACTAACGACAACCTCCACCATAAACTCGACTTCAAAGGCTACCTGGCCGACTTCCTCGAACTCCACGGGTTCGATAGTTTTTGACAAAACCACCCCCTGACAGCTACAATACAACCTAATTTTCCGTAAATCATCGCCAATACGAAAGGTTTCAAAATGGCCACACTAACCAACACCGATTACGCCCTAGCCGCCAATACAATCCGCGGACTCTCTATCGATGCCATCCAGGCTGCCAAATCCGGCCACCCTGGACTCCCTATGGGCATGGCCGATATCGCCGCCGTTCTTTGGCTCAAATACCTCAAGCATTACCCCGCCAACCCTAAATGGGTCGACCGCGACCGCTTCGTCCTCTCCGGTGGCCACGGCTCGATGCTCCTCTATAGCCTCCTCCACCTCGCCGGTTACAACCTCCCCATGGATGAACTCAAACGCTTCCGCCAGCTCGGTAGCCAAACCCCCGGTCACCCTGAAGTAGGCCACACTGACGGTGTTGAAACCACTACCGGACCTCTCGGCCAAGGCCTCTCTAACGCCGTTGGCATGGCATTAGCCGAACGGATGCTCGCCGCACGCTTTAATACCGATAACACCACCTTCAATCCGGTCGACCACCGTACCTTTGTTTTCGCCGGTGACGGTGACCTCATGGAGGGTGTCTCGCACGAAGCCTGCTCACTCGCCGGCCACCTTAAGCTCGACCGCCTTATCCTCTTCTATGATAATAACTATATCAGCATCGAAGGCCGTACCTCTCTCGCTTACTCCGACGACCCCAAACTCCGCTTTGCCGCCTATGGCTGGCATGTGCTTGAACTCGACGGCCACAATTATGACGACATCGACCGTGTCATCAATGAGGCTATCCGGCTCACTGGCAAACCCGTCTGCATCGTTTGTAATACCATTATCGGTAAAGGCTCACCCAATAAGGCCGACACTGCCGGCATCCACGGTGCCCCCCTTGGTGACGACGAAATACGCCTCACCAAAGAGGCTCTCGGCCTCCCCGTCGACCAGTCGTTCTTTGTCGCTGATGCCACCCGCCAACTCTTTGCCAAGCGGGCAACTACCCTCGCCGCAATAGAACAGCAGTGGCAAACCGACTTCAACTCCTGGCTCGCCGCCGACTCCGCACGCGCCGCTCTGTGGCAGCAGCACCAGAACGGTACTCTACCGGCCGATCTCGACAGCCTACTCCCCACGTTCGACCCCGCTAAAGCCGTTGCCACCCGCACCGCCTCAGGCACCGTCATGAACGCCATCGCACCGGCAATCCCCTTCTTCATCGGCGGCTCCGCCGACCTCGCCCCCAGTACCATGACCTACCTCAAAGACCTTGGCGATGTCGCCCCCGGCGACTACGCCGGACGTAACCTCCGCTACGGTGTCCGCGAGTTCGGCATGTGCGGCATCATGAACGGCATCGCCCTCCACGGCGGTTTCCGTGTCTTCGGTGCCACCTTCTTTGTTTTCTCCGACTACTGCCGCCCCGCCATCCGCCTCGCGGCCCTCATGAAGCTCCCCGTGATCTACGTCTTCACCCACGACAGCTTCTACGTCGGCGAAGACGGCCCCACCCACGAGCCCGTTGAGCAAATTGCCGCTCTACGCTGCATCCCCGGTGTCACCGTTTACCGTCCCTCCGACCCCACCGAGACCGCCGCTGCCTGGGCTGCCGCCCTGCGCAACACCAACGGTCCCACAGCCCTACTCCTCACCCGCCAGAATATGGCCGTGATCGACCGTTCCACTTACCCCGCCGCCGCCAACCTCGAAAAAGGTGCCTACACCCTGTGGCAAAACGGCAGCGGTACGCCGGATCTCACCATGCTCGCCTCCGGCTCAGAAGTTGAGCTCGCTCTCGAGGCCGCCCAAAAACTCAATGCCAATGTCCGCGTTGTCAGCATCCCCTCCTGGGAACGGTTTGAAGCCCAATCGGCCGACTACCGCAACTCAGTAATGGACCCTGCCTGCAAAAAATGGATGGCTCTCGAAGCCGGTTCATCTTTCGGCTGGCAACGTTACATCGGCCGTTGCGGCGAAACCGTCACCCTCGACGATTTTGGCGCCTCTGGCCCTTACAAAGATCTGGCCAAACATTTCGGCTTCACTGCCGACAATGTCATTGCCAAAGCACAATCAATGCTTGGAAATTAAAACTCCTCCCGGCATAACTGCAAAACCGGCCTTGGCAGGCAAAGCAAGAACACCATAAAAATGACAACTCAGCGAAACGGGCAGGCTTGCTTGCCCGTTTTTTGTTGAAGTTACCTCTGTCACTAAAGCAGACTGCGTAAGGCTACAAATGAACATAACCGCCATCTTACTTCTCACTGTTTCAGCTTTCATCCATGTAATCTGGAACATTATCTGCAAAAGGAAGTCTCCCACCCAACCCTTCTTCTTCATGAGCAGCCTGACCAGCACCATCATCCTCTCTCCCTTCCTCATCTTCAACTTACCCCAAGTCATCGCTCTCCCCTCCAGTCTCTGGCTACTCATCTTCATCAGCGGCATATTCATGGCTCTCTACTACGTCTCGCTTGCCGCTGCCTACCGCACCAGCGACATGTCAATCGTCTACCCACTCACCCGCTCCATACCGGTCCTTCTCGTCGCCATCGTCACCGCCCTACTCGGTCAGGGCAAACCCATCGGCACCGTTGCCGGCATCATCTTCCTCAAAGAACCCGCCCACCTCCCCCGCATCACCGGTGCCCTTATCATCCTCACCGGCCTGACAATCATCGCCCTCACCTGATCTATCCCACGCCACCACCTCGCCCACTGTATGACAGACATTCCTGCCCCTCCCTGAAAGGACAATACATACCAGCCCGTCCCTGGCGGCGTCCACTCCGCTACACTTAATCGCCACACTTAAACGCTTACACTTAGTCGAACCACACTTAGTCGCCACACTTAACCGAAATCACTCTTAAACGAAAACCACCTCCACTCTTCGATCAAGTTTATTTTACGACTAAAACTGCTTACAGCCGTAACCAAATGTTGTATAGCATAGAAATCTTGTTCCCTTAATATATCTGGCACTTTCATGAACTCACGCAGTTTTAATAAAAACGCTACGCGTTTGGAAAACAGATTT
>JAAYNR010000118.1 GCA_012520735.1 Lentisphaerota bacterium | reverse complement strand
GCTAGTGACTGAACTGAAGCGGCCGTAGGTATCGTAACCGTATTCAACGGCGTAGTCGGAGCCGAGGGTGAGGGCGGACATGGAGGAGTGATCGTACTATATGGAGGTGGGGATGTGGGTGAGGTCAACTTAAGGGGTGTTGTGTGAGGAAGTTTATGAGGCCGGGGATGGTGGCGGCGATGTGGTTGTAGCAGCGACGGTAGGCGGTGGGGCCAGCACCGTGGGGGTCGATGACGTCACTTTGGTAGATGGAGTCGTAGGCAAAGGAGCCGAGCAGGTGGAGGCGTGGTGTGGATTGGGGGAAGTAGAAGCTAGTTTGAGCGAGGTGGTGGCCGGTGAGGGCGATGATGTATGAGGCTGAGTTAATGAGGTTGTTTGTGAGGGGTTGACTGCGGTGGGCGGTGAGGTCGATATTCACGCGGCGCAGTAGTTCGAGTGTCTCATGGCTGGCGGGCATGCCGTTGGCAGCAGACGTGCCGGCTGAGGTGACATGCCATTTGCTCGATTTGGGGAGGGCGTGGCGCAGGAGTGCTTCGGCCATGGGACTGCGACAGGTGTTGCCGGTGCAGACGAAAATTATGGTGTGGTTTGAGGGTGGTGGCATCTATTTAACCTGAAAGCATTAATAAATTATCCGCAAACTCTTCGACATGCGGTGCAAGCACCGCTGCTCAGGGTAGAGTTGTGGCGCAGGTGCGCAGGCACGACTCAAGGGTGTTGTGGAGAAGCATGGTGATGGTCATGGGGCCGACACCACCGGGGACGGGGGTAACCATTGAGGCGACTTGACTGACTGATTCAAACTGGGCATCACCGGCCAGACGGAAACCGCTTTTCCGGCTGGTGTCGGGGATGCGGTTTACGCCGACATCGATCACAACTGCACCGGGCTTGAGCATGTCGCCGGTGAGTGTGTTGGGGCGGCCGGCTGCTGCAATGACAATATCGGCCTGCCGGGTGTGGTGGGCCAGGTCGGGGGTGCCGGTATGGCAGACGGTAACAGTGGCGTTGCCGCCGCGGGCTTTACGCATCAGTAGGTGGGCAACGGGCTTACCGACAATATTTGAGCGCCCGATAACTACAGCGTGTTTGCCACTGGTCTCTACACCGGCACGGATCAGCATCTGGATAATGCCATGAGGGGTGCAGGGGAGAAAACATGGTTCGTCTATTAACATACGTCCGACATTAACGGGGGTGAAGCCGTCGACATCTTTTGCGGGTGAGATGGCGTTAATTACCGCTTTTTCATCGATATGACGGGGGAGTGGCAATTGGACAAGAATACCGTGTATCAGAGGGTCTTGGTTCATCTGTTCCACACAGTTTAGGAGGTCGTTTTGCGTGGTCTCTTCAGGGAGACGGATCTCTCGCGACAGCATACCGGCTGCGGCGCAGGCGCGCTCTTTAGCGGTGACATACGAGAGCGAGGCGGGGTCATTACCAACAAGGATGACACCGAGACCGGGGGTGATGTTACGGTTAGCTTTAAGGTCGGCTACCTGTGCGGCTATTTCAGTACGCATCTCTGTGGCAAGGCGGGTTCCATCGATAATCTGGGCACTCATGAGGGGTCTCCTTAGTAAGATTGGCGGTTTATGATAGCGGCAGCCACACCGGCCCCGAAGCCGTTATCGATATTGACAACGGTGATGCCGGAGGCACAACTAGTGAGCATGGCGTGTAGAGCTGTGAGGCCACCTTGTGCTGTACCGTAGCCTATACTGGTGGGGACAGCGATAACGGGACGGCTGACCAGCCCAGCGACAACAGAGGGGAGGGCCCCCTCCATACCGGCTACTACGATGATGGCGCGTGCATTACTAAATTGCGGGAGTCGGTTCAGCAGGCGGTGCAGACCGGCTACGCCGACATCGTAGATTTTTTCGACGCGAGCCCCCATGCGACGTGCTGTGATGGCGGCCTCTTCGGCTACCGGGAGGTCGGCTGTGCCGGCACAGAGGAGAGCGACTTTACCAGCCGGCTCAGGGAGGGGGGCTATATCACTGCTGAGGGTACGGCTGATGGAGTCATAAACAGCCGTGGGGAGGGACTCTATCACGACTTCTGCCTGTTCGGCTGAAACACGGGTGGCAAAGGCATTTTGGCCGGCCTCATTGAGTTTGTGCATGATGGCGATGAGTTGAGCATTGGTTTTGCCGGCACCGTAGATGGTTTCAGGTATACCGCGGCGTTGTTCACGGTCGAGGTCGAGGCAGGCGTAACCTAGGCTGGTTTCTATCTGAGTAAAGGTAGAAGGGTTATGAGAGTTATTCATCACTTTTGCGAGGTAAGAATCTTAACATAGTGGGCACGTTCAAACCCTTTACAACTATCAGTTGAGAGTTCGCACATTTTGCTATGAAAAGCGGCTAGATTCGGGTAGTTTTTACGTTGCATCCAGCCAGAAATATTGTTGATAATGCCGTTAATCAGTGCGGCGTGGTCTCGGTTATGGTAGAGTGCTGAACAGAGATAGGCGACATTGGCGCCAGCGAGCATCCCTTTAATCACACCTTCAGCGTTATGGATTCCGCTGTTAATGGCGATGTCGCAACGGAGGTGGTTGCGGAGTATGGCGACCCAGCGGAGTGGGAGACGGAGGTCTTGCTCGCGCGAGAGGTTTGCGGCATGACGTAAGGTTTCACTCTCGATATCGATGTCGGGTTGCAGGAAACGGTTAAACATAACAATGCCGTTAATGCCTATTTTGTCGAGACGATGGGCAAAGTTAAGGAGGTTTGTATAGTAAGGTGAGAGCTTAACAGCAATGGGGAGGTCTATCTCAGCACGTATGGCGCTGACCAGTTTGAGATGGCGTTCCTCAACGGCATTAGAGGTCTCATTAGGGTCTTGCGGGATGTCATAGAGGTTAAGTTCGAGGGCATCGGCTCCGGCGGCCTCTATTTTGCGGGCAAAGGAGACCCAGTTATCGGCAGAGATACAGTTGATAGAGGCGATGACAGGGATGGAGGTAGTCTCTTTGATGGCACGGATGTCGTCGATATACTTCTCCGGGCCGAGGCGCATGGCGATATTTGCGCGGAGGTAGTCGTAAGCTTCGCTACTACCGTCTGCGGCCAGAGCTTCATCCATTTGCGAAGTTTCGTCACGAATCTGCTCTTCAAAGATTGAGTTTACCACAACAGCAGCAACACCGGCGGCTTCAAGAGCTTGAGCTTTTTCGGCAGAAGCAGTGAGAGGGGAGCTACTGACAATAATGGGGTTTTTAAGCTTTAGTCCCAGATACGATGTGGTTAAGTCCATAATTACTCCAATTTGTTGGTTTAGCGGACGACGCGTGCTGAGCCGCCGGCCATGATTTTTTCGACTTCGGCCTGTGAGGCCATTGAGGTGTCGCCTGGAGTGGTCATGGCCAGAGCACCATGAGCGGCACCAGTGCGAACGGCCCGGTCAGGGTCGTTATGTGCCAGAAAGCCGTAGATCAGGCCAGAGGCAAAACTGTCGCCACCGCCGACACGGTCAAACACCCAGAGGTCTTCCATGTGCGGGGCCTCATAAAATTCACCATTATGCCAGCAGACAGCCCCCCAGTCGTTAACAGAGGCTGTTTTCACCGTCCGTAGGGTAGTAGCACATACTTTGAAATTAGGGAAGGTAGCGACAGTGGTTGCGATCATCTTGCGGAAAGAGGAGATATCTAGTGCCGAGAGGTTTGCATCAACCCCTTCTACAGCTATGCCGAGGCAGGCTGTGTAGTCTTCTTCGTTACCGATCATGACATCGATATGCCGGGCGATACGGCGGTTAACTTCCTGGCATTTAGCAAGCCCGCCAAACGCTTTCCAAAGCGAGGGGCGATAATTAAGGTCGTAAGAGGTGATGGTGCCGTGTTTACGGGCGGCAATCATGGCTTCTTCGATCAACAGTGGCGTAGTCTCTGAGAGTGCGGCATAGATGCCTCCGGTGTGAAACCAGCGAACTCCCAGTGTGCCGAAGATATATTCCCAGTCGATATCACCCGGTTTAAGTTGCGAGGCTGCTGTGGCTCCACGGTCTGAGATACCGAGGGCTCCCCGTATACCATAGCCGCGTTCAGTGAAGTTAAGCCCGACACGGGTTTGGCGCCCGACACCATCAAACGGGAGCCACTTCAGCAGCGAGACATCGACCCCTCCCTGCATGATAAAATCTTCAACCAGACGACCAACATCATTTTCGGGGAAGGCGCTGACAAGAGCGGTGCGCAGACCAAAACATTTACGGAGGCCACGTGCTACATTATATTCACCACCACCCTCCCAGACGGTAAAAGTACGGGTGCAGCGGATGCGGCCATCGCCAGGGTCGAGGCGGAGCATTACTTCGCCCAGTGAAAGTTGGTCAAAGCGGCATGAATCGGCTGATTTAATTTGCAGGGCTGACAATTGATGGTTCCTTTCAACGATTACTAATGGCATTAATAAAAACAGAGTTAAGTGTAACTGGTAACGGGGTGGTTCTGCAAGTATATCTTGTGTGTTAAGTCTCCCGCCAGCCAGTAGCCAGTGCAACTGGCTAGAGGGAGATTGAACATACCGATACCACATAAAACAGGAGTGTGGTATAATATGGATGTTTTGAGGGTTATCAGCAGGAGTGTGGAGTTATGCAGCAATTGAGTGTGAGGGGGATTATTTGTGATATGGATGGCGTTATCTATCATGGTAATGCTTTACTGCCGGGTGCGGCCACTTACATTGAGTGGTTACAGCGGACAAATATCCCTTTTCTGTTTTTGACCAACAGCAGTGAGCGGTCGCCGCGTGAATTGAGTGAAAAACTGGAACGGATGGGCGTGAGCATTAATGAGTCTCATTTTTATACCAGCGCTATGGCAACTTCAGCATTTTTAAGCTCGCAGTGTCCGGGTGGCAGTGCTTATGTGATTGGTCAGCCGGGATTGATAAATGCTATTTACGAGGCGGGGTTTTCAATTAATGATGTAAATCCCGACTATGTGGTAATTGGTGAGACTCCATCATATAATTATGAGTCGATAACAAAGGCGGTGATGCTGGTGCGCAATGGTGCCAAGTTAATCGGTACTAATCCCGATCTTACTGGCCCGGTAGAACTGGGGATAGTTCCGGCGTGCGGTGCGTTGGTAGCACCGATTGAGCTGGCAACAGGGGTTAAGGCCTACTTTGTTGGCAAGCCTAATCCAATAATTATGCGTTCAGCGTTGAGGATACTGAGTTGTCAGCGGGAGTTTGCCCTGATAGTTGGTGACCGTATGGATACAGATATAATTGCCGGCATTGAGGCGGGTATTAAGACTGTTATGGTGCTTTCGGGAGTCACTCAACCGGATGACATGAAACGCTATGGCTATCGACCCGATTTTATTTTATCGCATGTTGGTCAATTGCCGGAGCTTATCTCTTATAGTGGGTGATATAATTGTAAGTGTTAATTAATCAGACAAGGAGGAGTGGATGAAAAAGATTGCGATTGGGGCTTTGATTTGTGGGGTTTTGGGTGTTGGTTGCGCAGTCGGTGAACTGAGGATGGAGCCATTGCCGTATGGATATGATGCGCTGGAACCGCACATTGATGCCAAGACGATGGAGATCCATTACGCGAGGCATCATAGAGCTTATTTTAATAATCTGGTGAAGGCGGCAGCAGGTACGGAGGTGGAAGGGGCAACGCTAGAGGCGATATTTGGCAAGGTCAGTAAACTGCCGTTGGCTGTGCGTAATAATGCAGGTGGACATTACAACCATACGCTTTTCTGGCGTTGTATGTCGGCACAAGGGGGTGGTGTACCTACTGGTAGTCTGGGAGAGGCGATTGATAAAGAGTTTGGATCGTTTGAGAGATTCAGAGAACTTTTTACAGAGGCAGCGCTGAGTAGGTTTGGCAGTGGCTGGGCGTGGTTGAGTATGGATGCCAAGGGCGAGCTATTTATAGTTTCGACTGCTAACCAGGACAATACATTGATGGATACGGCAGAGCGCTGGGGGTTTCCGCTACTGGGGGTGGATGTGTGGGAACATGCATATTACCTGAAGTATCAGAATATGCGCGGCTCCTATATGGAGGCGTTTTGGAAAGTAGTTAATTGGTCGGAAGTATCAACGCGATTTATAAAGGCGTTGGCAGATGTGAAGCAATAATCTCCAGCGACTGGTTTACGCTTATCTGACTATGATGACACTGCCTTGCGAGAGCCAGACATTCGACCACCGGCACAGTTAACTTGGCTCTGAAGGTCTTGCCAATTATTCGGCTTAGGTCCACTAATGGCCAGGTTGTGACCATCAAGCATAAGGTTGGAATTATGGTCGATCTCAAGTGACAGGATACGCATATCAGCGTTAAGGCGTACAAAGGCACCATTACGGATGATCAGTGCGGTGCGGCGTAAATCAACACCAAAGTCGGGGTGATAGGGGAGGTCATATGGCGTTTTTATTTGTCATGTTTTTGCTTTGTAATCATGGTTACAGCATAGACTGTATTGCATTGGCACAAATCGACAAAATACTTAAAACGCCTTTATTTGCGCGTGAGCAAAAAAACAGCAATGCTATGCGCGCAACCGAAATATTCCCGACAAGGCTTGGGCTTTGTCTTCAAGCAGGGTGCAATCGCGGCGGTTATGATTAAGCGACTCTATCCCCAAATGGTTGTGTATGCACGCCGCCTACCCTTCCGCCGTGCGCGATTTGGCTTGCATCGTGCAAAGGTGCCACACTGTTTTATTCGAGGTTTTGCCGGTTTTGATGGTGTTGCGGGTCCTTGTCGTTTTCAGCAGCGTTCATATGCCGAAAAGCCCAACCTTTGCCGGCTCGCACAGCTCATATTCTGCCATTTCTCGGGTTTCAATTTTGCCATGCCCCTTTTTCGCTTACTTCATTCTCCTCAATGACCAGCCGTAACGTGTCACCTCCAGAGCGAGTCTCGCCCATGTAGTGGCATTTGCCCTCCAATTCCTTGAAACGGGCCAGTTCTT
>JAAYNR010000294.1 GCA_012520735.1 Lentisphaerota bacterium | reverse complement strand
TTTCACAGATGGAACAGACGGAGTTGGATTTGTTTCTTGAGAATCCAACCTTGAAGCGGGCCTTTGTCAGAAGCATTGAGATAATCGGCGAAGCTACTAAAAAACTGCCAGCAGAGTTAACCTCTAAGGTGCCTGAAATCGAATGGCGCAAAATCGCCGGTATGCGTGATACTCTGATACACGGTTATTTTGGGGTTGATTATCTGATTGTATGGGATGTTGCAAAAAACAAGTTGTCCGAGATGCGTCCGTATATATTGCATTTGATTGAGCTAACCGGAAAGTGATCTTGCTGTTATGGCAAAAAAAACTAAAAAGACCGACCAACCCTTGACGACTGCGCAGCAGATTGGATCATTGATTAAGACGGCGCGTGGGATTCTGCGCAAGGACAAGGGCCTCTCCACCGATATTGACCGTCTGCCGCTGCTGACCTGGGTGATGTTCCTGAAATTTCTGGATGACATGGAGCGGGAAGAGGAATCCAAGTCCGTCATGCGGGGTGCGCAATACCGGCCTGCGATTGAAGCGCCGTACCGCTGGCGTGATTGGGCGGCAATGGAGGATGGCATAACGGGCTCCGAGTTACTGGCTTTTATCAATCAGGATGAAACCACCCTGCCTGATGGCAGTAAGGGTAGCGGCCTGTTGAAATATCTGCGTGACCTGCCGGGCGGCAGTGGGTCTTTAAGGCGCCAGCATGTCATATCCACGGTTTTCAAGGATATCTCCTGCCGGATGTTGAGCGGCTTTATCCTGCGGGAGGTGATCAACAAGATCAATGGCATCCACTTCCTGGCAAAGGAGGAGGTCTTTACTCTGGGCCATCTCTACGAGACGATGCTGCAAGAGATGCGCGATGCGGCTGGCGAAAATGGCGAGTTCTACACCCCGCGTCCGGTGGTCAGGCTGATGGTGGATGTGGTCAACCCCAGACTGGGCGAGAGTGTGCTGGATCCGGCCTGCGGTACGGGTGGCTTTCTGGTGGAGGCCTTTGTCCATCTGCAGAAGCAGTGTCAGACTGCCCAACGGGGTTTTTGCGCCCTATACCTCAATTCCCACCAACATCCTCTTTTTTGATCGCACCCGAAAAACAGACAAGCTCTGGTTCTATGAGCATACGCTGCCAGAGGGACGCAAGAACTACACCAAGACCAACCCCATTCAGTATGAGGAGTTTGCCGACCTGATCGCATGGTGGCACAAACGTGAGGAGGGGGAGCGCGCCTGGTGCTGGGATTTTGCTTCGGCGCATCAGTCCGCGCTGACCGCCGCCCAGCCGCATTGGGATGCCGCCGAGAAAGCCCGCAAGAAAGCTCAGAAATCAGGCAACAAAGCTGATGAAGAGGCCGCCCGCACAGCACAGGCAGAGGGTGATAATATCTACTGGCCGCTCTTCAACCTGGATCAGAAGAATCCCAGCGCGCAGGAGACCGTTGCGCATCAGTCACCAGCGAAGATCGTTGCCAGCCTGAGCAGCAAGGTCAGGGAGCTCGATGACATTATTAAAAATATCAGCAGCCTGCTGGAGCAAGAGCCATGAAAGCAAAAAAATGGACACCAAGTTTCTTTGGTGGTATTTTCGTAGTAATACGTTCAGAGAGATACTAGAGATAGAGCTACCAAACGGCATTAAAACCGAACTTAAGGCTTCTCGATTACTAGCATTATCCATCCCACTGCCGCCGCTAGCTGAGCAACAGCGCATAGTTGCGCGGATTGAGGCACTCTCCAGTCAGATCGCCAGAGCTAAGCAACTCCAGCAAGAGATCGCAACGGAGGCAGAGGGGCTATGTCTATCTCTGATCAGTAAAGATAGGGAAGCTACACAAGTGCCAATGTCTGAATTGCTTGAACTTAAACGACCTGATGTCGAAGTACGTCCTGATGAAATTTATCAATTTGCAGGAGTTTATTCATTTGGACGCGGGGTTTTTAAGGGCGTAAAGCGACTAGGAATGGAGTTTTCGTACACACATCTCTCAACTTTGAAAACGAACGACTTTGTATATCCAAAACTGATGGCCTGGGAGGGTGCTATGGCAATTGTCCCTCCTGAGTACGATGGTTACGTTGTATCTACCGAGTTTCCTGTATTCAGGGTAAAAGAAAATCGTGTTCTGCCTGAAACATTGGCAACCTACTTTAAGAATCCTGCAATTTGGCCTAAAATTTCAGGAGTTAGCACAGGTACCAATGTCAGACGTCGGCGGCTAAATCCGAAGGAATTTTTACGTTACAACTTTACGCTACCCAGTATGCAAACTCAAGTTCAATTACGGGAAATTAGGGTGAAAGTTGCTTGTATCATTAATGACCAGCTTGGCTTGGTCAGAAATCTGGAATCACTTATGCCATCCATCCTAGCCAAAGCCTTTAAGGGGGAGTTGTAGGTATGGATAATATGTCGCATGCGCCCCCGCTAGCCAGTAGACAGTTGCACTGACTACTGGCTAGCGGGTGTCATATAAGTCAATACGAGGGAAAACAAAGGGTAATTGCAGCAAGGAGTGTTATGAACCTTATTCAAGTCGAGAATGCGGGGGTCACTATTCTTTAGCTATTGTCAATGTTGTAGTTTTGGGATGGGTTGGATATAGGAGGTGAGCGATGAGGATCGCGGATCATGGAGTGAAGCATGGGAGACCCTCAACAGCGACACCTCCCGCCCCTTCCCCAAACCCACCTCTGGCCGCATCGCAGTCAAAGTCATCAGCCACCTCGGCGACGAGGTAATGAAAGTGTATCGGGTGTAGAGGGATAATTATGAATATGAAGTTAAAGATTAAAGAGGACTCTGTGGCTCAGGCAAGAGGAGGTGATTTGACTTCACTTGTTTCAGAGCTGCGTAATCTCATCCGCTCGGCTCGTCAAGGGGTTGCCACAGCGGTAAATACATTTCAGGTGATGACCAACTTTGAGATTGGGTGTCGGATTGTTGAGCATGAGCAGCAGGGAGAGGAGCGGGCAGAATATGGCGCCGAAGTGTTGAAAGAGCTTTCTGTACGGTTGACAGAAGAGCTTTGTCGGGGCTGGCGAATGACCTTCTGCGCGTCGGAAACCGGGTTATGTCACGCCCTTACAGGGCTAGAAAGCTTTTTTGGGTCTGTTTTCGGGGCGTTGCCCCGAGCTGGTATGTATAGCCCTTTTAGGACAGGGGAGGGGCAGAGAAGTAGTGGAGCGAGCCGGTGGCGATGGCTATGGTTTTTGCGACCACGGAGTGGACGCAAAGGAGTGGTTCAAAGGGAGGATATTGCTTCTCTGTCCCCGGTAAATGCTCAATGATAGAGTCGGTAAAGCTCACGACAAAGAACATGATAAAGAACAGAGCCCTGTGAAACCTTGAAGGGCGAGGTGAGTGCCTCGCCGGGGACGGCGGTCTCCAGATCGAAGTGGATTCGTCTAAAACTGCTTACAGCCGTAACCAAATGTTATACAGCATATAAATCTTATTCTCTTAACATATCTGTCACTTGTATGGACTCCCGCAGTTTTAATAAAAACGCTACGCGTTTGGAAAACAGGTTT
>JAAYNR010000290.1 GCA_012520735.1 Lentisphaerota bacterium | reverse complement strand
TTTAGATGGACAAGGTTTGCTTATTGCCAAGGGAGACGTTTCTTTTGATAACATGTCGTACAATGCCGGTACTGCCGAGCTGCTGATAGCTGGTAACGAAAACCAAACACTATCCAGTAATGGTGCCTATATTCCTATCATAACTGTTGATAAGCCATCAGGAATGTTAAATCTGGAGGGTACACTGCGTGTAGAAAAAAACCTCTCCTTTCTGGCAGGTGAGGTAGTTGCTGCTCCCGACAGCACAGTAGAATTTCGCCAAAACCTGACAATAACCGGCTCTGTTGAATTAGCCAATGTCCTTATGGGTAATCTCACGGTGGGTACCACTACCATACAAGTTACCCTTACCGGTGATACCGTGATTACGGTTAAAGAAAAACTTGAATTCAAGTCGACAACTAGTGGGCGAGTCTTTAAATTGGATGGCAGCGGCCACGTTGAGGCCCGCGGTGATATTCTATTTGATGGTGCCAATTATCCTGATGGATTACTCATTGTCAACGGCTCAGAAGATCAGAGCTGGAGCTGTAAAGGTGCTACTGTACCAGCTTTAACCATCGACAAACCATCCGGGACCCTTTATTTATCCGGCACCACTGTAGTAAGCAGTGCTGTTAACTATCTGGGTTGTGATATTGACCCCGGAACCAGCACTGTCAATTTTGAAGTGCCACGGGGTTCACCCGGTTTAGTTATCAGTAATACCGTGCCACTTGAACTCTACTCTGCGATAATCGGTAAGAGTACTATTCAAGCCAGTACCTATGGCGATGCTCCTCTGCAATTGATCAATGGTTCGATTCTCAATATTCGCAATAATTTGCGGCTATCAAACGGCTCTGGCAGTGGCGCATTAATCATTAAACATGGTTTTATCCATTTATATGGCAACCTAAACATATCTTATAATAGCCAAGGATCTGTCTTTAAGGCCACAGATAACAGTTTTTTGTTGTTGACCGGAGATAATGATCAAATATTGCGTACCGCAGCCGGAGCCGAAAAGCTTATGGAATTACCGCTGTTTATTAATAAAACTGGCGGTCAATGTTTGATAGATAACAATTTCACCTTTGGTGGCAGTGGCCAGAACATCAATTTCGACGCTGGCACACTCAACCTGCACACTAACAAAATCACGCTATCGGGCAATAATGCCAGCTTCCTGATGTCGCCGGAGGCCACACTGATGACCACCATCAACACCACCAATAACGGTATGATATCTGTTACCGGCACTGGTGCCGCTTTTGTTGATGGTAATCTCGCGCTTAATGTATCTAAACATTATCTTCCACCGAAAAACTACACAAACTTCATCATTACTGCCAACTCAGGACCAATTGAGAATACACCGTTCAAGCGCGAATTAATTGCTGATAATTACCGCTGCCAGACCCATTATAATATTAACGGCAACAATGTCTTTGTCACCGACCTGCGCTATACTCAACCTGCTTCGGTGATAATTATACAATAGCTACTAAGTTAACGCCGCCGCCGCCAGCCGCTCATTGATGGAGTGTTGCTGCAAGGTCTCGAGCAGTTCGTCCATATCACCATCCATCATGCGGTCAAGGTTGTAGAGGGTGAGGCCAATGCGGTGGTCGGTCATGCGGTTTTGCGGAAAATTGTAAGTGCGGATGCGTTGACTGCGATCACCCGATCCGATCATATCGCGCCGTGTTTGCCCTAATTTGGACTCTTCTTCCTGTCGGCGTAAATCGAGTAAACGAGCCTTGAGTACGTTTAAAGCTTTCTCTTTGTTACGATGTTGTGATCGCTCATCCTGACATTGCGCTACCAAACCTGTAGGTAAGTGTGTAATGCGAATCGCCGAATATGTAGTGTTAACCCCCTGACCTCCATGTCCACTAGCGCAAAATATGTCGATTCGTAAATCATCAACCGGAATGTCGATATCGTCTTCTTCGTCAACTTCAGGAAAAACCGCCACTGTAGCAGCGGAGGTATGAATACGACCCTGTGATTCGGTTAAAGGTACCCGCTGTACCCTATGGCCGCCACTCTCATAACGGAACATTTTATAGGCATTTTCACCAACAACCGTGAATAAAATCTCTTTATACCCACCAATTTCGTTGGTGCTAGAGTCTATCAATGATATTTTCAGGCCTTTCTCTTCAGCGGTGCGTGAATACATACGAAATAGGTCTGAAGCAAATATAGTTGCTTCATCGCCACCCGTGCCGGCACGTATCTCAAATAGGGCATTGCGATTATCTGCCGGATCTTCAGGTAGCATTGCCAGCAATAATTGATGTTCGAACTCTGGCAATTGAGCTTCACATTCAATTAATTCAGCCTGTGCCAGTGTGCACATTTCATCATCAGCAGCAGAGTCTGAAACCATCTCACGGAGTGTAGAGCACTCTTTTAGACAGGTATCGTAAGCTACTAACGCCTCTTGTAACCGTTTTAAAGAGGTGTGCTCACGCATGACAGTTTTCAGGCGCGCATTGTTACTGAGAACGGCAGGATCGGCTAACTCCTCTTCTAGAGTGTTCAGCCTTTGTAAACGACGTTCAATGTGACTTAACTCAATCATAATATTAAAGAAAACGGGCCGGATGCGCACCGCTCTTGGCGGCTGGGCAATCCGACCCGTTTAAACTTTATGCGTAGCTATTTTTTTGTGCCGTAGCGCCTACGGAACATATCGACACGTCCTTCTGTGTCGAGCATGGTCTGCTGTCCGGTATAAAAGGGATGGCAGCTTGCGCAGGTATTAACACTCATCTCTTTCACTGTCGACCGTGTCTTTGAAACATGGCCGCAAGCGCAAGAGATAGTCGCTTCTGCATAGTTGGGATGGATTTCCTTCTTCATAAATACACCTTTTTAAAAAAGAAGGGGTAATTTAACAAATAATTACCCCTGATGGCAAGGACAAAATTAAACTAAAAACGGAGTGGCATTAAAACATAAAGAAAGGGGATGTCACATTTTAACAGCGCCGGACTGTTACCGTCGTTTAATTCAAAAATAACATTGTCGGAGTCGAGATTACGCAATGGATCCATGATATACTCAGGGTTAAAGATGGCACTAATCGTTTTACCCGCATATTTTATCGGTAAAAGTTCACGCCCTTCACCAATATCAGGGCTATTGCTGATAATCTCTAACTGATTTTCGGAAAAAGTGAGTTTGGCCGAATTTGATTTATTATCGGCAATTGTACTTACCCGACGCAGCGCTGACAACAGCAATTCGCGTTCAATAGTGACTCGTTCTTCACAACCGGAAGGGATCACCTGTCGATAGTTAGGATAAACACCATCAATCAGTTTAGTACACATCATGGTGTCTTCAAACTCAAATACAAGCTGGTTTTTCTGTGCAAAAACACGTAAATCACCATCATTGCCAAGAATATGAGTGAGACCATTCACAGCTTTGGTCGGCAGAATAAGCTCAATGTCGTTCTCCTGTGGAAACTCAACTTCATGCTCTACCAATGCCAAACGCCGACCATCAGTAGCCACAGTAGTGAGTTTACCCTCTTTAAACGCAAGCAGTGCGCCGTTAAGAACCGGACGTGTCTCGTCAAGCGATGCAGCGTAGGTGGTTTTGCGCAGCATCTCACGAAACGCCCCCTGGTCGAGACGATAACATTTACTCCCTTCAGCCTCTGGAATAGGAGGAAAATCACTTACAGGAAGACCGTGAATGCGGTAGGATGAAGCACCGCAAGTGATGGCAGCGGTATCTTTATCGTCAATCTCAAAAGAGATAACACCTTCCGGAAGCTCTTTAACAATGCCGGCTAAACGACGCACCGGCAAAGTGGTAGCACCTGGTACAGTTATATCGGCCTCAACCGAACTGCGCACTGACATGTCGAGGTCAGTAGTAGTAATAAACAATTTTCCCTCTTCTGCCTTAATCATGGCATTAGAGAGAATTTGCAGAGTATTCTTGCTGCTGGTTACATTTTGTACTTTTTGTAAACACTCTAATAGTTTGGATCGTGTAATCGAGAATTTCATCGTTTTCTCCTTTGCGCGTTAGATTCGTCTAATAGTATAGTATTATATTAATTAAAATCAATACTAATATTAGAGAATTGAAAAGCTGTTAATAATGACGTAACTCTTTGTATTGCAATCACTTGCACCATTTGTAAGGTTGGTGAAAGGGTGTTTGTAAGTTGAATAAAGTTGTTTGTAATTTTAATGTTTATCGGCTGTGTGTTCATAAACAAAGGTTTGTTTAAAGGTTAAAAACAGGTTTTTATAATGTTATCATAAGGTTGTGAACAGGGTTTTTGGGTGGCTTAAAACTCAATTTCACTTGGATCACGCCCCAATTTGCGGATGATAGCGTTGATTTGTTCGGCCATATCGCGGTCGGTCTCCATCACAAATTTTATCATTTTGCAGGCGTGTACCACTGTGGCGTGAGTTTTATTGAATGAGTCTGCTATCTCGGTGAGTGAAGCACGGGTGAGTTTACGACACAAAACCATCGCTACCTGACGCGGTAATGCTACAGAGCGTGGTCTTCGTTTACTCGACATATCGGTAAGACGCAGGTCAAAATGGTCGGCCACTACCCGTTGTATCTCATCAGAGGTGAGATCAGCCTCGATCTCTTTGGCTAGTACATCCTTAAGGAGGTTACGGAGATTGTCGATTGTTGGTGGCTGTTCGGAGAGATTGGCAAAAGTTTGTACCCTTAATAAGGCACCTTGTAGGGTACGGACGTTTGAGGTGATGTTCTCAGCGATAAACGTTAGGCAGGCATCGGAGAGGGTTACTCGGGTTGGGGTTTGTTTATAACGTAGGATTGCCAACCTAGTCTCAAAGTCGGGGCTTTCAAGTTCGGTCACCAGACCAGACTCAAAGCGTGATACTAGTCGTTGTTCTAAGCCATCGATCTCTCGCGCTGGGCGGTCGCTGGTCATAACGATCTGTTTGCCTTTCATATGGAGATCGTTAAAACAGTGGAAAAACTCCTCTTGCAAACCTTTTCGACCGGCTAAAAAGTGGATGTCATCAACTAGTAGGATATCGACTTTACGGTAGCGGTCGCGAAATTGCAGCGTGGTGTTATCGGCAATTGATTGAATAAATTCGTTGAGTAGAGCTTCAGAGGTGACATAGGCGACTTGTGTGGCAGGGTTGTTTTGCACTGCTCTGTGACCAATGGCCATGATCAGGTGGGTTTTACCCAAACCAGTCTGCCCATAGATAAAGAGGGGGTTGTAAGTGCGCCCTGGTGCTTGAGCCACCGCTGATGCCGCTGCATGAGCAAAACTGTTTGACGGGCCTATGACGTACTCTTCAAAGGTGAAAAGCGGGTCTAAATTGGCAGCCAACTGTTTTTTTTGGCCATTTTTAAGTTTACCAGGTTTTTTATCTGCTGAATCAGCCTCTACAGTCTCGTTGGCATAATCAAAGAGGGGCAGATCGTTGTTTTCAAAAATTACAAAGCGGAAGGGAACCGGTTCACCGCCAGCGGCATTGCGTAGGGCATCGGCAATGACATCCCGGTAATTCTCTTCAATCCAATTCTGCTTGTAGTCGTTGTCAACACCAAGCAGCAAGGTGTTTTGTTCCAGGCCAATCGGTTTTAAAGTCGCCAGCCAGGTATCAAATTGTCCTTTTGTTATCTCTTGGGATATTTCACCACAAGCTTTAGTCCAAATTGTCGTCGCATCCATGTTAATCAAAATCCAAAAAGCGCTTTAAAAATATATAACCATATCACACTAAAATGGGGTGTTTTAACAAGGATAAAGAGTGTTCAATTAGTGAACAGCTTATCAACAAGTTGTTAACATCTCGGTTTTAATAGATAACTCATTGATTATCAGTTAGTTATGAGGCAAAAGGGGGAGATTATTAAAGTCTATTAAAATTGGAGTATTTACATGTTATCAACAGGCCTAAATATCTTTTGCATTAAATTACAATAAAATCCCCCCTTAATCCGTTGTAAAAAGAGTGACCAAACAGTGGTCAGAGAGGTTTATTATTAAAAAAAGGGGTAAAAATCATGAAAACAGTCCAATTCGCAATAGTAATCAGTATGGTTGGGGTTTTGAGTGTTATGGCTCAGGAAGCTCCAGCCGCAGCACCTGAAACTCAGGTTAATAAGCGCGCTGAAGAGCGGCAACAGCGTCGGCCTGATGCCGATGGCGGTATGCGCAATATAGCATTTGATGAAAATCTGATGTTATTGCGCCTCTATAACGACACTGAGATGGCAGATACCCTGAAATTAAGCGCAGAGCAGAAAGATGCCCTGAAAAAGGCTGCCAAGGAGCTTAGCGAGCGTCAGATAAAGTTAAATGAAGAGCTCCGCGTGGCTTCGCTTGAACAGGCGGCACTGGCGGCTAAAGTGATGGCAGATAAAGATCTGGCTACAGATGATCTGATGTTACTGGTCGATAAAATCGGTGCTTTGCGTACTGAACAGGCTAAGTTGCAGACGGAGCGTTTGCTGGTGATCCGCGATACATTGACAGCGGAACAGATTCGTCAGGCCGGTGAAGTCTCCAGACAACGTATTGAGCAGATGCGTCAGCGGGGGCAACAGCGCCGTAACGCTGAAGCACGTCAGGGCGAAGGCGGACCAGGTCAGCGCGGTGAGCGTAATATGCAGCGCGGTGAGCGTAATATGCAGCGTGGTGAGCGTGGCCCGCGCGGTGATCGTGCTGCTCAGCGTGGTCAGCGTGGTGCAAATGAAGGTCGTAAAGATACACCTCTGCCACAGCGCCCTGCCGGCTGGGAAGAGTAAGGCTAATCTGAATTATTAATATTGGCCGCTTATTATCGGGTGCGTATCCACTATTGTGAAGCGCACCCGATCTCCCCCATTTTGCGGGAGTTGTCACACACCTCTGCCTCTTTTCATGCGCAAACCCTTGCGCCAGCGGCTCATCAGGCGATTCGCCCTCCATTGGACGATGGCACTCAATGATTGATGTGATGAAGATGGCGGCAGGTCTGTCGCCACAAGGTAGGGCGTGTCTCTCCGAGACCGCCGCGGACGGCTGCGGAGAGCCGTCCCTACCTGTGCAAGAGGAAGCGCATGTGAAGTGGCAGCACAAAATCTTCCGCAGTTTTGGGATCTCTATCTACTCTTGAATTTTTTTTCACTTCGGGTTACCTTGTTGGCAACTCCAGCGAATATCGCTTATCTGACTTAAAGGGGAGAGTGTATGGAAGGTTCCAACAAAATAGTGATCGATAGTAGTGACCAGCCGTTGAGTCATGCTGAGATGGAGATTGAACGGGAGAAAATAGAGCTGGAACGTGAGCGGATGTTACTGGAACGGGAGCGTCTTGCTGCGGAGCGTGAACGGTGGAGGGTTGAGGCCAGTTGGCGGCGTGCCAGTGAAAGGACGGTACGTATCCGTTTAGGAACCACTTTTCTCGCTTGTGCCTGTTGTCTGCTGCTCGGCTGTCTGCTGGGTGGCTTGTGGATGGCTACACAACATAGTAAGAGCGAGGCGGCGCGGCGCAGCGAAGTGGCCCGACAACGTCAGGAACTGGTGCAGGCTTTTTCGGGTAAAACAAATTTTACTGAGCAGGCGGGTGCCTTATTCCAAAAAATAGGCGATGCAAGTGGTAGCGGTAGCGGTGGTATTCTATTAATTCTCGACTAAAACACCTCTGTAGTAAAGGAGACAGTATGGGAGCTTTTAAAGCGTATGATATCCGCGGTATGTGGAATAGGGATCTTAATGTAGACCTTGTATATCGTATAGGCCGCCACTTGCCGGAGTTGTTGGATGCAAAACGGGTCTTGGTTGGCCGTGATGCCCGCCTCTCTTCACCCGAAGCACGTGATGCTCTGGTACGTGGTTTAACTGATTCCGGTTGCGATGTCGACGATATCGGTTTGGCCACTACCCCTATGGTCTACCATTTCACCGCCGATGGTGATTACGATGCCTCTGTGCAGATTACAGCTTCGCATAACCCGCCCAGTCATAATGGCTTGAAAATATCACGCCGCGGCTCTCTGCCGGTGGGTTATCACAGTGGACTGGATGAGCTGGAACGGCGTGTTCTCAGCGGCAATTTACCACCATTGGCATCTGAAGCGGGAGTTTGCCAGGAGAGTGAAAAAGTTGCCAATTTTGTCGCTTTTCTACGCCGCTGGCAGCCCGACTTAAATGGGCTTCGTTTTGGGATCGACTGCTCAAACGGCATGGCTGCACTATTTGCACATGATCTCTTCGGCAGTAACGCTCTCTATATTAATGATACACTTGACGGGACTTTCCCGGGGCATCCACCTAATCCACTTGAGGTTGCCAATTGTGCCCAACTTATCGAGTTGGTTAAAAAGGAGAGACTGGCCGGTGGTGTAATTTTTGACGGCGATGCCGACCGTGTCATGTTTATCGATGAACGTGGTGAGTTTATCCAGCCCGACTTGCTGATACCGCTTATAGCGGCCCCTTTTCTGCGGAGCGAACCGGGTGCCAAAGTGATCCACGATATCCGTACGTCACGCGGGGCGATCGAAGCACTGCGTGCTGCCGGTGCTGAACCGGTAATCGGGCGTGTCGGCCACGCATTTGCCAAAGTGCTGCTGCGTGAGAGTGGTGCAGTATGTGGTGGTGAACTGGCGGGACACTACTATTTTCGCGATTTCCATTGTTGTGATTCGGGAGAACTTGCCGCTCTCATTATGCTGGGTGAACTGGCAACTGCTCACCGCGATGGCAAAACCTTCAGCGACCTCACCGCTCCATTGCGCCGCTATGCTACCAGCGGCGAGGTAAATTACCATATTGAAAAGAAAGATGAAGCGATGACTGCTGTGGCAGCTCTGTCCCGCGCCAGCGAGACACCTTTGGCAGAGTATGATTTTGACGGTATCCGTCTGGAGTTTAAGGAGTGGTGGTTTAATATCCGCCCCTCTAATACTGAACCATACCTGAGGTTGGTCGTCGAGGCCTCTACCCCCGAAATTCTCACTTCGTGGCGTAGTCGCATCGAGGCTACCCTTACCTCCTTTATGAGCTGAATTTTAACTACAACAAAAAAGGAGTGCTATCATGACCGGACCAAAAACACATAACGACGCTAACTTCGCAAACCTTCACCTCCACCCTAAACTCAACTGGCTACCGTTTGTCTGGAATCGCCCTTTGGGGCTCCTCCCCAATAACACGATTGTCGCCGTTGATGGCTACGATACGCACCGCAGCCACGATGGTGGCCTGACCTGGGAAACACACCTCTCTTTTCCACGCGCCGAGCGGACTAAAATCCCTAAACCAAGCCCTGAGATGAGTATGGCTGTAACCAAGAAGGGGACAGTGGTTGTCGCTTATATGAATTACAATGAGATTATGGGATGGGATTGGGATAATGAACTCCATGATACCCACTCCCGGGCTGTAATTCCGCAGATGGTGATGCGTTCAACGGATGGTGCCTCTACCTGGATCGATCTCCAAACGCTGCATGATGACTGGACAGGTGAAGTGCGTGATATGATCGAGCTTAGTAGTGGACGTCTGGTGCTCTCTTCTATGAAGATGCTCCACAACCCAGGACGCCACTCTGTGGTGAGTTATGTCTCAGACGACGACGGTGTCACCTGGCGCAATGCGCAAACTATCGATCTCGGAGGTGTCGGGCATCACGGCGGAGTCTCCGAAGCAACCATAACTGAACTGGCCGATGGTCGCGTCTGGATGTTGCTGCGTACTAACTGGGGCTATTTTTGGCAGGCCTTCTCGCATGATGGCGGGCTCACCTGGCGCGATATCACCCCTTCAACTATCGCCACTGCTAGCTCACCCGGTCTTCTGACTCGCCTCACCAGTGGTCGGCTGATGCTGCTCTGGAATCGCCCCTACCCCGAAGGCGAAACCTCTTTCCCGCTACGCGGCGGTGACTGCAACTGGTCTGAAGTTCCAGTCAGTAACCACCGCTCCGAACTCTCTATGGCCTTCTCGGAAGATGAAGGAAAAACCTTCTCCGATCCAGTGGTTATCGCCCGTATCGATGATCGTAATGGTTATCTCGCCTACCCACGCACTCTCGAATACCGCCCCGGTGAGGTTTGGGTCACCACTATGCAGGGTGGTCTCCATGCATCATTTAAAGAGATCGACTTCATATGATTCTGTTGTCAGCCTGCTCTTATGCTGAAAGTATCACTGACACCCTGCGTTAAGGGTGTCAGTGATACCTATTTGTGGTTTTTATCTCTATTAATTAAATATCAAACAGGAGCCTCTTATGAATGCAGTTACCAGCAATACCACTACCGCCCGCCCTCTCCGCTATCATCTCCGTTTTCAGTTTTATCCTGGCCCCCGGGTCGCTGCCGATGCCCGCGAACTGGTCAAACATTGCCGCCGCTATGGCATTGAAGAGGTAGTTATATTTTATGGTGCCGAAGATTGGAATAACGGTCTGCTCAGCAGTGCCGATCAGGATCGCTGGTTTAATGCCGTGGCAACAGCTAAGAAAATACTCGATAAAGCCGGTATCGCCACCAGCCTCAACCCCTGGATGACCAGCCTCCATTGTGATCGCGGACGAAATTTTCCTCACGATCGCAAGTTTATCCCGCTCGTTTCTCCCCTTGGCGAGGTCTCTAAAGCTTGCGCTTCACTCGCTGACCCTCTCTTTCAGCAACACTTGGCTGCTGAATATGCCCGTTTTGCCACGTTAGGGTTCCGTGTTATCTGGATTGAAGACGACTTCCGCTTCCATAACCATGAACCTCTCACCTGGGGTGGCGGGTTTGAGCAACCGGTGCTAGATCGCTTTGCTGCTAAAATAGGCCACCCCGCTACCAGGGAAGAGGTAGTTGCCGCTCTTCTTAAACCCGGTGAACCCCACCCCTGGCGTGCGCTCTGGTTTGCCACTTGGCGCGAGCTGCAGCTCGAAATCGCCTCCATACTCACCAAAGCTGTTACAGAGGCCTCAGGCGGGGCTACACGGCTGGGAATGATGACCTCCAGTGCTGAGATTCACAGTGCTGAAGGACGCCGCTGGGACTCTATTTTTGATGCCTTTACTGTTAATGGTGCCGTAGCCCATCGTCCGCATTTTGCTCCTTATGCTGAAGAACCGGGCCATAATAAAACATGGTCATTGCAGATGCTCGATTTGCAGAAAAACTTCCGTCCTGCTAATTGCGAAGTTGCCCCGGAGATAGAGAATTGTCCCTTTACTAATTGGATTAAGTCAGATACCCAAACTTGGTCGGAGATGGCTATCTGTCAGGTGCACGGCTCTGATGCATTGCTGCTTGATCTCTTCCCTTTCAGTGCCAATCCCGCCTCATGCGAGCCGCAAGTCTGGCAATTGCTTGAAAAATCGCGCCCCGGGCTCGAGTGGCTGGCTGCCAACTTCCCGCAGGGTCTCACCACCCATGGCGTTGGTATACCGTATAAACCCGATGCCGCCAACCATCTCCGCTTTACCAAAGAAGAGCACTCGCTCTACGCCTATAATCAGGCCACGCCGTTCCAGGCTGGGCGTTTTTGTCTCCAATACGGTATCCCCGTAGCTATGCGCCCTCAGGCGGTAAACACTATTTTCGGGCCGTTGGCTTGGGCTTTCGACGATAGCGAACTCAAGGAGTTCTTGAAAGGTGGCCTCATGCTCGATGCCATCGCCGCCGATATCCTGATACAGCGCGGTTTTGGTCGTCTTATAGGCCTCTCCAAGGTAGAAGTATTTAACCGTGAAGAGCTTAACTACAATGTTGAGGAGTGTGTCGACCCTGCCTGTGGAGTTCCCCGCGGATTTTTTATAAACGCCAATTTTGCCACAGCTATGGCACGCCTCACTCCGTCGCGTCAGGCGACAATCTGGAGCCGTATCCTATGCGCCGACGGCACCACTCTGGGACCCGGTTGGACACTCTTCGAAAACCGCCTGGGTGGTCGGGTGGCTGTCCATGCCGCACCGAATCCCGCTGCTCTTGCCCCCTGCTACCAGCGCCGTGATATCGCCCAGCGCCTGATCCGCTATCTGGCAGCCGATAACTTTGGCTCGCCGCTATCACGTGGTGGGCCGCATCAGTTTGTCACCCATCTTGGTGAAGGGAGCCGGCAACGTATCGCCGTACTTAATGGCAATACCGATGCCGCTCCTGTCGATCTGGTGTGGTCGGGTCGTAAACCCCGCCTCGCATGGACGCTGCTGACTCCTCTGCAGGAGCCAGCCCCCTGGCAACCTGAACAGTCGCTGCCATATCTTGGTATCCTTGCCGGTACCCCCCGATGATAAACTATTAAGTTGGGCTCTCCTCTCTTTAAGCTGCGGGAGAGCTGATCCTGTGTTAATTTTAAGATCTGCTGAACTAGAGAGGAGTGTCGCATAATATTCTATGGAGTTGTTTACCGGAACAATAGCCGCTATTGCTACAGCCGCCGGAGCCGCCGGTGTGGCAATTATCCGTATTTCCGGGTCGGAGGCTCTGAAAATAGCGACCCGTGTTGTCAAAAGCCGTCGCATAATTACTGATGTTCCGAGAGGGTGTTTTTTCTATGCTGAGTTTGTTGACCCCGAAACAGGTGAATCAATAGATAACGGTGTTGTTTTAATTTTCCGTGGCCCGGGGAGCTTTACCGGTGAGGATGTGGTTGAACTTCAGGGACATGGCGGCGACGTTGTCTCAGGCAGACTTCTCGAGGCTGTTTTTGCTGCCGGCGCTACTCCGGCAGCAGCCGGTGAGTTTACACGGCGCGCTTTTCTCAATGGGCGTCTTGATCTAACCCAGGCTGAGGCGGTTATCGACCTTATACAGGCTCAAACGGCTCGTGCCGCCCGTGCCGCCCATGAACAGGCGC
The DNA here is from genome assembly GCA_012520735.1 of Lentisphaerota bacterium. Taxonomy (GTDB): domain Bacteria; phylum Verrucomicrobiota; class Kiritimatiellia; order RFP12; family JAAYNR01; genus JAAYNR01. The sequence continues at coordinate 1,549 of JAAYNR010000290.1, read as the reverse complement.
AAGGGGCACTGCGGCACCATATAGAGAGACTTTACAACGAACTGATCGTGATCTGTGCCGATATCGAAGCGATGCTCGACTTCGACGAAGGGGAATTGCCTGAATCTTTTCTCGATAACGCACACATAGCTTTAACCTCAATTACTGCTAAAATGAGCAAGCTCTGTCAAACCAGAGCCGAAGGCGCCTTATTGCGTAAAGGCCTTCTGGTGGTTATTGCCGGCAAAGTAAATGCCGGTAAGTCCTCATTGTTGAACGCCATGCTTGAGATGCCACGTGCCATCGTTACATCTGTACCCGGTACTACGCGCGACACGATTGAAGAGAGTTTCAGTTTTAAGGGCATCCCGTTGCGGCTTACCGATACCGCCGGTATCCGTAATGCACCGGGAGAGGCTGAGCAGGCGGGCGTTGCCAGAACACAACAGGTGCTGCAAGTAGCCGATATCATCCTCTATGTGGTCGATGGCACAGCAGAGGTCGATCAATTTGACCGCGATATGCTGCGTACTCTCCCTCCGCAGCGGACAATCCTGCTGATAAACAAGTCGGATCACTCTGATTTCAATGGTTCTCTGGCACAGAAACTTGTAGACCAAACTACAACAACATTGGCGACTGCCGAGTGCAACACCCTCTCCAGTGAGGGACTTAGCGGCTTGTTTAAATCTCTGGACAATATTATCAAGACTATAAGCGGCTCTGAGAATCAAGGGGTTACAGTGAGCGAACGTCACTATCAGGAGCTGAACATCGCCCTCACAGCTCTTAACGAGGCTCAGTTAAACCTAGCAACCTCACTCACCATGGTTATAGCCGCTGCATCGTTACGCCAGGGTGCTGAGGCATTGGGCCGTATCACCGGCCGTGTTTACAGTAATGACCTGCTCGACACCATTTTCTCCCGGTTTTGTGTGGGTAAGTGATTGGTATTCAACGATTAACAACTAAAACTGCTTGCAGCCGTGACCAAGTGTTGTGCAGTATAGAAATCTTATTTCCTTAACATATCTGGCACTCGTAAGGTAGTTGTTAATAACTAGTTGATAAATAGTAGACATTAGATGCTTGACCAAATAGAAAAAAATTGCATACGATCACCATCATTTGTAAGTGCTTGCCTTGCAACAACTTACGCATAAAGTACTATAAACGCCAATCGTGAATAGTCTATTTACATAAGGGTGATTAAATTGTGCATAACTTTTTCCTTATTGCGGCTTTTTTTTGTGTTCTCTGAGGTGAATTTCCCCCGGCAAAATGGAGGTAGTGTTTTGTTATACTGCTATCCGGGTGCTTATGGTTTCTTATAAGGGTTTTTAACCTCTAAAACTGCTTACAGCCGTAACCAAATGTTGTACAGCATAGAAATCTTGTTCCCTTAACATATCTGGCACTTGCATGGACTCCCGCAGTTTTAATAAAAACGCTGCGCGTTTGAAAAACAGATTTTAAAAGGAAGAGAGTTGACGACGACTCTCAATGCTGCCTTAGCCGCTTCAACGCAACAACTTATGAAGATAGCTGTTTGAACTTCTTGTTTTTTTTG
>JAAYNR010000050.1 GCA_012520735.1 Lentisphaerota bacterium | reverse complement strand
TAACTGGCATACGCGGTATCTGCTGCTGGTGGGGAGGACAGATCTGGTGCCGACGCGTCAGCTCTATGTCAGGTTCTCTGATAATCAGGCTAATATTGGGGCTGATGGGATCTATTATGGTTGTCTTGATGGTGATTACGATGATGATGGCAATGGTATTTTTGGCGAGTTGAAAGATGGTTTGAATGGTGGGGATGTGGATCTGGTTGCAGAGGTTTACGTGGGACGTTTTCCTGTCAGGACGGTAACAGAGTTGGAGCGGATGGTACGTAAGACGCTGACGTATGAGTCTTTGCCGGCTGCGAAATTGCAGAAGGTCGGTTATCTTGGTGAGCATCTGGGGTTTGGTGGTGACTCAGAGTATTCTGATTTGGCTTTGGCGGATATACGTTATGGGTCGGAGGCGTCGGGCTTTGCAACACTGGGGATTGAGAATGAAAATAACGGAACAAATTTCAGCAGTGCGGTGGTATTGAACGATACGCCGTCGTATACGTGGGACAAGGCTCATATGTTCAGTCTGTTGAATCAGGACTTCCATGTGTTTAACCATTTGGGGCATGGAGCCAGGCAGTGGTGTTTAAAAATAAATGTCAGCACGTCTGCAGATGAGCAGAGGATATTGGGGCTGACTAACAGCGTGCCGAATTTTACCTATTCACAAGCGTGTGACTCGGGGTGGTATGATACTAGTGTGCGTTGTTTTGCTGAACACTACGTAACAGCCCCTCAGGCGGCTTTTGCAGCTATTATGAACTCACGCTCGGGGTGGGGTTATCTGGGTAATCATGATGGGCCGTCGCAACGGTTTCAACGAACTTTCTGGGATACAATTTTCAGTGGCGAGGCGCACACATTAGGGCAGGCTAATGCGCTAGCGAAGGAGCGGTTGCGGCATTTGGTAGATCCGGTGGCGGGTAATGTCTTCAGGTGGTGTTATTACACCATTAACCTGTTTGGGGATCCGGCGACACCATTTGCGGCTGTTTTACTCCATCATCCGCCTGAATTTGAACATGAGGGGTTGGAGAATAGTTATCTAACCGACTCCCCTTATGCGGTTGAGGTAAGGTTAGGACCGTCAGGGCTAATTGATGCTAAAACGCCAATGATGGTTTGGCAGAGTGATGTAGAGCCGGGTATGGTTAATACCAATATACTGACGCTTGTATCTCCGGGGTGGTATGTGAGTGAGATAGCTCCACAGCCGATGGGGGCAAAGGTAGGGTATATGCTTGGGGCGGGTACTGTGGCCGGAGTGTGGGGCGAGTGGCCGGGCGAGGGGTGGCATGAGTTTTCTATTACACCGCCAGTGACGCTTGAGGTGGGGGCTGAACCGTCCGAATGGGGGGTCGTGGAGCCGACTTACGGGAGCCATACTATTGCGTCGGGGGTAGTGGTGCGGGCGAGTGCACCGCAACGCGTGGTGGAGTCGGCGGCGTTGAGCCGAGCATTGACAGGGGCTGTTCTAAATGGCGAAATTATGACACCGGACGAGACAGGCGAGGTGAAGTTCACGCTCGATACGGCATCGGAATTACGGTGGCAGTGGTGTAACGAGCACTCGTTGCAATATACTTCAAATGTGCCGTCAATTTTGCAGCAGGTGATTTGGTATACGACCAACAGTGTGGTTACATTGGAGACGGCACCAGTCAATCGATTATATCGTAACAAACGGATGGTTTTCTGTGGTTGGTACCTGGATGGTGAGCGGCAACCGGCGGCACCGGCGGTAATAATAAATCCGGTGACAGAGATCGATATGTCGGTGTCACATATAGCATATGCACACTATTTGCCCATTGATCAAGATAGTGATGGTAACGGCATCCCCGACTGGTGGGAGTATTACTACTTTGGGGAGTCGGGGTTGGATCCGGCGAGTGATTTTGATAATGATGGTTTTACACTGGCTGAGGAGTATGCCGACCGCACAGACCCGTTAGATGAGAGTTCAGTGCCAGCAGCACCACTGATTGACCATACACCGCTGGTGTCGGTACAGTCGGCTCCACCGCCTTATCTTATCGAGGCTGTGATAACAGATTCGTACCTTGTTGAGACGGCTATATTGCTATGGCGACATAACGGAGCAGAGTGGCATACCAATGCGCTGGAACTGGTCGAAGGAGACGTAGCGCAATACAGCACTACGATCAATGTGTCATCGATGCCGGGTGATATTATTGAGTATAAGTTGATAGCCAGCGATCCGGCCGGTTATGTGGCCGAGCACGGGCCGCACACCGTAACGATGATTTATCCTCTGGCATATCTTACACCGGAAGATGGTTTGACAGTGGCTGTGTTGGGCGGTGGCAATGGGGATAGTGAGCTGATTTTGACCAACAGCGGCAATGCGGCGCTGGTGTGGCAGTTGAGTATGGGGGAGGTTGAGCGAGTAGCGGTAGAACCGAGCTTGTGGGTGACCAACGCCTTTGAACAGCCGTGGAGTATCACCACTAATCGTTTCTATTCTGCACCGTATGCTTTCCATGGTAGGGCAGTATCTAATGGGAAATCGTCCGGTCCGCCGGTATATGCGGGGTTGGTATCGGCACCGTATGAGTTGGGGAGTGGTGCGACACTTTTCTTTAAGTACTGGATTGCCGGAGAGATCGACACGCGACAGGAAGGATGGGCCTTTGATGCGGGGATCGTGGAGGTTTCGACAAATGATGGTGCGAGCTTTGTACAGCTCGATGGATCATATACACACCTCCTTGCCGGCTGGAAATATTCACCGTGGGACGACGGCACACCGTGTTTATCAGGCGATGGCAGTGAGGGGTGGCGTGAGGCACACTTTCCGCTTAACATGTTTGCTGGGCAGCGTGTTTGCTTCCGCTTCATTTATGGTGGCGATAACAACACCGACGGTGAGGGGTGGTATATCGACGACATCCGAGTGGGTCCGATAGCCGACCTGCAGTGGCCGGCGTGGCTGGTTTGTGGTGCGTCGGCCGGGGCTGTGATAGCAGAGCGTGGGGTAGTGATACCGACTTACCTGATAGGCGATGCTATGAGCGGGAGAGAGGGGTTGGCCTCGCTTCACTTGGTCTCTAACGACCCAGTACGGCCAAATATCTACAGTGATGTTGAGTTTAAAATACGCGACCTACCTCGGTTGGACTTTTTAACGGCCTGCCAGAGCAGCACCAATGGTGAAGGGGTGGTTACAATTACAGCGGTAGTGAGCGAGCGCGATGGCGAGACACTGACAGTAGAGGCAGAGTTTTCGCTGGATGGCGGTGGTAGTTGGCAAGCTGTAACACCGGCAGATGCTCATACGCTTATTGGTGAGCCGTTATTAACGACCAACAGCAATGCTGTTAATGGAATTGCGACACAAAATGATATCGGGGAGATTGTAACTAACAGGTTGGAGCTGGGGTGGGAGACCAGAGAGAGCACACCGCCTTTGCCGTTATTGGTGTCGGGGGCGGTAGTACGGGCGCGGGCGTTGAGTCCGTACTTTGTCTCACCGTATATAGAGACAGCACCATTTATGATCGACAACGAAGCACCTTCAGCTCCTGGTGCGGTGGAGATATCTTCTCATACTACAGGGGTGTGGTCGCGAGTAGGGGTACTGGCGGCAACATGGAGTGCCGCAAGTGATGGTATGGGAGTGGGCGACATTAGCTACCGTTGGCAGGTGTGGCCGGGTATTGATGGAGAGCTTGATGACACTACGCGCTATAGTGCTACCGGTGCGACTGCAACGGCACCTGACGGTTCGAATATTTGGTTTGCGGTTGAGGCACTTGATCGGTTTGGTAATGCCTCGGCAGTGGTGAAGCTGGGACCCTACTGCATCGACACTGAACCGCCCCAGGCTGGTGCTGCTTATCTGGAGGTGACTAAGAGCAAGTTTGGTGACTACATGGTTGGATCACAAATTGGGGCACATTGGGGAGGTTTCAGCGATAGACACTCGGGGTTGGCCGGTTATTACCTGATACCTTTTGCCGTTGGTGGTGCCGGTGTGCCACACTACACAACGGCGGAGAGCGGACTATTTGATGCGGTGGCACTCGACAGCGAAAATAGTGTATGGCTTTATGCGGTTGATAAAGTTGGTAATGCTAGTGTGATATTGAGTGCAACAGTTATGGTGCTTGATCCTGAGGGTGATTTTGACGGTGATGGTCATAACAATGCCGCCGAGGAGGTCGCGGGGACTGATGCTACAGATAAGGAGAGTATTTTGCGTCTGGGCTTGGCGGGGGTGGCACGTGTTGCGAATGGTACAGAGCTTAAACTGGTTTGGCCGAGTGTTTTGGGGCGGTGGTATACGGTCAACGGCACAACATCATTGGCCACACCACAATGGCTGCCACTACCGGGGTTGAGCGATTTACCGGGGAGTGGCGGAGTAGTCACCAACATCCTATTTTCTACAGATCACCAACTGTTTCTACGGCTTCATGTGACAGAGTAGCAACGCATTGTGGCCCAGATAGGGCGTGTTTCGCTGAAACTGCCTTAATGGTTTAGTTTAAGTGATTCATCTAAAACTGCTTACAGCCGTAACCAAATGTTATACAGCATAGAAATCTTATTTTCTTAACATATCTGGCACTTGCATGGACTCCCGCAGTTTTAATAAAAACGCTGCGCGTTTGGAAAACAGGTTT